>JACCSP010000075.1 GCA_013812905.1 Pyrinomonadaceae bacterium
CATTATCCGTACTGGTTGTTCAGTATCCGATAATGACTCTTCTTTAGAGTTTTGAACGCGAGCTTTATCGCTCGACGTTTGACTCTCAAAGGTCATTGATATGGACACGCTCTATCTAGTTTTCAAACATCGATTCCAAACTGTTTTGGATTGCCTTACAGACGATCTGAACTCGCCCCAAGCAAACGGAGACTGTAACCTATGAAGGCGACTCTGTCAAGACACGTTTTACCTTGGGGGCATTTTTTTAATGAGCAAAAGTGCTGCACCCTCTCCAGCCAAATCTCAAAGAGGCAGCGGCACCGTGGCCATCCCCTCATCATCCCGGCACCCAGTCTCAAAATCCATTCTTCGAAAGGGCATTATAAGGGGGTTTAAGTAGTTGTCAACCCAACCGAAAAGCCGGCCATTCACTTCCGTGTCCGAAGCCCTGGTAGGGAGAGGTTGATGCGCAAAATACAGTGTCAGTTGCCTAACAATTCCCCTCTTTCAGGTGGTAGTAGCCCCCCACTTGCACAGGGCTTACACACCACTTGGTCGTCACCAGACAGTCGGGATTCTCGTCCGTCGTTAACTCCTTCGCCGCACCGGGAGCACACAACCCGAGAACGCGGCCGGATGAATCGAATTCACTATCCTGAATTCCACGCGCTCCATCCTGAAGAGCTCGGCATCCTTTGCCCCACGGTAGGTCTGAAACTGGCGATCACCGCGGTTGGGAACGTGCGGATGCCGCTTGTCTGGTAGCCCTTGAGAGTTCGCGCGAATTGGACAAGCAGGGCCATGCGTGCGCCAACCACCTGCCCTGCACACATGTGACCGTGCAGAGTCTCACAATCCTTAAGCGATCCGCACAGCTTGTTGGTCTCGGTTTGAGAAAGGTCGAGGCCCATCTCATCCAAAGGCTGCATTTCGATCATCAGTGTTTGACGAATGCGTGAGGCGTTTCAACTGTACTCCGAGACAGTGGCAACTTTGCGCACATCGGCGAGCAGCTGAGAAAAGCTCTCTTGAGTGTAGATAGGAAGCCCGTCCACCAGATGCCCTAGTTTGGAACTTTCCGCCCATTCACTGAAAGCGCGTCGGGCATCGTCTTCGAGTCCTGCGCCATTCCAAAGATACAGAGCAGAAGCTTTACTCAGAGCGCGTCTGGCTGAGCCTTTGATCTTTAAATCATTTGCGCGAGCGACCATTATCAAATAATCGACGTTAACAAATTGAGTGAAACTGTTGCCTTCTATGATAACCCCTTTTGATCGCACGCGATCGAGAGCTTGGTTGATCCCCGTCTCGACTTGATGCTCGGTGGCGATCATCCAATGCACGTTCTTCGCCCCCGCATTCCAGTATTCTCCAGTATCTTTGCCGGGTTCGTAGGTTTGATCGCGTCCCGAACGGATCACTGGCTCATTACCCAACAACTTACTTACACAGCAAGTATGGGGATCCTTGCCGCAGGATCTATAGTGCCCTCGAGTTGTCTTAATTGCTTCCCAGCCCGGTAGATTTCTCAATAACCGACACATCATTGTTGTCTTGCCGACGTTTGAGGCGAGCCCGCAGATTGCAACTATTGCTGGACGATTCATTAGAAAGCCCATCCTAGGATCTTCGATGAGGCGGGCGAGAGGATATCGCGCGGTGCGGGTGCGGATTAGGCTATTTACGGCGCCTAGCGTCGAGAGCACCGGGAGCCGACACTTTCAATACTCCCCCACCGTCCTTATAAACACTATATTGCGCGTCCGTGATCTCGCCGCCGTGATCTTGCACCCGGACAGTAAAGGTCTTGTTTTCGCCCTGCCCTTTTACCCTCAGCGGTAAGAAGCCCTTCACATCGGAACTACGGTAGGCAGTGTAGTGCTCCTGATTGCGCTTATCATATCCGACCACATAGATACGATCGAAATCCGGTTCATCAAGAGAGCGAGACTGGTTGGAGCTGCTCTTCTCCAGAATAATCCAACTGCCGGGTCGCGCTTCCTTCCCCGCATTCTTATCCGTTAAAGATCCTTCGGGTTCGCTCGGACCACCGTCAAGCCTTTGCCACGCGACAAACTCTCGACCTGTGCGATAGAAGATAATATCGCTAGGCACTCTGAGCTCAACTTGTTTGCCATAAATCCAGCCTGCGGGCGCCGGCGAAATCGCAGCGGACAGCCTAACTTTGTACCAGAGCTCGTTTGCTTCCTCAGTCTGGTTCTCTTCCTGAGTGCGACTCGCTCTTCGGTTGGCCATCGGTTGGGCACTTCCCGCCTTTGGCGCCACGTCACTCTCGATTGCTTCTGAGGACTTCGGCTTCGGGATCCGTTTCCAACCAACGATTTCAAAACTCGACCCCGTGTCGAGTCTCATCATAATGTTTTCATTGCCGCTCCGATCAGGAGAGAGTCGGAGATTCGAGCTGGCGCGCAATTGCCCGGTGGCCTGCGCTGAGACATCCTTGTCTTCCTCAGCCAGTCTACGGGAAGCCTCGAACACTTCTTCTGGCATGACATTGCGCGCCTCAATCCAGCCTTCAGTGTTCTCTAAATCATTCAGCCGGACACGAAGCCACCGCTCTTTCCGCGTGTTGTCACTTGGGTCTTGCACATCAAGCGACTCAAGAATCTCAACCGCGTCTCCGCGGTTAACTTCCAACAAATCTGCCGCGACTACTGCCGTCGAGCTGCGGATCTGCGCACGTCGCGCAACCACCACACCTGAATCGTTCCTCTTGGCGAGGGTGTTACAACTCACAGCAAAGCTTGAGAGCGCTAAGATTAGTAGGATCCGAGAAAAACAGGTCGACATTTCGAGTCTAAAATGGAGTCAGCCCAACCGCAATTACCCCTGATAACCTAAGGAGCGAAGCACCCTCTGTTGCTCAACTGTCAGTTCTTTGTTAATCCGAATCCGGGTGCGAAAGTTACTCGTTTCGACACGAAGGCCATACGGGGCAATAGTCGCATCGAGCGCGATATCCCCCGAGTTCTGAATATAACGTTCAAAAAACTGCTTCATTCCAGGCTGGCGGTTCAAGATTGACATTATAACCTCGTTGGCATTTCCTGGTCCCGTCGCGGCCGTGCGAAATAGTTGTGGGTAGATATCCGCCCCTGAAGTTCTACTCCGAGTAAGCTGCCGCAACGTAAGATCGTGGATGAAGGCGACGAGCATTCCCTTGTCGTATACAAAAGACGGGGCGGCCGTCCACCGGCGCTCCGAGGCCTCAATCAGGGACAATCTATCATGGTCCGGTAGGGAGCGGTATGAGTCATAAACACGAGCCATCGTGTCTAGGTAGTCGTCAAATTTAATCAGGTTGAGGCGAAGACAAGTAAGTAAAGCCTGGTAGAGAGTAAAACCCTCAAAAAACCAATCGTAATCGCCCTGAAGCGGTAGCCTATTGGGAACCCAAAGGTGAAACAGTTCGTGCGCCAACACCACGCCCAACCTGGCCAACAGCGCCCGGCCACTGGCATTGGGCCCCAGTAGCAACACCACGCTGGCACCGCGTGCTTCGGCGGTCCATCGTTCAGCTCCAACTATCCCGTCAAAGGGAGCGAGCAGAATTACCGCTCTGCCGTTGAGCCGATGCTTGGTCAGTTTCGTGTATTCCTTGGCAATTTTGCCCACAAGCTTAATAGCATCGCTGTGCGCAAAAGCCCAGTCACCAGAAGTAACCAGAGCCAGATCCATAGAGTCGGCACGCACGTGTGTTTCACGCAACCCGCGGCCAATGTAAAATACTGCGCTGTCGATATTCGCAACCGTATATCGCTGATTCTTATCTGGCAGAACAGCCGATGCTACTGTCCAGCCTGAGGGGAGCTGGAATTCAATGGTTGTGGGTGATGGAACTAGGCTTCCTCTGCCGAGCCGAGGTAAGATGTCTGCCAACATCAGGAACCCTCTCTCCTGATTAATCCAAGAAACGTGGGACAACTCCGCTATTCGCGAGCGCTCTTCTAGCAGGATCTCATAACTAAACCTTGAAATCTCTTTGTTCGAACGAAATTCGCCCGGGGCGAGGTTGTCCACTGAAACCGTTTCATCTGGTGTCGCCCCCTTAAGACGCTCGATGCGTTGCCCGAGCCTCGGTATGCCGGCGTATATATTGCGAAATGACCAGGTGTCAGAAAGCGGGCCTTCAGCTTCGACTAAGACCTTGGCAGGAGAGAGTGAGGTGACGATGAATCGAACCTTAAGCGACTGGGCATGAACTTCTTCAGGGGCTGGAAAGATGAGAAATCCGAGGATCGCGAGGAATATTCGCAGTTGTTTGTTCAGGGAAACCCTTTGTTCTGCCAACCTCATCAAACCAATCTCAAAATCGACAAGAAATCCGGGGAGAACACTGCGAAAAATCGATGGCCAGTAAGCAAAGCGTGTTTGACACTCCAGTCACCCACGCCTACTATTGCACCATCGGACTGTAACATAACGCTCAGAACAGTGACTAGAAGACGATACTCAACAAGTCTCTCCCAGCGTGCCTTATTGGCGCGCGTGCTATCGTCGTTGCTGCTTGTTTTTATTCTTTACGGCACAACGATACAGGCAGCACACAGGCACGGAAGACTTCTCAAATCAAACATTTCCGAGCAGTCTTTCTCAGTCTCCCGTCCAAGTATTCCCACAAATGTGTCCGGTGGTCAGTTCGAATGCAGTGAATGTCTCAACTGCCAATTACAAAAGAGCTTTTCATCGACACTGGTTACGGTCCGTGCAGTTAGTTCCCAACCTCGCTCGCGACTCGAGCTTCGACTACCTCCCGCGATAGCTTTCAAATCCCAGACCAGCGCGCCACAAAAAGGTCGCGCTCCTCCATTTACTTCCTAATCCATCTGCCTTTTAGCGAGACAGCTTATGACGACAACC
>JACCSP010000102.1 GCA_013812905.1 Pyrinomonadaceae bacterium
CCGGCGCCTGCGCCTGCGGATATTATCTTCGGATTGGGTAAACGCCAGTCGCCGGACGTTGTGCGTGTGTTGTGGCCAGCGGGAATTGTGCAAGCGGAGACGCAAATAGCGACATCGACAACGGCGCGCCAGGGCCATTCGATCACGCTGAACGTCACCGAACTCGACCGCAAACCATCATCATGTCCGTATCTTTACACCTGGAACGGCAGGCAGTTTGAGTTTGTCACCGACTTCATGGGTGGCGGCGAGATGGGCCATTTCGAAGAGGCCGGCCGCTACAACACACCTGACCCTGATGAGTACGTGCGCATTCGTGATGATCAGTTGCAAGAGCAAAACGGCAAGTTTGAAATTCGGGTTACGAACGAGCTTGAAGAAGCCACCTTTGTGGATCGGCTTGAGCTCTTATCGATTGCGCATCCCGCAGCGACGGAAGTCTATCCGCACGAAGGAATGACCGATCCACCCAAGCCGTTCAAGCTTTTTGTTACAAGTCTGGTTAGCCAACCGCTAAGCGCCTTCGACGATCAGGGGCGCGACGTGCTGGACCGGATCGCGAAATTGGATCGCCGCTATCCAGATGATTTCCGCCTTGACCGTATTCGCGGCTATGCGGAAGAGCACACCTTGACGATAGAAATTCCCAGAGGAGAGACCAAGTACCAAAGTCCCAAGTCCACAAGGTCCAAAGTCCAAAGTCCAAAGTCCAAAGACCGCCTAACACAGTCCAGTATCAATAAACAGACATTGGACGTTGGACATTGGACATTGGACAAGACTCTGTTGTTGTTGACCGGGTGGACTGACTACGCGTGGTCAAGTGACAACGTTGCTGCATCGCAAGCGGGTAAAAAATTAAAACCACCGGCACTGCAAGTGAAGGACAAGAGCGGTAGGTGGCGAACGGTAATCGATAACATCGGTATTCCGGTCGGGCGTCCGCAAACGGTTACGGTTGATCTCACAGACAAGTTTCTCAGCGGTAATCGGAACGTACGCATCGTGACAAATATGCGGATTTACTGGGACCAAATTCTTGTGAACACGTCCAGAGAGGATAATCCAACTCAGATAACTAAACTCGATCCCCTTGTTGCCGACCTGAACTGGCGAGGTTTCTCGCGCGAGGTGACTCCCGATGGACGCGAGCCATTTAGCTACGACTATCATAACGTGTCATTCAATTCGCCCTGGAAAGTTATGACGGGGCACTACACTCGCGAAGGCAACGTGTTGGAACTGCTCTCCGAGAGTGATGATATGTTTGTGATTTCGCGGCCGGGTGATGAACTGAGGATTTCATTTGACGCTACAAGGTTGCCTTTTTTGGCCGCTGGCTGGAAGCGCACCTTCCTGCTCTACGCGAATGGTTTCAGCAAGGAGATGGATATCAATTCAGCGAGCCCCGACACAATTGCTCCGCTGCCGTTTCATGGCATGAGCCGTTACCCGTACAAGTGGCCGGAACACTACCCGTTAACGGACGAGCGACGAAAATATATCGAGCAATACAACACCCGGGTGGTTACATCACCCATCCCATCGATCAATACGGCAATAGTTCAGCGCTAGTCTGCGGATTCCACCGTTACGCCGATTAAGCACAAAAGAGACTCGGACAGGTAGCAGCTAGGCGTGGGCGGTATGATTGTCTGGTTGATCTACATATCTGTGATACAAGGCCGCAACTTCTTGTTTTTTGAGCAAAGTTTTGACAGAAACGACGATCCACGAAATCAAAGGAACTAGCACGGATTGCCCTTGGTGTCTTTTCGCGGAATTTCGTGGATCGATTCGGTTGCGGCCCAAGCCGCGCTGCGGAATCTGCGAAATCTGTGGATGAACTCGGAGTGCGTATGGAACACGTCCGATATTCAGTGGCTGCCTGCCAAACAGACATGCCGAATCCGCTTGATCGCCGGGCGATGCGCGGAAATACCGATCGCATGCTTTCGATGATCGATTCGGCGGTCGCAGGGTCAGCGCCGTTTCTGCCGGTGCGACTCGTGATCTTTCCTGAGTTCGCTCATTCAGCGCCGATTTTCGAAACTGTTAGTGAGTTGATCGAGAAACTCGCGATTAGAATTCCCAACGAGAATACAGAGCGGCTTGAGCAGAAAGCGCGCGAGCACAACATCTACATTCAGAGCGGCTCGATGCTGGAAGTGGATGCGCGGTGGGCAGGTCACGTTTTCAACACAACGTGTCTGATCGGACCAGAGGGGATTCTATACAAATACCGCAAGGTAAATACCTGGATTCCCTACGAAGTCCATACCAGCCCGCACGATCTTGAAGGCTACGACGAGCCTCTGTTTCCTGTTGCGGATACTCCGATTGGCAGGATCGGCTGCGCCATTTGCTATGATTGGCTTTTCCCCGAAGCGATCAGGCAGCTCGCCGCGAACGGTGCCGAAATTCTGGTACGAGTGTCCGCCTACATGGACCCCTGGGGAGCGACCGAGCCCATGGACTGGTGGACGGTGGTCAACCGCTGCCGCGCGCTTGAGAATATTGCGTACGTGGTGGCTGCAAATCAGGGCGCGAGTCTCAAGCATTATCCGCCATACTCGTGGCCGGGTGGTAGTCAGGTTGTGGATTACGATGGCCGTTTGCTGGCTCAGGCCTCACCAGGGCCAGGCGAAAGAATCGTTATCGCTCCGTTGGATATTTCCGCACTGCGACACGAGCGGGCCACACGTCGCGGGCATCACATGCCCGCTCATTTACGCACAGAGGCCTATCCGGTTTACCAGCGCCACCAATATCCGCCGAAGCTTGATGGCGAAACAAAAATCACTTTCGAACAAAATAATCGTTTGATTGATGAGGCGAAGCGAGGCTAGCAGGGCGGACTACTACCTCACAATAGTCGAATGCAGAAAAATAACTTTCAAATCGCCGGCTCTATCCAGGACGTTGAGATCATTGCGATCAGGCATTCGATTCGCGTGTTGAAGTTCCTGGAACGCAAATACGGAAAAGGTCGCTGGCCCAAGCTGAAACGTTCTGCTCGAGAATGGTAAGATAAGACAAGCTGAGGTGCATTGGTACGAAGCTCACGGCATCGGCAAACGCCAGAAGAAGATCAAAGGTATTTGGATTAGTCATGAAAGAAGCATCTCAGAATTTTGAACCCTGTAAGAATAAATGATTAAGATAAAATCACGCGGTGCTGTTGCGTTCCACAGCCTGGTTGCTGTGCTTCTGCTGTCTTCGACCGGGGGTCCCCCGGCGCTCGTTGCGCAAACGCCCCCTAAAAAAGCAGAACCGCAACAGGGAATGGGCGGAGTTTCAACGGGTACTCCTCTGAATTACGGGTCCAGGCGCACCGTCGGCATTACCGATCCCAAAGCTCCAACCGTCTTTGAAGACGTGACCGACAAGACTGCGATCTCAAATTTCAAGCATCGAGCCGGCGGTCCGCAGAAGGACTACATTTTTGAAACGGCTTCGGGTGGCGTGGCCATATTCGATTATGATGGTGACGGCCTTCCTGATGTTTACTTCCTAAACGGTTCAACGATTGCTGCGATGCAAGGAAAGGAGAAGGCGCCCCGAGCCGCTCTCTATCGCAATTTAGGCGAGTGGAAGTTTCTGGATGTCACTGAGAAAGCTGGGGTCGCAAACGAGCGTTGGGGCTGTGGAGTGGCCGTTGGTGACTATGACAACGACGGCCGGGCCGACATGTATGTTACCAATTTCGGAGTCTCGCGACTCTATCATAACAATGGCGACGGTACTTTTTCCGATCTGGCCGAAAAACTTGGCGTGGCCCGCAAGGGCTGGAGCACTGGCGCGAGCTGGGGAGACTATGACGGAGACGGACGTCTCGATCTATTCGTTCCTGGCTACGTCGATATCGATTTGAACAGTCTTCCGCCCAGTCCGAGCGACGCCGGAAAGCCGGGCGGTGTTGGTCAGAACTTCTGCCAGTTCCGCGGCGTGCCTGTGATGTGTGGGCCCCGCGGGCTCACCGGGGAAGGCGACACGCTCTATCGCCAAAAGCCGGACGGTAGCTTTGAAGACGTAAGCGTCAAGACTGGAGTAAACGACCCGCAGAAGTATTACGGCTTTGCCTCAGCTTTCGTCCATGTGGACGAAGACAAACTTCTTGACCTCATCGTCGTTAACGACTCTACGCCAAAGCAACTCTACATCAACAAAGGAAACGGAACTTTTGAAGAGGTCGGTTATCCCTCGGGTGTAGCTTTAAACGAAAACGGTCGCGAGCAGGCGGGTATGGGACTCGCTGTCGGTGATTATGACAACGATGGTCGCGTCGACTTCCATATCACCAACTTCTCAGACGATTCCAACGTGTTATATCACAACGACGGAGATGGCAACTTTACTGACATAACATTTCAAGCCGGTCTCGGCGAGGTAACCATTCCTTTCCTGGGGTGGGGAACAAGCTTTTTCGACTTTGATAACGATTGTTGGTTGGATCTTTTTGTCGCTAACGGGCACGTCTATCCTGCGGTCGATAAGAACCAATGGGGGACGAGCTTCGCGCAGCAGCCGCTACTTTTCAGAAATTTGAGGAATGGCAAATTTGAGCGGGTCGGAGCCGCGCCGGGCAGCGCTCTTGCCCAGGCCTGGCCGGCAAGAGGTCTGGCGGTCGGTGACTTGGATGGCGATGGCCGTCAGGATGTAGTGCTTAATAACATCGATTCAAAGCCTACTATTCTGCGCAATGTCGCCGCGCCCTCGGGCCACTGGCTTGACTTAAGGCTAATTGGAGATGTAGCAAAGAAGAATCCCAGAGACGCGATTGCTAGCATTGCATACCTGACGACCGGCAAGATACGACAGCGCCAGGAGGTGGTTAGTGGAGCCGTCTACTGTTCACAAAACGACATGACTCTCCATTTCGGGTTAGGTACAGCTACCAAGGTCGACAAACTGGAGATCCAATGGCCCGATGGCACATTGGAAACGGTCGACGTACCGGCGGTCGATACGAAACTGAGGATCACTCAGGGGAAGGGATTGTCCCGATAGGATTTTCTCCGCGGAACAAGACTGCGGCCATTTCGCGTTATGGCTTCGTTGACGTCAAAATATTAATAAAAGGGTGCTATTGGTAAACTAAAGATGTCCGGATTTGTTAGCACCTGGAATGTCCGTCCGTTGAATTTTGATTAGTTCCTGGGGAATGGGTTTCCTGCCTGATCAAATCTGCTCACTGCGGCTATGCCCAGTTCAACTTTAGCCTCGTGGGGGAAGCAAAAAGCCTGGCAGGTCTCAGGCTTTCTGCTTTTTTGTTTTGCCCAAGTCAGCGGTCAGAATTCCGCGCCATCCCAAACGAACCACTCGCCGGGCGTGACGTTTGTCAACGTCGCTCAGCAGGCTGGCCTCACCGCGAAGACCATCTATGGAGACGAGCACCGGAACAGGTATTTATTGGAAACCACTGGGAGCGGCGCAGCCTTCATCGATTATGACAACGATGGCTGGCAGGATATCTTTCTGGTCAGCGGTACTCGCCTGGACGGATTACCTCCGAACGTAAGCTCGACGAATCGTCTTTACCACAACAATGGCGCTGGCAAGTTTAGTGAGGTGACCGAAAAAACCGGGCTCGTGCGCACCGGTTGGGGTCAGGGCGTTTGCGTTGGCGATTACGACAACGATGGATACGACGATCTATTCATCAGCAGTTATGGCAAGAATGCCCTTTACCGCAATGACGGCAGGGGCACATTTACGGAAGTGGCTGAAAAGGCCGGAGTCGCCAGTAACCGCACCCGATGGGGTTCCGGGTGTGCCTTCCTGGACTATGACCGCGATGGGCACCTCGACCTCTTTGTCGCGAGCTACATTGACCTGGATCTGAAGACAGCACCCCTCCCCGAAACGGGTCCCTGTCTTTACAAGGGGCTTGCGGTTGCTTGTGGTCCCCCAGGGCTGACCGGCGGAGTCAATATGCTCTACCACAACAACGGTAAGGGCGCCTTCACAGACGTCTCGGAAAAGGCCTCTATCACCAAGACTAACGGGACATACGGTCTCGGGGTGTTAATCGCAGATTTCGACAATGATGGCTGGCCAGACATCTATGTAGCTAACGACTCGGCGCCAGCCGCTCTTTATCATAACAATAAGAATGGCACCTTTACGGATATTGGTGTCGAGGCTGGCAGTGCTTTTAGCATCGACGGCAAGCCCCAGGCGGGCATGGGCGTATCTGCCGGAGACTATAATCGAGATGGCTGGCTCGACATCTTCAAGACCAACTTTTCCGGCGATACATCCTCGCTCTATCGCAATACCGGTAAGGGCATGTTCGATGATATGACTTTTCCCGCAGGCATGGGTCTGAACACACGCTGGCTCGGCTGGGGGTGCGGTTTTCTAGATGTGGATAACGATGGCTGGCCCGACATTTTTCTGGTCAACGGGCACGTCTATCCGGAAGTCGAAAGGCTGACTACCGAAGCGGGCTATGCGCAACCCAAGGTGCTTTATCACAATCTGCGCAACGGCCGCTTTGCCGATGTTTCTGACAAGGTCGGAGAGGCCGTAATGAGGCCTAATGCCTCTCGTGGCGCCGCCTTCGGGGACTACGACAATGACGGTGACATAGATATTCTGATCAATTCGGTCAACGGCCCGCCGGAGTTGCTGCGCGCCGATTCCAGCAATCAATACAATTGGATCAAGATTAAGACCACCGGAGTAAAATCGAATCGGGATGGCATCGGCGCCCGCATCAAATGCGCTACCGAAGACGGCAGCCAGATCGACGAAGTGCGCAGTGGCGGCAGCTACTACTCGCAAAATGATCTGCGTGTCCATTTCGGAATTGGCAAGAATCAAAGAGTGAAGACACTTGAGATTCAATGGCCGAGCGGGCAGGTGGACACTCTTAGCAACATCGCGGCCAACCAGTTCATAACTGTTAAAGAAAAGGTCGGCATCGTGCGGACGATCAAGGGCCCAGCTGTTCGATGAGGAGGCCACCTCGCCGGCCGCCGAAAAGGGGGCTATTATTAGATTAATAAGAACGATCCACTAAACCACATGACGCAGCCCGTTTTCGGGCCGCAACCAAAATATAGCGTTGACTGAGATTTTCTGTAATGATTCACAAAACTAGAGGGTCGCAATACATGTACGAGACTTTGAAC
>JACCSP010000182.1 GCA_013812905.1 Pyrinomonadaceae bacterium
CTGCAAAGGCGCCGCACTACAAAAACATGCAGGCGTGATCCCCGTCTTCTATAAATAATGAACAGGGAACCTGAACAGGCGCGGCTGATTGCGGAAAGAATCGCCAGACGTGTATCTGGGGGCCCAGAAGGCCAACCGTTTAAGAGTGCAGCTCTAAGCTCGCCTTCCGACTTGAGCGCTGAGCTGGCTGCGATGCGGGCCGGACTGAGTGAACTACAAAAACGGCTCGCGCAGATTGAATTGAGAGTCCGCTCCAACCCCCGAGACTCACCCAACCCGGAGGTAGGATTCACATCCTCCAGTTCCGGCAGGAGCGAGCGACCCGTTCCGGTGATGCATTCGCCCTGGCTAGCTGGCATCAATGGCTCTGTAGAACACCCCAGTCAGGAGAAATTTGGAGTCGAGGAAGCCACTGTATCCGAATTGGTAGACTTCTTTGAGAAAGAGAAAACCTGCAGCCTGGAACCCGGCGGCAAGCCCTGTGACCACTGCGCGATGTGTAGCTCGAGGGGTTTTTAGTTGCTAGCTAATTAGTAAAAAGGCCGCCTTGAGAAGGTGGCCTTTCAGTGTCTATAACCACCACATTAAGGCGCTATTTGGTTGGGGTGGCGTTAGGACGCAGAGTGTTTGAGTCGATCCTGGGCACCTGCGTCGCTCCTTCCTCGGCTTTGAAGTAAGGCTCTTCCTTAAAGCCAAACAGCTTTGCCGAAATGACTGTAGGGAACCTGGCGCGGGTCGTATTGTAATCCTGCGTTCCGTCGTTGTAGTCCTTGCGCGACGTTGCAATGCGATTCTCCGTTCCCACCACTTCGTCCTGCAGTTTCAAAAAGTTCTGGTTCGACTGCAACTGGGGATACGCCTCCTGCAGCACGAGTAACCGGCCAATCGTGCCGCCAAAACTATTAGCCGCGTCGATCACCGCCTGCTTTTGCTCCGGGGACTTGTCGCCACCCTCGCCTTGGGGCGCCTGGTTCGTGGCGTTCAAAAGCCGGGATCGCGCTTCAGCGATCTTACCGAAGACTTCTTGTTCCTGGACGCCGGCAAGTTTCGCAGATTCGACCAGGTTATTAATCAAGTCGCCCCGGCGTTGAAGTTGAGTTTCGACGTTGGCCCATTTGGCCTTCACGTTTTGTTGCTTGGTTGTGAGCGTGTTGTAGCCGCAACCACTCGCCGTTAGTGACACGAAGATGGTTAAAGCTATTAACAATGTTCGCTTGTAGTTCATTTTTTGATCTCCCAATGGATTGAAAACTCACTTCCCTACTACCCCGGCGAGTTTGCCCAGCCAGGGACCCCGGTTAGGGTGTTTCTGCGAGCCCAGTTTCGTCAACCGCCTCAACTACGTGTTCGATCTGGACCATATAGGCCCCGAAGAGTTCATTGGCTGCCTCTTCCGTGGCGGGCCGCTCGCCCGTGGCCCGCATGGCAAATATTCTTTCAAAGGGTTCAAGGTCGAGGTTCAGCAGTTTGGCCGTCGCTCGCACGGTGTCGGGTTTCGCAACCGGCGGTTCCTTACCGTACAACATCAACACCGCGCGAAACAGGGCCGCGAAACTCGCCAGACTGTTGTTCATCAGATCGCAAAGCTTTTCGACTGAACCAGACGCGGGAATATAAAGGCGACGGAGTTGAATCAACTTACTCCGAAGCTCAAATTCGGCCTGGTGCCGCAAGTGAGCGTCAGAAATCCTTACGTACTCGAAGGGGTCTTTGCCAAAGAGTATAACGCGCGCCTTTGCCATCTGATGAAACTCGATCGGAAATACGTCCGCGGCATCCGATAGTTCGTTGACTGTGAAGTAGACAGGGAGTGGATTTCCCAACCGGCGCCATTCTCGCATTGGGGCCTGAGCCTGGCGAAGATCTTCAGGAGTTATCCTGTTCAGTGCGATAAGCAGATTGTAATCAGAGCGCAACTCTACCTGGTCCCCTGCTGCTGCGGAACCGTAAAGCACTACGGAGGCGAGATTGTCGCCGTGCGTCGCGCGCAAGTCGATAACCAGGCCATTCAACGCTTCCTTAACTAATGTCTTAACCATCTTTTAGTATTCGGTGGATAGTAGCAGAATCCCAACTCAAGGCGCGACAGCATTCCGGGTGTGCGGGCGCGAACCACTGGGGCAACTACCAACTTCCGCCCGCGCCGCCGCCGCCAAAATCACCTCCCCCTCCGAATCCACCACCAAATCCGCCACCGCCACCGGTACCCCCAAATCCGCCACCACTCCAGCCGCTGTTGGAATCGCCCCAACCTCCCCGGCCACCGCGATTGAGCAACGAGCCCAGTAGAAACATGTTCAGGCAGCCTCCACCTCCGCCTCGCCTCATGGAAAGAAGGATAATAATAATGACAAAAACAATGACACCGAGGGTGAAGCATGAAGAAGACATTACGCCCGTGGGTTCGAGCCTTGGTTGTTGTTCACGCGACTCGCGATAAGCGTAGCTCTGATCTATACCTTCAATGCTAAATCCACGTTTTTCTGCCAGAGTCGCGATGTAGGCCTGAATCGTATCGTAGATTCCCTGGTTGTAGTTTCCCCGTCTGAACTGCGGTACCAACCGTTCTCGCTGGATTTGTCCAACTAAACCATCAGTCAGGTCACCCTCGAGGTGATTGCTAACTTGCGTAAAGTACTTCCGGTCATTTACGGCCACCACCAACAGGAAACCGTTCTTCTCACCTTCCTTTGATCCAATCCCCCACCCACGGGCAATATCCAACGAGTACTCAAAGATATCGCGCTCGCCAGTTGTTGGCACGATCACGACTGCAAACTCTATATCAGCTCGTTGCTTAAGATTCGTGTAGATCGCTTCCAGACGCCTTCGAGTGTCAGGTTCTATGACATTGGCATAGTCAGCGACTGGAGTGAATGGTTCGGGAAGAGGAATGGGCGACTTAGTCGCAGACTGCGCCTGAACATTTAGACCAGGGAGCCAAACCAGAGTCGCGAACGCGATGGCCAGCAGAGCAAAGAGGAATTTTCGAAACAACCCGGGTCTAAAAACCATGTCTCCTAACCAAGTCGAAAAGCCGTTAGTCCGTCCAGCATTCCAATCAGTTTATGTAAAAGATAGAACAGCGCGACGCCAACAAAAACGACAATCGACACCGTGGGGTTTCGTTCTTCGTTATGATTCACCTCAGGAATCAAGTCGCTGGCGGCAACGTAGAGGGTTACGCCGGCGGAGAAGGGCAGGGCATAAGCAACCGCCGACTGAATCTTCGCTTGAAGCAGGGCGACTCCGACTACACCGGCAAGTGTGGCCGCGCCGATCGCCCCAGTAGCCAGCAGGGCTTTCTTCTCAGACCGTCCGGATGCCAACATTATAGAGGCAACGGTGAACCCTTCAGGCATCTTGTGCAAGAGGATCGCAATAAAAACTAACAGCCCGACTCTATAGTTAATCAGGAAAGCCGCCGCGATCGAGACCCCGTCGAAGAACGTATGAATCCAGAGTCCGCCGACGGCTGTATAGGCGGCGGAAGGTCGCATAAACGGCTCCGGATGTGTCTCAGCGCCAAAATGAAAGTGCGGAGCAATCGTGTGTTCGAAGAGTTGAATGACCAGATAACCTGCGAGTAAGAGCGTCATGGCGCCGACCACCGCCTCTGCGGCGTTTTCCCCCGAACGGCTACCCGTCCATAGGCTGACAGTCTCGGGAAGGATCTCGATGAAGTTGGCGGCCAACATGAAGCCCGCTCCGAGCGCAACCAAATATTTCAGAAAGCGCTCTCCAAATCGGTGCCCACCGGCTTTGATTAATACTAGACCCCCAACCAAGTTTGCTCCCGCGGCAATCAAGCCGAAGAGGAGAAGTTCGGGTAGTCGTCCCAGGATTGGCTCCATCCAGATGTCACTCGGTCAAGAATTGTTGGACCTTAACTTCGGCGGGTCAATATACATCAAGGTTTAGGACCTGCCTATGAGGTTTGCTGGAATAATAAAATCGGCAAAGGCTTGAAGACCATCGTGGCATTCCCCACTCATTGTCGACGAGGCGGCATACAATAGGCGAACAAGAACTTTTGGGACTGTTGACTTGAGTTCAGGAAAACCAAAGTATTTCCAGGGTTCCTATTGACACGTCAAAATGGGCGGCGTAGTATTCGACTCGGGGTGGTCGAAAGTGGTCGGAAGTGGGTCCAACCCTTGTTACGACCGATCATTAGCAACTTTTCCTGACGGCCACCCCAATCCTTGGACCGCCACTAATATGCTGCGGGGAAACTACACGGCCCGGATAGACCCGAAGGGTCGGCTAAAGGTGCCGACGCCCTTCCGTCGTCTGATAGAAGATAAACATGGTGGCGAATTCTACATTACGAGTCTTACGGGTGAAAACGTTCGCATATACGCATTGAAGGAATGGGAATCCATCGAGGAACGCCTTTCGCTCTTGCCAACGATGGACCCGGCACGACGCAAGTTCCTTGATAGAACGAACTACTATGGCCAACAGGCTACCATCGACGGACAGGGCCGATTACTGATCCATCCGCTGCTACGCAAGAGTGCCGAGGTTCTTGGTGACGTAGCGGTCCTTGGGTACCTGACGTACCTCGAGGTTTGGGAGCTTGATAAGTTTAAGTTACGCATGCTTTCAGACCCTTATACGGAAGAAGACGAAGCGGCGATTGCGAGATTGGGAATCTAGAAACGTCGTAAATGGTAAATCGTTAAATGAAAAGACCTCCCGATTCACGATTCCCGATTTACGATTCACGTACGGAAAGTTCTTTGAACAAGATCACGGGGCGATGGTGATGGCTGCGCCTTTGGGGGGCAAAGGTGCGCCCCACCGCCCCGTGCTGCTAACAGAAACGATGCAATTCCTCGCTCCTGCGCGAGGAGGTGTCTTCGTCGATTGCACAGTAGGACTCGGCGGTCATACCGAAGCGATTCTCGAAAGCTCCACTGAGGCTCGCGTAATCGGGATCGACCTCGACGAAGAGGCGCTCGATTACGTTAGTAATCGGCTGGCGCGGTTTGGAAATCGATTTCGTGCGGTCCAGTCGAACTTCCGAGAAATTAACTCAATCGTGGAGGAGAGCGGAGAAAAGCAAATACAGGGAGTCCTTGCTGATCTCGGCGTTTCCTCACTGCAAATTGATTCCGCCACGAGAGGTTTTAGTTTTCGCTTTGACGCTCCGTTGGATATGCGGATGAATCCAACGGGCGGGACAGAAACCGCCGCCGACTTGCTGCTTCAGGAGTCGGAGACAGAGATTGCGAGAATTCTCTTTGAATACGGCGAGGAACGGCGCTCGCGCCGCATTGCCAAGTGGATCGTCGAAAGTCGCGAGCGAGGGGAGCCGATTCGAACAACTAAAGCTCTGGCCGATCTGGTGCAACGCGCAGTAGGTTATAGCAAGCCCAGAGATATTCATCCGGCAACGCGAACCTTTCAGGCGTTGCGCATAGCAGTTAATCGCGAGCTCGCCGAGCTCGATCAATTCGTTGGCGCAGCTATAGATCTTTTACAACCGGACGGACGATTCGTAGCGATTAGCTTTCATTCGCTTGAGGATCGAATTATTAAGCAGGAACTCCGCCGGCTCTCCGGGTACTGCCAGTGCCCGCCACGAGTTCCGGTTTGCTCCTGTGGCGCTCGGCGGGCAGTTGAACTCCTGACAAGGCGTCCGGTTGTTCCTGATGATACTCAGATAGCGCAGAATCCGCGAGCGCGTAGCGCTAAGTTGCGGGCTTGCCGGAGACTCTCTTTACCATGACGAGTGCCCAGGAGTTTCACACTCGTCGCTATTGCCTAGAACCCGAAAGCTGGAGCCTACGATGCAAAAACCTCCTTCAACCCAGCGAAACACTCGTGTCCGTCGCGCACGTGACTTTCGCTCGCTCTCTCGTCTGGTACTACTGTTTTCTTGCAGCCTCCTGTTGGCGGCTGGTTTTGTATATGCGGAGCGGCAGCATTTCACCGCGGTTCAATTTGGGTACGAGAGCGAGAATCTGCGCAAGGAACGGCACCAGCTGCTGGCAGAGCAACAGCGATTACTGCTTGAAAAGGAACAAGCATCAGCGCCGGCTCGGTTGGAATCTGCGGCACTTCAATTGGGCTTGAAGCCGTTGCGGGCCGGACAGGTTGGAACCCAGAGGGCCAACGAACTAAGACGGCTTCCCGTGGCCACGGCACTTATTAATCCTCCCGCTTCGTTCAATCGTTAGCAGTTGCTTGAAACTACGTCACCCCGGGCGACGTCGAACAAAGTTGGTGCTGTTCCCTGTCGGCACTGTTAGAAGGGATCCATTTCGGCAATGTTGGGACGCCTTTCCGCTGAATCGAAAACTCGACCTGACGCTTCGATACGCCGCGCGCTTTTTGTCGCGGCGTTAATTGTCTGTTGGATGCTGGCGATTAGTGTACGTCTGGTCTACCTGCAGATTTCCGACCACGACAGACTGATCGGACGCGCGCAACGGCAGCAGCAATTTGTCCTGGACACGGAACCTGAACGCGGACAACTTCTCGACCGGCACGACCGTGAGCTTGCACGCAGTATTCAAACCGCATCCATGTTCGTCGATCCAGCAGAATTTGAAAGGCCCGGAGACATCGCTTGTGTTGCAACTCGAGTGGCCTCAGTCCTCAAGCAAGACCAAGAGAGTTTGGTCAATCAGCTTACCCAGGCCAGGGATAGTGGTCGCAGATTTCTTTGGTTGGCGCGGCGGTTGTCTGCCTACCAAACAGGAGAGTTCCGCGGTTTGGGCTTGCCTGGTGTTCACTTCCGGACGGAGCCCAAGCGTTTCTATCCCAACGGTTCACTGGCGGCCCATGTGCTGGGTTTTGTTGGGCTTGATGGTGTTGGGCTAGGTGGAGTGGAACAAATCTATAACGAGAAGATTAGCGGTGAAGCTGGAAAACTCTTCTTTGAGAAGGATTCAAGTGGAAATGCCTACGAGAGTTTTGAACTTCCTTCAAAGCCGGGGCAAACGATAGTACTCACGATAGATCAATCGGTTCAGTATTGGGCCGAACAGGCACTCGGAGCCGCAGTTAGGCGAAGCCGTGCAAAGTCCGGGACGGCGATTGTTCTCGAGCCCAATTCGGGAGAAATCTTGGCGCTTGCCAATGCTCCCACTTTTGACCCTAATGACGTCGGCGCTGTCTGGCCAGAAGCGCGATCCAACTGGGCATTGCAAAATATCTACGAGCCGGGATCCACATTCAAAATCGTTTCTTTTTCTGCGGCCATCGAAAAGGGCCTGGTAACGCCCGAGGATCGCATCGATTGCCAGATGGGCGCGATCACAATTGCGGGGCGAACCATTCGGGATCATAAGCCCTTTGGCAGTCTGACGATCCGCGATGCGCTTGCCAAGTCGAGCAACGTAGCGGCCATCAAACTGGGACTGCGCGTAGGTGATGACAGTATGCATGAGTTCATCACTCGTTTCGGTTTTGGTTCGCGCACCGGTATCGAGCTACCGGGTGAGACACCGGGCTTGCTGCGGCCTGTGAAACGCTGGCAGGCATCGTCTATTGGATCCATTGCTATCGGTCAGGAGATTGGCGTAACTCCGCTTCAGATGGCTGCGGCGTTCGGCGTCCTGGCAAACGACGGTGTGCGTGTGGCTCCTCATCTGGTTCGTGAAATCCGAACATCCTCCGGAACTAACTTATATCGTTCAAATCCTGAACAGCGTCGCGTGGTCACTCCGGAAACAGCGCGCGCTTTGCGCAGGATGCTCGAGGAAGTAACACTGAACGGGACGGCCAAACTGGCCCAACTCGACGGTTACAGCGCCGCGGGCAAGACTGGCACAGCGCAAAAGATTGATTCGAAGACGAAGACATATTCGAAAACGAAGCACATTGCATCATTTGTTGGCTTCGCTCCTGTGGAAAACCCCGCCGTAGTGATCATTGTTGTGATTGACGAACCGGCCGGCGCTTACCACGGGGGCGACGTGGCGGCGCCGGTCTTCCGTGAAATAGCGGAACATACATTGCCGGACCTGGGGATCGCTCCCGACACGAAGCTCAACTTAGAGTCGCATCAGGTCGCTCAGGCGGCGCCGTCAGTGCAGAGTCCTAAGGTCGCCAAAGCTAGGGAACAGCGGACCCGAGTGGAAGACGCGCGCAAGGCCACTTTGCCGAGCGTCGCCAGGCGCGACGGAACGGGGCGCGAAATCATTTATGCCGTGGCCAGCAGTAGAGCAATCTTGATGCCGGATTTGCGCGGGCAAAGTGTTCGGGACGTAGCGCGTGCATGTGCCCACCTGGGACTGCAAGTAGAGGCTCGGGGTGACGGCCACGTGATACGCCAAAGTCCGGCGCCGGGCACAGAGCTCGGATCAGGTCAGGTAGTCTCCGTTGACTTCGGCAGGGGCAACTGATGGGCTTGCACCGACCAAGTTTGCTTTGATCATCAGAATTTTCAACAAATCTGATCTTTCACGGAGCAAAGATGATCCCCCATCGCAGCTTGAGCAGAAGCAGTTCTGAAAATGGAGTAAGCTCTAGAGTGGGCGCTTGTCGGAAGCGATTCCGTACCATTCGTGCTGAGCAAAAGGCTCGGATCGAAACGGTTGAGCCGGTGGCCGGAGTTTCCGGCATATACGATGCTGTGGATCGGACCGAGATATCGCAAAGTTTGGGCATCATCGCGGGGAGAGCGGAAAGGCTGGAAGACGAGGCTGGAACAACGTGAATGTCCGAGAAGCGTCGATACTGATGGGCGCTAATGCCGCACAGGTAAGCGCCGAGTTGTTTGACAAAAAAATTACTGACTTTTCCATCGATTCGCGGTTGGTTAACGCGGGCGAACTCTTCTTTGCGTTATCGCAGGAAGATTACGCCCGCGCCGGCTTTAATGGGATATTTGTTGATGCGCATGAATTCATCGCCGATGCTCTGGGGCGCGGCGCCATCGCCGCCGTTGCCCGTGCCGACCGGGTTCGCGACGATGAACGGCTCCAGGCGCGGGCGGCTCGGCTCCTATTAGTTGACGATGCAATTGCGGCTCTGCAGAGGCTAGCTCGCGGGGTCTACGAAGCCTGGGGCAAGACCGTTGTAGGGATCACCGGGAGTGCGGGAAAAACAACGGCGAAAGAATTAACGGCGCAGGTTCTCGGTACCACGGGATGGCGCATTCTTAAGAGCGAGCGAAATTATAACAACGGCTTGGGTCTTCCGCTCTCGGTGTTACAAATGGTGCGTCAAGGCAGATCGCCGGAGCAATTCGATGTCGCGGTGCTGGAGATGGGGATGTCTTCACCGACTCACGAAATCCGACGGCTCTGTGAGATTACTCCACCCGACATCGGAGTAGAGTTGCTGGTAGCTCCGGTTCACCTTGAATACCTGGGAACTATCGAGAACATCGCGGCCGCTAAGGCCGAGCTGATTGAGGGTCTCAAGCCTGGGGGAACTGCTGTCTTGAATGCTGATGATGAGTGGGTGATTCGAATGCGCGAAAAGCACCGTGGCCCCTTGCTTACGTTTGGCATCGATCACGAATCAGACGTCACAGCCGCAGAGATCGAGACCGCACATCTGGGTCAGGTAAACTTTCGGTTGAAGACACCTCTTGGTGAGGCGGAGGCTGTATTGCCAATGAGCGGCCGTCATAACTTGATGAACGCTCTCGCCGCGGCTGCGGTGGCGACATGCCTACAGATTCCGCCGCACCCTATCGCAGCCGCTTTGCGACAGGTGAAGCCGCTGGGCATGCGCGGTGAACGGCTCGACTTCGCCGCTGGTTTTACAGTTGTGGACGATTCCTACAACTCGAATCCACGTTCCCTGATTAGCATGGTTCAGACGATCACCGAGGCGGAGGAGACCAGGAAACGACGAATTGTAATAGCCGGTGAGATGTTGGAGCTTGGACCTGACGAGGCACGGCTGCATCGAGAAGCTGGACATGAGATTGCCCTCAGCGGCGTAGATGTCCTCTGGGGGATTCGCGGTCTTGCCGCAGAAATAATAACCGGGGCAAGAACAGCGGGCTTAACGACAACTCGGTTTTTCGATAGCTCTCAGGAGGCCGCGGAAGCTCTGTTGAACGAGGTGAAGGAAGGGGATCTGATCCTAGTTAAAGGTTCCCGAGGGGTAGCTACAGATAAAATAATAAGGGCGCTTCGCTTACGATTCGACCTGGCGGACACCGGTGAAAGCCTCTGAAGCCACCGAACACAGGCTTTGTCTATGCCTTGAAGACCATCGATTTTTGATCCTCGGATAAAAACGCCGAAGATGATCTACTACTTTTTATACGAACTACTCTACAGCCATTTCAAGGAGAAGGACTGGTTTCTGATCAAGGCTCTTAATGTCTTTCAGTATGTAACTTTCCGCACTGCCTACGCCACGATCACAGCCCTGCTGCTTTCCCTCTTGTTTGGCGGCAAGTTTATTCAGGCACTACGGAGGTGGAACGTCGGACAACAGATTCGTGAGGAAGGCCCGCAGGGTCACAAGGCAAAGCGAGGCACGCCCACCATGGGAGGTGTGTTGATCGTTGGCTCGGTGCTTATCTCGACTCTAATCTGGGCGCGTCTAACAAACATCTATATTTGGACGATAATAATCGCGACTCTCATGTTTGCCACGATCGGATTTCTTGACGATTACGCGAAGATGGCCAAACAGCGAAGCCTGGGTCTTACCGGCAGACAGAAGTTGCTGGCCCAACTCCTAATTGCCATTGGTGTCTGGATCGTCCTTTTTGTTTCTACCAAGTACTTAGCCAGCGACTATTCATGGAATGTCAGCATTCCTTTCCTGAAAACTACATCTGAGCCCTTCGGGATCAGTTTCATAGGACCTTATCTTTACCTGATATTGATTGTGATCGTGTTGCTGGGCTGGTCAAACGCAGTGAATTTGACCGATGGCCTGGACGGCCTGGCAATTAGCGTGACCTTCATTGCTATGGCCGCCATGACTGGTTTCACTTACTTAAGTAGCGATGCGCGCTGGGCAAGATACCTGGAACTAACACACCGGCCTGAAGCGGCTGAGTTGACTGTGTTTTGTGGCGCAATGGCCGGCGCCAGCCTTGGATTCCTTTGGTATAACGCGCCGCCGGCCGAAGTCTTCATGGGAGATGTGGGAAGTCTGGCTATCGGCGGAGCGATTGGTACCGTCAGTATCCTCACGAAACAGGAATTCATGCTGGTAATGGTGGGCGGCGTTTTTGTTTTGGAAGCCTTGTCGGTGATGCTCCAGGTAGGTGTTTTCAAAATGACCAAAAGAACCACTGGCACGGGCAGGCGACTCTTTAAGATGACCCCGCTGCATCATCATTTCGAGATGCAGGACTGGAAGGAATCGAAAATCGTCTTTCGATTTCTGATCCTGGCGATACTTTTTGCGCTCTTAAGTCTCTCGACGTTGAAGCTGAGGTAGGCAGTGGGCAGTGTGGCAGTGAAGAGATTGCCGATTGTCGATTTTGCGATTCGCGAGCGGCATCTCGATTCCGCAGGGTGGCAAACTTTTGTCAAAGATCGCAAATTGGAAATTGGCCGCTGTTCACTCCATTGAGGTTGTTTGGAACTGGCTGGCAAGAAAGTCTTAGTGATGGGCGCAGCGCGCAGCGGAATTGCCAGCGCGAAGTTTCTGGCCGCGCGCGGCGCCACCGTCGCCCTCAACGATGAGAAGCCAATACAACAGTGGAGCCCGGAAGCGGTGGCCCTGAAAGATGAGGGGATAGGTTGTCTTCCCGGCGAGGCGCCTGGTTGGCTGCTCGACAATATCGACTTTCTGGTGGTGAGCCCCGGTGTTCCGGTCAAAAGCATTCCGGTCAGGTACGCCGAGCGAGCGGGCGCTGAAATCATCGGCGAGGTAGAACTGGCTTCGAGGTTTTTGAAGGGCCGCATGGTGGCCATCACCGGGACTAACGGCAAGACCACGACAACGGCATTGATTGGGGAGCTGTTGAAGGATGCGGGATTGCCCGTGCAAGTGGGTGGAAACATCGGTACACCGCTGCTAACTCTGGTAGAAGGCTCAAGGGATGACGGCTGGACGGTTGTCGAACTATCGAGCTTTCAGTTGGAGACGATCAAGGAATTCCATCCCTCGGTTGCAGTAGTGCTGAACGTTACGCCAAATCATATGGATCGATACGAAGCAGTTACCGATTACGCCGCGGCCAAGCACCGAATTTTTATGAACCAGGAGCCAGGCGACGTAGCTGTACTCAATGGCGATGACGAAGTGGTTTCGTCCTGGGCGAGCGGCTTGCGTGCTCAAGTCGTGACCTTTAGCGTGCGACGCGAGCTCTGCGAGGGACTCTTCCTACGCGGGCGGGACTTGGTTTCTCGCACCGGCGCTGGCGAACGGACGCTCATGAAGCGTGACGAGATAAAACTCCGCGGGTTTCACAATGTTGAGAACGTGCTGGCGGCGTTGTCAGTTGGGCTTGCGTGCGGCGCCAGTCCTGAATCGATGCGGGAAACGGTGAGTGGCTTCGAGTCGGTGGAGCATCGTCTAGAGCTTGTAGCTGAGATTAAGGAGGTCAAGTTTTACAACGACTCCAAGGCCACCAGCGTCGATGCGACGCTGAAAGCTCTTGAAGCTTTCAAAGATGATGCGGGCAAGCTCGTTTTAATTCTCGGCGGCAAGGGTAAGAAAGCGCCTTACACTCCGCTTGCGGAGCTCATCCGCCAGAGCGTGCGGCAACTTGTTTTGATTGGTGAAGACGCGGCGCGGATCGCAAAGGAACTTGGGGAATACGCACCTATCCATCGAGCCGTTGACATGCACGAAGCCGTCAAACTCTCGTTTCGGTCAGCGCTTCCCGGCGACATTGTCTTGCTCGCGCCGGCGTGTGCGAGCTTCGATATGTTTAAAAGCTTCGAGCACCGGGGGGAAGCTTTCAAGAGAGAAGTGCGCAGTCTAATGTCCAGTGTCCAAAGTCCTACCAGCTAACGTTGGACGTTGGACCTTGGAGATTGGACGGTTTTAAGCAATGGCCCGAAAGCTAAATCCAGACAAATGGTTGTTTGCGACCACGGTCGGTCTGGCGCTTTTCGGCGTCGTGATGGTCTACAGCGCTTCGGCGGTTATGGCACAACGCGAAAACGGCGATGAGTTTCATTACGTTCTCAAGCAAGGAATCTGGACGGGAATCGGTTTTGTCGTGATGCTGGCCGCGATGCAGGTCGACTACAAGCACTTAAGAAATCGCCGAGTCGTCTACGGTTTGCTGGCGGTGACGACCGTAATGTTGCTCGCTGTGTTCGCGTTCCCGGCCACCAACGGCGCTCATCGCTGGATCAAGCTTCCCAAGCTCTCAATTCAACCGTCCGAACTGGCTAAGCCGTCCCTGGTGATATTTCTTGCTTACTTCCTGGAGAGGCGCGCTGGTGAGGAAGGCCAGTTCTGGGCCACTTTTATGCCATGCGCTATTGTTACATTCGCGTTGGCCGGTCTGATCGTGATCGAGCCTGACCTCGGTACGGCAATGATGCTCGGCATGATTTTCATCGTCGTTGTCTACACCTCCGGCGCTCGGCTAAAGCACCTGGCAATGGTAGCGACACCGGCTCTGTTAATTGGTGCGGGGCTGCTGATCTTTGTCCCATTTCGAATTCGGCGTTTGATCACTTTTCTCGATCCGTGGGCGGATCCGCAGGGGAGCGGATTCCAGGTGGTGCAGTCGCTTATTGCCGTGGGCTCCGGGGGGCCGAATGGTTTGGGATTCGCTCAGGGCAGACAGAAGATGCTGTTCCTCCCTTTTGCTCACTCTGATTTCATCTACGCGGTTGTGGGTGAAGAATTGGGACTGGTAGGAGCGTTGGCGGTAATTGCAGTCTTTGCTCTCTTTCTCTGGCGCGGCATACGAGCATCACTGCTGGCGCCGGACCGGTTTGGGATGTTGCTGGCATTAGGTCTAGTAACGGCGATCGTTACTCAAGCGCTCTTTAATATCAGCGTGGTCCTGTCCCTCGTCCCCACAAAAGGTATTCCTCTGCCGTTCATCTCTTACGGCGGATCATCTTTAGTGCCCACGCTCGCTGCGGTGGGCATACTGCTCAATATCTCCCAGCAGGGCGCCGGTTCCTTTGAGAGGGGAGTGCTGGGATCATTAATGACTCGCGCGCGCCGGGAACTGAAACCGCGGGTCGCAACCGGCAGGCGAATCGCTTCGTCGCGCTTCGGGTAAAACACGATGCGCGCACTGATCGCCGCGGCGGGCACCGGCGGACATATTTATCCGGGTATTGCCGTGGCGAAGGAGATTCTTCGCCGCGATCCTGAGGCAGAAATTAGATTTATAGGCACGGCTCGCGGGCTCGAAACTAAACTAGTGCCGAAAGCGGGCTTTGAACTTTCGATCATTGACAGTGCCGGCTTGAGGAGTGTTGGCCCAGTCGCCCGGCTGCGTGGGGTAGCCATGCTCCCGGGCAGTTTTCTCTTGGCAAAACGGATTATCAGGGACTTTCGGCCTGACATTGTGATAGGCGCCGGAGGATATGTCTCCGGACCGGTGGTGTTGACAGCAGCAATCCTAAACCTGCCCACGCTGATCATGGAGTCAAACGCCTTACCTGGCTGGACCAATCGCATGCTGGCGCGCTTTGTCGACAAGGCCGCGGTTTCGTTTGAAAAGTCGCTCATTTTTTTTCGAGGCAAGGGGGTGGTGACCGGCAACCCGGTAAGGCGCGAGTTCTTTGAGATGCCCGCAACAGAGCGAAAAGCAGGCCGTTTCTCAGTGCTGGTTTTTGGTGGATCCCAGGGGGCGCATGCAATCAACGAAGCAATGGTTGCAGCTCTGCCGCAACTGGAGAGTTTGCGCCGCGCCTTGCGAATCACTCATCAAACCGGCGAAACAGATTTTGAAGGGGTATGTGCGGGGTATGCCAACGCCGGTTGGGCAGAGCAAGGGGATGTGAGGCGCTACATCGACGACATGGTGGAGTCGTTTGGCGACGCAGATCTTGTGATTTGTCGGGCCGGCGCGACAACTACGGCAGAACTTATCGCCGCGGGCAAAGCGGCCATCATGATCCCTTTTCCTTTGGCAGCAGATGACCACCAGAGAAAAAACGCGGAGGCACTAGAAGTGGAGGGAGCCGCCAGGATGATTCTGCAGCAGGATCTAAGCGGCACCCGACTTGCCCAGGAGCTGAAAAAACTTGTCCAATCTCCCGCCGAAATCAGGAAGATGGAAGAAGCCAGTCGCAAACTAGGCCGAGGCGACGCTGCCGCTGCCGCGGTTGATCTAATTGAGGAGTTGATTGAAAGCAGGAAACAGTAGTCGGTTGTCAGTGGTAAGTTATCCGTTGTCAGTTTAACGAGCAACGCATCAACATAAGGACCAAGAACCAAGAACCACGGACTACTGACCACTGACCAATCTATGTTTAGACAGATTCAGCACGTACATTTCGTGGGCATCGGGGGCATAGGTATGTCTGGGATTGCAGAGGTGCTGGTGAATCTCGGGTTCCGCGTGTCCGGATCCGATCAGAAGAGATCGAGCGTGACCGACCGCTTGAAGCAGATGGGCGTAGGCGTGGCAGAGGGCCACAGCGGGGAGAATATCGATGACGCTCAGGTCGTGGTGCGCTCCACGGCAGTGCGTGATGACAATCCTGAGATCATAGAGGCCCACCGCCGCTCCATACCCGTGATTCCCCGAGCAGAGATGCTCGCCGAATTAATGCGGCTGAAACCGCATTCGGTGGCCGTGGCGGGCTCGCATGGGAAAACCACGACCACGTCGATGGTCGCGACCGTGCTCGGACATGCGGGACTTGATCCAACAATCGTCGTGGGCGGGGTCGTCGTCGCGTTTGGATCGAATGCACACCTAGGTAAAAGCGATCTGATGGTGGTTGAAGCCGACGAGAGCGACCGCTCATTTCTCATGCTTACGCCGACCATAGCTGTGGTCACAAATATTGACCGCGAGCACATGGACTACTACCACGATATGGACGACGTGCGTGCCTGCTTCACCAGTTTCGTAAACAAAGTGCCTTTCTACGGGGCTTCGGTGCTTTGCCTCGACGACCCTAACGTTCAGGCAATCATTCCTCACGTTGAACGGCGCAGGATGACCTACGGGTTAAGCGCCCAGGCCGATATCACAGCCCATGGCATTCGTTACGATCAGAGTTTTGGATCGAATTACACTGTCTGGCGAAGTGGCAGTGCGGTAGGCGAAATTAACCTGCGCGTACCCGGTCTGCACAACGTTTACAACTCTTTGGCAGCCATTGCGGTGGGCTTTGAACTAGATGTTCCCTTCGAGCAGATTGCCGAGGCGCTGGGTAGCTTTGGAGGCGCGGGGAGACGTTTTCAGTATAAGGGTGAGGTGGGAGGAGTGCTGGTCATTGATGACTACGGTCATCACCCAACCGAAATCAAAGCAACCCTGGCGGCAGCGAAAATTGGGTCCGGGGGACGGCGCATCGTCGTGCGTTTTCTACCCCATCGGTACAGCCGTACCCACGACCTAATGGAAGAGTTTGCGCGCTCATTTAATAACGCTGATTCGTTATTCATCACCGACATTTATGCGGCCAGCGAGGAGCCAATCGAGGGAGTTACGGCGGAGGCACTAACGGAAGCGATCAAACGTTTCGGGCATAAAGACGCCCGGCACATCGGAGCTCTCGAAAATGCGCCGGTAACTTTGCGAGATCACGTTCAGCCCGGCGATCTCGTGCTTACACTCGGAGCAGGTACCGTAAGCCGTATAAGCGAACAACTCCTGGAACTGTTACGCGAGCGAGGTGACCCCAAAGCGGTTTGAATTTTGATGTCAGAACCAACGAACGAATCACAGATTGAGCAGCGCGATGCGGCGATTGGGAAGCTTGCCGCGCGGCTCGGAGTGCGCGCCGAACGGGGACGGCGCTTCGCTGAATTGACCAGCCTGAGAGTGGGCGGTTCTATCGATTGGGTCATCTCCCCTGAAACTGAAGCACAGGCGGCAGGAGTAGTTCACGCCTTGGGTGAAGCAGGCATCGGCTGGCGGGCGCTCGGCTCGGGCAGCAATGTACTTGCCGATGATTGTGAGCATCACTACGTAGTGTTGAGTTTGAAAGATTTGAAGGGCGAAGTGCATTTTGATGGTCAGCTGGTCCAGGTCAGCGCCGGCTATTCTTTACCGCGCCTATGCGTTGACGTTGCCAGGCAAGGCCTTTCAGGCATTGAGGGACTGGGGGGAATTCCAGGAACGGTTGGCGGCGCTCTTTGGATGAACGCCGGGGCTTATGAACACGAGATCGGAAAAGTCACTGAGACTGTGAGAGTAGCCCGGGGGGGTCAGGTGGTTGAAATCCGGGGAAGCACGGTCCAATGGAACTATCGTCACGCTTCATTTGCAGAAGGAGAGCTGCTGTTGGGTGCCGTGTTGCGGCTGCAGCCCGACGATCCGGAAAAAATTCTGGCACGCATGGAAGAAGCCAAGAGCCGGAGGATGGCCACCCAGCCGCATGGCGGCCGATCGGCTGGTTGCTTCTTCAAGAATCCGCCGGAGAGCAGTGTGGGTACCGGCAAGATCATCGATGAGATGGGAATGAAGGGCGCGCGACGCGGAACGGCAGTGGTATCTCCCGTTCATGCAAACTTCATCGTCACCGAAGGCGAGAATGCGCGGGCCGAAGATGCGCTCGCGCTTGCTGAAGAAATCAGAGAGCGCGTCAAGCGTGAACAGGGAATTGAGCTGGAGTATGAAGTGGAGCTGTGGCGGTCTAATGGACCGCCGAAGCGGGACCCTGACGTTCCGGAGTAAGGAGCAGTAATTGTGCGAGAACAAGTGATCCCACAGAAGGTTGGCAACCGCAGCGGAATGGCGGCGAAGCGGCGAACGGACGGAGCCGCGCAACGACCGCTGCGACGAGACCGCGACGGATTGGGCAAATCCCTCGGCCATCGTATGCGAGCAATCCCCAGTTACGTTCCGTTCATTCTAAAGGTGAGCTTCGCGATCGTCGTTGGCGGACTCATCTTTGCCGGGTATCGCGGCGCCTCTGCCGCCCGTTTCTTTCAAATTCGCAAAGTAGAGACACAGGGTGATTTCCGCGCGTCGGCTGCAGATGTGCAGTCTCTGGTAGTGCGCGAGGTTGCCAAGTCGGGAGTTTGGCGAGCAGACCTCAAGGAAATAAGCACCCGCCTCGAGCGCCTTCCGTGGATTCGCGTGGCGATGGTTTCCCGGGTGTTGCCCGATGGCATTCGTGTTCGTCTTGAAGAGCGCCGACCGCGCGCGGTAGTCCGCACTGCCGCGGGCCGATTTCTGTGGGTTGATGATGATGCAGTGCTGCTGGGGGAGATGCTGCCGGCGGATCAGATGCCGGCATTTTTCCTGCGCGGTTGGAACGAGGATCAAGGAGACGCGGTTCGCAAAGAGAACATGGACCGCCTGAAGAGATTTCTCGAGCTGCATCGTGACTGGAGCGCCGCTGGACTGTCTGAGCGTGTAAGTGAGGTGAGCGTCATGGACATTCATGATGTAAGAGCCCAACTCGCCGGCGACGACTCACAGATTGAGGTGCGACTTGGTTCCCAGGACTTCGGTAAAAGGTTGAAGGATGCACTTAGTGTTCTGGACGCGCACCGCCAAACACCTCGAGGTCGGTTCATAAGTTACGTAGATCTAACGCAAGGAAGGCGAGCGATCGTGGGGTTCATGTCTGGCGGCCACGCCATCAGCGATAGCTCCGCCTCTGCAAGCACCTCTTTGATTAGCGAGACCAGTACGAGTGATATGCCCGCCAAGTCCAAACGTAACCAGCGAGCAGCGAAGAATGCGGCACGTGAGAACAAAGCGGAAAAGAAACGCCAAGCAAAGCCGGGTCGCGATGAAATGAATGGCGGAAAGCGGCCAAGGCGAACCCGACCTACCCCATGATTGCTGGACGGATTCATTTAAGGAGCAAAAGGTAGATGGCTAAGCGCGCCCCACACACGATTGGCCTGGACCTCGGAACGAGCCGGGTCACGTGTATCGCCGGTGAACCTGGTGAGGGCGGGCTGCTCGATATTGTGGGCATTGGAGAGGCCGAGGCGCGCGGGCTTCGCAAGGGTGTGATTGTGAACCCTGATGCGGCGGTAGACGCGATCAAAAGGGCTGTCGAAGAAGCTGAAAGAATGAGTGGCATTCAAGCCGAAGACGTAACTATAAATCTCGCCGGTTCCCACATTCTCGGTTTCAATGGTCAGGCGATCGTGGCGGTTTCCGGGCGCGACCGTGAAATTACCCATGAAGATGTGCGGCGCGCGATCGACTCCGCCTGTGCCATTCAGCTTCCAGCCGGCCGCGAGATAGTTGACCGCCTGCCCCAAGAGTTCATCGTTGACGATCAGGATGGAATTAACGACCCCGTAGGGATGATTGGGGCCAGACTGGCGGTCAAGGTCCACATTGTGACCAGTCCAGTGACTGCGCGGCAAAATGCCATCAATGCGGTTAACCGAGCAGGTTTAGTGGTCGCTGATATGGTGCTGGAGCAGCTGGCAGCCGCCGAAGCTTCTCTTACCGAGGACGACAAGGAGTTTGGATCGGCACTTGTGGACGTTGGTGCGGAAACGACGGGCCTGGTGATCTATCAGCGCGGGGCAGTACAACACACTGCCGTGTTCCCACTGGGCGGTTCTCATTTCACGAACGACATTGCTTTCGGACTGCGCACTCCGATTCCCGAGGCGGAAAAGATCAAACGCACGGTGGGATGTGCTTGCAGCACGTCGCTAAGCGAGATGGAGCGGAGTGAACTGGTCGAGGTTCCATCGGTCGGCGGACGCGCTCCGCGTCAACTTTCCCGTCAAATTCTTTGCGATATCCTCCAACCGCGGGCCGAAGAAGTTCTGATGCACGTTGCCGATGAGATTAAGGACTCCGGTTGGGAACGTCAGCTCTCAAGTGGTGTGGTGTTGGCCGGAGGTGGAGCATTGTTGAGCGGTATGACAGAGATAGCCGAACAGGTTTTTGATGCTCCCGTGCGTTTGGGTTTCCCTGAAAGAGATCGCTTCGGCGGTTTGGTTGAAGACGTGCAGAGTCCCGCGTGGGCAGCCGCGGCTGGATTGTCGTTGGTAGCGTTTCGGGCACAAGCTACCGAAATGCGCGCGGGCATTAGCCGTCGAGGCTCGACTGGAAAGCTGACGCATTTTGTTTCAAGATTTCGAAATCGTTTCAGTAGTATTTTTTGACAAGTTGTTGTATGCTCACGCTTCGACTGCACAAGATGTTGTCCGCAACATATCGATGCCAATGGCGCGAGCTACCCAATATAGAAGAAAAGGGCCTTGGAAGCCCTCCCGCTTTGGGAGAGAGGAAACGACTATGGCACCGGACGCTGGTAAACCCGGAACAGGCATTAATATTTTCATCGATGATGATCCGCCGATCACGGGTGCGCGGATAAAAGTCATCGGTATTGGGGGCGGCGGAGGTAATGCCGTTAACCGCATGATTGAGTCGGGCATCGAGGGAATCGAGTTTCTCGTCGCCAATACCGACCTGCAGGCGCTGAAGCGCTCGCGCGCGCCGATCAAGATCCAGCTCGGCAGCCGGCTCACCAAGGGCCTAGGAGCGGGAGCCGACCCGGGCGTTGGCCGCGAAGCAGCCCTGGAAGATACGGACAAGATCATTGAAGTGCTCGAAGGCGCGGATATGGTGTTTGTAACCACGGGCCTGGGCGGTGGTACGGGGACTGGGGGCGCTCCTATTATTGCCTCGCTCGCCACCGAGTTGAATTGCCTCACCGTCGCAGTCGTAACCAAACCATTTCATTTTGAAGGTCGCCGCAGAATGCAGCAGGCTGAGCATGGCCTGCGCGAGTTGCGCGAATGCGTGGACACGGTAATAACAATTCCCAATGAACGGTTGCTGCACACGGTCGAGAAGGGGGCTTCGCTGACGGACTCTTTCAGAATTGCAGATGATGTTTTGCGTCAGGCAGTGCAAGGCATCAGAGATCTGATTACGGTTCCAGGCTTAATCAATCTCGATTTTGCAGACGTCAAATCGATTATGTCCGGCATGGGCATGGCTTTAATGGGCGCCGGCCACGCCACGGGTGAAAACAGAGCCATCGAAGCGACCCAGCAAGCCATTTCGTCGCCCCTCCTTGAGGAAGCGTCGATTCAGGGTGCGAAAGGAGTGCTCATCAATATCACCGGCGGGCCCGATCTCACGCTCTATGAAGTTGACGCAGCCTCTTCCATAATTCGAGAGTCTGCAGACGCCGACGCCAACATCATCTTCGGCGCTGTAATCGATGAGAATATGCGCGATGAGATGAAGATTACGGTGATTGCCACTGGCTTTGACAGAGAATCAGCTGCGGTCGCGTCCGGATCTGCCGCAGCCTTGCCGGCCAACGCGCCCCGCTACACCCCCCGACCCAGCGATGATTTGCCCCGTCCGATGATGAGTCATGTGCGCTCAGACGATCTTGACGTTCCGACCTTCATACGAAAAAAAGCTGACTAGTCCAAAGCGCTGACCATATTGTGACGAAAGGTAGGCTAGTGGGTGGCTTTCCTTTTTCACTTTGATATGCGTTTCCTCGCGAACGTTTGGTTTTCTGCTTTGCTTTTTCTTTTATGGTTGTGTAGCATGGCGCCATTCCTTGCAGGACTTTCCATTACGGGTAAGTTTCCCTCTCCTTGAGTGGCCGCAACCTGCGAGAGTATTGTTTGTCGATCCGAGTCAGCTCATCCCTCCACTAATGTGCCTGGCGCGATCGGTGTAAACCCCGTCTTAGATCATGGAGGAGAATCAGGTGAATCGTAAACTTATTCGAACCACACTCGCGGAGGTAAAAGGAAAAGCACGCGAGGCGCCGCAGCCTAGAGAGCGGACAAACGGCAGCCACCGCGGTCCGAGTAGCGATGGTGGAAGGGAAGCCTCGCAGCGTGCCGCACAGCAAGCTGCGGTTCAAGTACGAAAGCGGGTTCCGCCGCCGCTCGAGACCAACGCGGAAATCTTCTACTACAAGAAGCAAATCGATGCACACACTCTCATGGTCATCGTCCTATTCGACGGTGAAGAGATTGAAGGCACAATCGAGTGGTATGATCGAGGTGCGCTGAAGGTTAACCGCCAGTCGGCACCCAACCTTCTTATTCTGAAGCGGAACATCAAATACATGTATAAGGCCGATGAACGCGACGGTACGGACGCGGACTAAGAGTTGAACTCACCGGTTCGACCCCTACTTATCTTCATTCCCGACCTCTACGTGCGTCGTCCCCCAAATGAGACAGTTCGCCAATAGCTCGTCCCCCCTCGGCTCTCGACCGAGGCGATTATTGCCTCGCATCGGCATCACTATGGGTGATCCTGCTGGGATCGGTCCGGAAGTAGTTCTCAAGGCCGTTGCCGAGGAAGAGATCAGTCGCGTCTGTGCACCTGTAATTATCGGTGATGCGCAGTTGCTGGCCCATACGGCCCGGACCCTCGACTTGCAATGTGGCTACGACATCATTCGTCAGGGAGAGCCCCTGCCTGAAACCCTCGCGGAGCCCGTCATTTTTCATCTCGATAACATTGGAGGATTCGTGGAACCGGGCATCGAATCGGGAGCGGCTGGAAAAGCAGCCGCGGGTTACATAGAAGCCGCCGTCGAGCTTTGTGCGGCGGGTAGTGTGGATGCGATCGCAACGGCCCCAATTAACAAGCGGGCGTTGTTCCTCGGAGGGTATAGCTTTCCTGGTCACACCGAGTTTCTCGCCCATCTCACGGGAAGTGAAAATTCGGCGATGGCCTTCGTAGCCGCGAATCTCCGAATCATCCTGTTGTCTACCCACGTTCCCCTGGCAGAGGCAATCAGACTGGTAGAGCGTGACCGCATTATCCGAACCATTAATCTTGCACATCGTGAACTCAGGCGCTGGGGCATTGAGCGCCCGCGACTGGCGGTAGCTGCATTGAACCCGCACGGCGCCGAAGGCGGCCTGTTTGGCATCGAGGAAGCTTCGGAGATGGTTCCAGCTATCGAGGCATGCCATGGTGTTGATGACGTCAATGTGCGCGGACCCTTTCCTGCGGACACGGTTTTCTTGCGCGCTTCGCGGGGTGAATTCGACGCGGTTATTGCCTGTTATCATGATCAAGCCATGATTCCAGTGAAATGTCTTTCTTTTGGAGAGGCAGTGAACGTTACTCTGGGTTTGCCATTCATTCGCACCTCAGTTGACCATGGGACGGCATTCGACATAGCTGGCAAGGGTCTGGCTGAACACTCAAGTATGGTTGCTGCAATCAAGCTGGCGGCAGAATTATCAACTAGTGCGGGCGAGAGTAGCAGTGCTGTGGAAGTTTAGGAAAAAATGGCTAGTGAAGAAGAGAGGGCCTTAGGGTCAGATAGCAAAGGGCGCCGGGTTATCGTTGCTGACGACGATCCGGCAATACTCCGTCTCGTGAAGACAATTCTTGAGAAGGAGAAATATACGGTAGTAACTGCTCGCGATGGCCGTGAGGCCTACAAAATACTGCAAAACGATCAAAACTTTACCGCGGGAGTATTTGACGTAGTGATGCCGCACATCTCCGGACCTGAACTGGTGCGCTTCATGAAGACAGAAAAAAGACTGATGCGAATCCCGGTGATGATGATGACCGCCGAACAGGATCCGAAATTATCAGCAGAAAGTTTTTCCGCGGGCGCGGTCGTCTTTTTACCTAAGCCGTTTACTACGTCGCAACTGCAGATCATGCTGCAAATGCTCATCGGGAAAAGTGGCGACTGATTTTTGGCAATCGCAAGAGTTCAAATGCGCTTTATTTTCCTACGCCTGGGTCTGATATTAATCCTGGCCCTCCTCACCATTGAAGTGAGAGCAGATCTGAGCGCCCAGCAAGCCCGAAAACTCATCACCCGAATGGCAGGCGCTGAGCTTCCGAGCAGTTCCGTTCGGGTAAAGAGAATCTCTTCAATCAGTACCTCTTCTGCTGAAGCCATTGCGGACATCAATGCTATCTTCCGGATCGCAACAAATTCCCAGGGACTGTGGCGAGTGGCAGAACTGCGCGTTGGGCAAGGCAGGTGGGAAGACTTTGCCATCGTGGCCACGAGCCAAAGTGAGATACTATCCCGTGCCTGTGATAGTCCAAATCTTAGGAGCGCGGGTCGTGCAACCGAACCCAGCACTAAATGCGCGCGTTGTCTGATAGCCGCTGTTCTAGGTGTGCAACTCCCGTCTGATACGGTTCGAATCAAGAAGGTATCACCGCTCGAATTGCCATTAGCCTCTCGTCCCTCAGCAGTTGTTGAGTCCTTAATTACCGCGGAGCTGCGGTTTGCGCGGGTCAACGGCGGCTGGGTGGTCGTTGCGCTGCGCACCGGCAATCGCGATTGGATCAGTCCTCAGACCCTGGTTGCGGCCGCAAATGAGGCAAAAAAGAAACGGGCTCGCGAGGAAATGGACGCGATGGCCCATGCGCTAGCCCGATTTCGGACTGAGCGCCAAGCCTATCTGGTATCAGACTCACACGCCACTCTCATCGATCATCTCAGCCCCCGTTTCCTATCTCGAGTCATCCGCCTTGACCCTTGGCACGAGCCCTACCGCTACCGAGGCGAGCCGGATAACTTCACCTTGCGTTCCTTGGGCGCCGACCGCAAAGAAAACACCCCAGATGATATTGTGGTCTCTGGCCCTTTCTTAAACATGGTCCCGCCAAAGGCCTTGAAACTAAAACACTTGACTGGCTTCCCGTGGGGTGTTAGGTTCAAACTGGGCCCGCTGTCAGGGCTGCTACGAAATATGGCAACCTGCCTTGCGCCGACCGTGAACCCGCTTGCGACGCCACCAGTAGGCGCTGACTTTAGCTAAGGAATTTGGCTTTGTTAGCTGGGCGCAAACTACTACTTGCCGACGATTCAATCACAATCCAGAAAGTCGTAGCACTCACCTTTGCCGACGAAGGCGTGGAAGTCGTGACGGTGAGTGATGGCCATGAAGCAATTGAACAACTCCCACTAATCAGGCCCGACATTGTGCTTGCGGACGTCTTCATGCCGCAAGTCAACGGTTATGAACTTTGCAGATACATCAAACAAAATCCGAAGCTAAAGGATATTCCTGTTATGCTTCTGGTAGGCTCTTTTGAGCCATTCGACGAAGCGGAGGCGCGCAGAGTAGGCGCGGACGATATCTTGACCAAGCCCTTTCAATCCATTCGACGCTTGATAGACAAGGTTGGCGGACTATTAAGTGGTAAGCCCGCCGCAGACGCGACAACCGCTGAACTACCTCGCGTCCAACAAAAAGCCGCCGAGCCCAAGAAGCTGGGCCCTGAGGATCTGGAGATCACCACCGCCGATACCCAGCAGTTGTCGGCAGCACAGAAGCATTCAGACTATCCCGGAGCTGAGCCGGCGGCGCGTGTTCAGCGGTCAGATCACCGCTCGTATGAGCCGGTTGAGGAAACGCAACTTCCAAAGAATGGGAAACCAGATAACCTCCGCGAACGTGAAATTATGGATTCGCCCGGTAATGAATTGCGAAATGAGAGCGGATTGGATCCGGGCGACGTGTTGTTAGATCTGGGCGACGTGGGCCGGACCTCTAACCCCCCTGCCGACGACTTTGTTCTGGATCTAGATCTTGATGAGTTCAAGTCAGCCCCGGTTCTTGAGGCCGCGGCTGTATCCGGAAGTCATTCCTCCCTTGAGCCGGAGCTGTCTCGGCCTAGTGATGCTATGCTAGGCACCCCTACCGACCCGACGCTGTCTGCAATGAGGGATAAACCGGAGCTTGCATCTCATCAGCGTGGGCAAACGTCGCATAGTGCTGAGTCCACATCAGCGACGGATCAGAAGTTTGTTGATACCCAGGAATGGTTGCGTGAAGGCCCCCGAACGTCGGATGATTTGCAGGCCAAAGAAAAGGCAGGCAGACTCGAACGAGTTACCGATGAACCTGGCGATGTTGCACCGACCGCTAGCCCGATCAGCCCGATCAGCCCGGTGAGCCTTGATCAGTTATCGCCGGAAGTGATTGACGCAATAGCACGCCGGGCAGTCGAACAACTTTCAGCTCAAGTCGTCAAGGAGATTGCGTGGGAAGTTGTCCCGCAGCTCGCGGAACTCCTGATCAAGCGCAAGCTTGAAGAGAACCAGTCGCAGCCGAAGTAGCTGATCTCAGAACGGTTAGACGATGAGCAGGCGTTGGAGGCAACGGCCTGCTCGATTTGTTTCTGGCTCGTCAGTGCCGATCTATTAGTCGGCGGGTGAAATCAGCTTGTTATTCCCTTACAATGACTTATCAACAAGGAACTCGTAATGAACTAAGTCGGGTTTAACCACTCAACGAACCATTCAATTGACAATGGATATCCCTAAACAATACGACCCCACGGAAGCTGAACAACATCACTATGCGCGATGGGAGCAGGAAGGATACTTTGCTCCTGAAATCAATCGCGACCCGCAGGCGACAGTCTTCTCTATTGTGATTCCTCCGCCCAATGTTACCGGTTCATTGCACATGGGCCACGCACTCCAACATACGATAATGGACGTGATCATCCGTTACAAGCGAATGTGTGGGTTCCGCACGTTGTGGCTTCCAGGAACGGATCATGCCGGCATCTCGACCCAGTTGATGGTCTCCCGCGAACTGAAAAAGGAAGGTCTGTCGCGTTACGATCTGGGACGCGAAGAATTTGTTGAGCGAGTCTGGAAATGGAAGCGGGAGTCGGGGGGACAAATCACGAAGCAAATGCGGCGCGAAGGCGCGTCGGTGGATTGGTCGCGCGAGAAGTTTACGATGGACCATGATTTGTCGCGCGCTGTTCGGGAAGTGTTTGTGAGTCTCTACGATGAAGGATTGATCTATCGAGGGAATAGAATTGTTAACTGGTGTCCTAACGACCAGACCGTGCTTTCCGATCTTGAAGTGCAAAAGGACCCACAACCGGGGAAGCTCTATTATCTCCATTACCCTGCAAAGAACGGCAAAAGCGGCGTCACCGTAGCAACCACTCGGCCAGAAACGATGCTTGGGGATACGGCAGTGGCCGTAAATCCGAACGACGAACGCTATGGCAAACTCATTGGCGCGACACTGTTGCTTCCGCTCACCGGTCGCGAAATCCCGGTGGTCGCGGACGAGTTTGTCGATCCTCAATTTGGAACAGGGGCGGTTAAGGTTACACCTGCTCATGATTCCAATGACTACGAGATGGGCCTTCGTCACAGTCTCGCGCAAGTCGTGGTGATCGATGCGCACGCAAAGATGACAGAAGCTGCCGGCTCAGACTTCGCGGGACTGGATCGATACAAGGCTCGGCAGAAGGTGGTCGCGGAATTTGAGGCGCTTGGTTTGCTCGAGAAGGTGGATGATTACGAGTTCTCGATTTCCAAGTGTGAACGATGTAAGACCGTGATTGAACCCTTGATTTCGCTGCAGTGGTTTTGCCGGATGGACAAGCTCCGCGACCTGGCGCTCGATTTCATCGCCGGGGAGAATAAGCCTCAATTTGTTCCCGAAGTGCCTTACCAGAAAGTTTATATAGACTGGCTGGAGAACCTGCGCGACTGGACCATCTCGCGCCAACTGTGGTGGGGACACCAAATTCCCGCGTGGTACACGACGGACGGTAAGGTGGTGGTCGCTCGTTCGTATGAAGAAGCCTGTACTAAAGCCGGAACCGAGGAGCTAACTCAGGATCAGGATGTCTTGGACACGTGGTTTTCGTCAGCCCTCTGGCCATTTTCGACCCTGGGCTGGCCGGAAGAAACCGAGGGCCTGAAATCGTTCTATCCCACCTCGGTGCTGGTTACAGCCCGCGACATCATTTTTCTTTGGGTCTCGCGGATGGTGATGATGGGAATGAAGTTCATGGGCCGGCGTCCGTTCGATGACGTGTTTATCACCGGGACCATTCTCGACAAAGACGGCCAGCGAATGTCAAAGACGAAGATGAATGGTGTTGACCCGCTCGATGTTTTCGATAAATACGGGGTAGACGCCACCCGCATCATGCTGGCTTCCGTGGGCAGCACTGACATACGCTGGAACGAGAAGCAGGTTGAGTCTTATCGTAACTTCGCCAATAAAATCTGGAATGCAGCGCGCTTCTGTCTGATGAATTCGGAGGGAGCCGCCGTTGATCCAGAGAGTCTGAGGGCAGGAGTACAAGAGCTGGCTCTGCACGATCGTTGGATACTGTCTCGTTTGAACAGGACGACGGGCGACTTGCACGAGGCGCTTTCCAGTTATCAGTTCCACGAAGCGGTGCAAACTCTGTATCACTTTTTTTGGGACGACTTCTGCGACTGGTACATCGAGTTGACGAAGTCGGAGGTCACGGCTGAGGAGGCCACAACCCGTCGGACTCATGCTCGGACGCGTATCTTGACCGTACTTGAACAGGCGCTGCGGCTACTCCATCCCTTCATGCCATACATTACCGAGGAGTTATGGCAGCGTTTGCCGGGTACAGATGCAAAGCTGCTTCACCAGTCGTACGCAGGCGCTTCGCCGACAATCATGCTCACCGCCTATCCGCTGAGCGCGACCGAGTTGATCGACGAGGAGGCCGAATGGGAGATGCAAGCGATAATCGACCTGATTTCGAGAGTACGCAATATCCGTTCGGAGATGAATATCAAACCTGGCGAACGGGTTCGCATCCTGATTGGTTCTCCCGATGAGAGGTTGAGGAAAGTGTTTTCCGTGAGCATCGACCAGATCTCCAGATTGGCGCGGGCGTCCGAAGTTTCGATCAGAGATCGACTGGATGCGCCGAGAGCCTCTGCCCGGGCTGTACTGGTGGGGGGCGCGGAAATGGCTATTCCACTCGAAGGTCTTATCGATTTTCAACAAGAGCGTCAGAGACTGCGGAAGGAGCTGGACAAACTCCAGGCAGAAGCAAGCAAGCTCGAGGCACAGCTGGGTAATACAGGCTTCGTCGAACGAGCGCCGGAAGAGAAAGTAAACGAATTGCGGGCTCGCATCACGGATATTGCGCGGCGTTCAGCGCAACTCAGACAAACAATTGAGAATCTGAAATGAACTGGCTGGACGAAGGCGCGCTATATTCTCAGATTTCCGTATTCCTGCGCGAGGACTTGGGCCGAGGCGACATCACGAGTCAAGCGATAGTGGCGCGTAACACGCGCGCCCGCGGTCGCTTCGTCGCTGGGGAAAAAATGGTCGTCGCGGGACTGGAGGCAGCCGAGGAAGTTTTCATTTCCCTGGACTCCCAGGCTCAGCTCGAAGCATTCGTCGCCGATGGCGAGGAAATCGAAGCGGGCAAGGTGATTGCGCGTATGGTCGGCTTTGCCGACGTGCTGCTTGCAGGTGAGCAGGTTGCTTTGAACCTGCTACAGCAACTCTCAGCAGTGGCCACTCTGACTAATCGATTTGTCCGCGCAGTTGAGGGCACCGGCGCCGCGATTGTCGATTCCCGTAACACCACACCGGGGATGCGAATGTTGGAGAGGTATGCCGTGCTTCTTGGTGGCGGGCGCTGCAGTCGCTTCGGCCTGGATGACGGTGTGCTGGTCACGTCTAACCATCTAGCGATCGCGGGCGGGGTAGCTGATGCTGTTAAAAATGCCAAAGAGAGAGTTGGTCATCTCCACAAGATCAAAGTTCAGGTTTCAAGTGAGATCGATCTGCGAGAGGCAATTAGCAATGGTGCCGACATGCTTTTGCTTGAAGGCCTGCCCGTCGAAGAAGTGGTTCGCCTTACAGCTGTGACCAGGAACCTCTCATCGGTGGTGAGCATTGAGTGTTCCGGTAACATTACCCTGCAAAACGTGCGCGCTTACGCTGAGGCTGGTGCAAACACGATCAGCATCGGTGCGCTAATGAAGTCTGCGCGGGCGATGACGGTGACTTTTCAGATACAGCCATTTTGATGGTTCGGATTGCTTGGATGCTCGAGCATGGTCGCGATGTGGGCGGCAGCGTCGGCTTTAAGGAACCGCAACCGTCCGCTGACGTGTAAGCTCCCCATCTTATCGAGCTTGTACCCATCGCCTCACAGGGCGTATCTTAGGACGTGTTAAGCACACTGAGGAGTTTCTGATGCAAAGTTCATTTTTTCGAACGGCCGCGTTTCTGGTCGCTGTTTTAGTAGCCACCAGCTTTTGTTTGATTGATGCCGATGCCCAGACGCGCAGGAAACGGCGCTCGCGCCGCGTTGTCAGACCGGTTGTCACCAATCCGATCATAACTCCCGCCGAAGCGCAAAAAGCGAGTGCGAGCGGCGATAAAATCATCAGTACGGCCGACGAAACTCCGGACGCGGAGGTCGATGAAACCACTCAAAGCGCGGAGACTAGGCCAAAGATGGGTAAGAACGCCGGGAAACCGGCAGCCGTGGACGAGGATATACAGCAGACTATCAACGGCCTTTCCAGTCAAGTTAACAGGCTAAACGACAAACTGAGTCAGATGCAGGAGACGGACCATGCTTTGATGGACATGGAGCGGCTTTCTCGGGCCGAACAGCGTGCGGAGAGTCTGAGATCGCAGCAAGTGGAAGTCGAGAGTAAGCTGGCCGACTTGCAGTCGAAATTGGAGGAAACCGAGTATCTGATGAAACCGGAGAATATTGAGCGAGGGATGGCCACCTTTGGCTCTACCCGTCCGGAAGAAGCGCGAGAAGCGCGACGCCGGAAACTTGAGAGCGACAGAACTCGACTCCTGGCACAAACAAAAATCTTGGAAACGAGTCGCGTGCGGCTGGAATCCGCCGTGGCTACGGCGGATGCGGAAAGTGATCTCCTGCGCCGCCGTTTAGAGTTGAGACGAGCGCAGGAGAGTACTTCGCTCGAACCAACCGAATCGCGCCCGAACGATCGGCGGAAGCCGGAGTAGCTTTCTCACGACCTCCCGAACATGGGAACCATTGCACAACGCGACCTTTACCGAATGATCAGTGACGCGTACGAGCGAAGCGAGCGCGTGGTGGTTGCGACCGTGGCCCACACCCGGGGTTCAACTCCGCAGCAGCGCGGCGCCAAGATGCTGTTTCTTGAAAGTGGCGACGTTGCCGGCACGGTTGGTGGCGGATGCATCGAGGCAGAGGTCTGGTCGGGAGCGCGAGAGGCGATGCGATCGGGCGAATCAGCGCTGCACCATTTTTCCCTTACCGCCGAAGAGGCTACCGAAGAAGGGATGGTCTGCGGGGGAACGATGGATATTTTTATTGATGTGATCGGTGACGCGCGTTGAGGGTAGAACCATTTTCCATATCTCATTTGTCATCTAGAGAATCCGGAGCGTTAACTCGTTTGAGTAATGGAAAATGAGAAATGTCAAATGCGATATGGAAAATGTTTTCGCACCTCTTGAGTTCAGTCAACGTCTCCGAAGGCTGAAAATGTCGGGATTCCTTCTCCAAAACTACCGAGCAAAGCATCAGCACCCGCTGAATAAACTCTGCCACAGCGTCGGTATTCCGATGATTGTGATTTCCCTTCCGCTAGTTTTCTTTAATTGGCCCTTGGCATTGACGCTATTCGCTGGAGGCTGGATTCTCCAATTTCTTGGCCATAAAATCGAAGGCAATCAACCGGCGTTTTTCAAGAACCCTGTTTACCTACTGGTTGGGCCATTATGGCTTATTCGCCGTGCTGCCGCGGCAGTTGGCCTCGCAAAGACGCGTACGACACCTGCGAAATAACCTCCTCCACCCATCCGAATGTCGGAGGCAAACGAACCGCTGACCGCGCTGCTCCTCAACGCGATTGAGAACGTGCTGGAGGAAGGCTCAATCGCAGCGCTCGCCACGCTAACTAACGCTCCTAAAAATATCGGCACCAAGATACTCTTTCCAGAATCAGGCCCTGTGGTTGGCAGCTTCGGCGATGTAGCCCTCGATCAGGCCGTTGCCCAAGGGGCGGCCAAATTCCTGGCAGCCCGAGACGCAGCTCATCTATTTCAAGTCTCAGACTTTGCTCCCGAGCTGATCGAATGGGCCGAGGCGAGCATTTTGTTCGAGCGGCTAGAGCCGGAACCGCGACTTGTGATTTGCGGTGCGGGCCACGTTGGCGCTGCACTCGCTCATCTGGCAACTCTGACCGGCTACCAGGCCGCTTTAATTGATGACCGGGCAAGTTTTGTCGTGCGCGATCGTTTTCCAGACGACCGCATTGAATTGATAGCGGCCGAGAATTGGAGTGACGCGGTTCGTCGAGCGATTGGAAACGGCCGTGGAGTCTCGGTAGCAGTAGTGACGCGCGGTCACAATGAGGACGAGGAGTGCATGAGGGCCGTGATCACCACTAACGCGGATTACGTAGGACTAATCGGGAGCAAACGGCGAACGAATATAGTTCTCGATCGGTTGCGCGCAGCGGGGACTGAGTTCGAGAAGTTGAGGAAGGTGCACGCTCCCATCGGTCTGGACATCGGCGCGGTCACGCCTGAGGAGGTGGCGCTCGCGATTCTGGCCGAGATGGTCGCTGTACGGCGCGGCGGCACGGGTGGCCCACTCTCCTCTTGGCGCCGCGAATCGAGTAAAAAAAGTAAACAGGTGAGATAGGTAGCTACGGCAGAAGATTCACATTCCTGCCGCCGAAAAGGATCCACGAATCAACCTGCGAATACGAAGCTTGTTGGCGATTTCTCGTGGATCGTCGCGATCTATGTTTGATTAAGTTTATCGACGCATCGCTCAGCACGAAGTTCACCTGACGTGACGCCAAAACAAGCGCGCTCCGCTGGCCCTCTGCACCGCCTTCGACGCTCATTGAATATTTCGCCGAGGCTCGCTCGCAGTTAACTGAGGCCTCTTTTGAGGTGTAGATTTAAGTGCCATTGTGGCGTTGAAGCTTTCTGGTTTCGCATGTTAAGAACAGTATGGCATGTCCGAAAACGCTTTGCAGGCAGAGATCGTTTCACCCCCAGTTCCTCCGCGCAGCGGTATGTTTCGCGCGCTCTCGCATCGCAACTACCGGCGGTTCTGGGTTGGGGCCTTTCTTTCCAACGTGGGCACGTGGATGCAGGCCGTCGCTCAGGGGTGGCTTGTGCTGCAACTCACGAATTCTGCATTCTGGCTGGGCCTTGACGCTTTTATGGCCACAGTGCCCGGGTTCTTCCTTACTCTCGCCGGCGGAGTATTCGCTGATCTTGTCGACCGCCGCCGGCTGCTCCTTTATACGCAGGTTGTTGCCGGTCTGGCCGCCTTCGCGCTAGCGATTCTAGTTGGGACTACCTTGGTAAACGTCTGGATGATTCTCGGGTTCTCATTCATAACCGGATGTTGTATGGCTCTTGCCGGCCCTTCCTATCAGGCAATGACATTCGATCTGGTCGGTCGCGAAGATCTGGCCAATGCGGTGGCGCTCAACTCTTCGCAGTTTCAACTCTCGCGGGTCGTGGGGCCGGTTTTTGCGGGTTTGGGATTCAAGTTCTTCGGCCTGGCGGGATGTTTCTATGCCAACGGACTTTCGTTTATTGCAGTAGTGATCGCTCTCAACCTGGTCCACTTCGCCAAAGACAAGAAGAACCACTCTACTCACTCCGTTAGGGATCGCAGCGCGCTTTGGCGCGATTTGATTGAGGGCGTACGCTATGTACGTAAGCGTCCGCGCGTGTTTTCCCTTCTCTCGATCTCAGCAGCAACCAGCCTGTTCGGTGCCCCTTACCTGACTCTGGTGCCGATCTTCGCTCGCGACATTTTCAAACTTGGAGAGTCTGGGCTTGCCTGGATGATGGGTATCGCAGGAGCTGGAGCTTTCTTTGCGGCGCTGCTGCTGGCTTATCTGGGGGACTTTCAGCGGAAAGGCTGGTCGGTGTTAGGTGGCGCATTCGCCTTCGGGGTTTGTTTGATCTGTTTTGCACTCTCCACCAATCTAGCAATCTCGCTCATCTTTCTCTTCGGGGTGGGATTTTCGATCGTAACCTCGGTGGCCGTCGCTAACACCCTCCTGCAAAAACTTGTGACCGATCGGATGCGCGGTCGTGTCATGAGCATGTTCATTCTCTCCTTCGTCGGTACCATGCCGATCGGCAATTTGATCGCCGGGGTCGTTTCCCATCGATTTGGCGCGCCTGTCGCTTTGGCTGCGGGCGGCCTGGCAATCATCCTGTATGTAGCGATAGTGGCCTTCACTAACGAGCGGCTCCGGAAACTATACTGAGTTAGTGTAAGGCGGGACCGTAATCGGTTTGAAGAATTTAAGGCAAACCCTCAAAGTGGGCGGCAGCGGATTGGCGATAATTCCTCAGCAACTTTTCATTAGCGATGTCTCTCTTCTTGATGCTGCCGCCCGCCTTCGCGGGTTACGAATCTGCTTTGCAAGTATCCTGGAGCTAAGGCCCGACACTACATTCTTTCGCCCACTTAGAAACTACCACTACTTCCCCTGGTGTCTTTTCTTGAAATTTTGTGAATCGCTTGCCTTTGGTTGCTGAGTAAGCGCGCACTGAGAAATCAATTTACAGCTTGAACTTGCTCAGTTTGTATTACGAGACTCAACTAATGTACAAATTCAGAATCAAACAGTTAAACGATCATCGGACTTAGCAGTGGCTAGTCCTGCAGAGGGATCGTCCGACAGAAAGGTGTGAGAATGAAGTTCCGAGATAAACTTGGTTTGGGATATGGCCTAACAGCGCTGATGGTTCTGCTAGTTACAGCGCAAGCTACGCTCGCTCAGCAGGTTTGGTTACCGAGCAAAATATCCTCTGCGACCGGGGATCTGAATACAGTGTTTTTTTTGGACGGCAAGCGAGGCTGGGTAGGAGGCGACGACGGTTTTCTTGGTCGTACGGATGATGGCGGCCGCACGTGGGTTCGCCAGAGCGTGGGAACCACCGACGCGATTAACGATATCTATTTCCGCGATAAGGAAGACGGATTTCTCATCGCCGGCAACACGATATTCGTAACCCGCGACAATGGAACCCGGTGGAGCGAGTCGCGTCAGTTTCTTGCGAGCGAGTTCGATGGGGCCACCGTGGAACTCTATAGCGTTCGTTTCTCCAGCAAGAAAAAGGGCTGGGTAGTGGGTTCAGTAAGCAAGCGAGATCGAGTAATCGACAGCATTCTTGTTTATACCGATAATCAAGGGGAAACTTGGCAAAGTCAGCGCGCGCCCACCCGTTCCGAATTGATCCACATCGATTTCGAAGACGACCGCCGCGGCTGGATTGTGGGGGCGGAGGGAACGATTCTCAACACCGTCGATGGTGGCCAGACCTGGAACCGCCAGACGTCAGGAACCACTGCGACGCTCTACCACACAGAATTTCGCAACGATAAGAGAGGCTGGGCTGTGGGCGAGAGGGGCACCATTTTGAGGACAACCGACGGGGGCATCACCTGGACGCCAGTGACCGCGGGAATCCGTTCGACCTTGCTCAGCGTTGAGTTTGTGAGTGACGATGAAGGATGGGCTGTGGGACGCGCTGGCACAATTCTGCGTACTGACGACGCCGGTGTGTCGTGGATCCAGCAAGAGTCCACTATTAAGAACAACCTGTACGCACTCCACTTTAGCAAGAAGATTGGCTGCGCTGTGGGCAGTAACGGAATGTCTCTGCGGTATGAAAAGTGAGCGAGCTGAACGGCCTGTCAAAACTCAGCCCCGTTAAGGCGCACCGTTAAGCGCGGGCAACGTGGTCGCTCACTGCAGAACCGCTCGCGGCTCTGTATTGGCCTAGCGGAGCAACGGTTCCCCGTTCGAACTCATCTCAATCTTCGAGGTTAAAGGATGGCCGCAAAATATAGCGACCACCATAACACTCGGTCCTCCTGTGATTTCGCCCGGCATGCGCAATGTGCCGGGCGGTTTTTTGTCTTGATCTCTGAGAAAGGGTTGCTGCAAAGCCGACTTGCGATTGCGATCTGATGGCAGCCGATGGCTAGGACGTTTTGGTACCGGTGAATTGCAACTTAGGTGAATCTTGTAGGCTGATGCTCCCGTCCATCTGCGTTCCCTCAATTTCACCGTCAATCTTAGCTTCCAGCGCTTGACCGCCCATTTCGAATGATAGGACAGCCGTGAATGAATTGCCGGAAAGTGCCGCTGAATCTATATTCGCATCACCCATCTCAGATGTAACGCTTCCGCCCAGCCCGGCCGCTGTTTCCCTAACTTTGAGAATCGCCGGAATGTCTTGTCCAAACGGCGTTTGAATTTCTACCGTCCAGTCGCCCACGATAACTGCAGCATCGCTTTCGCCCTTCGAGTCAGAAGGCGCAGAAAGTTTTTCCTTGCGCTTGCCGGCTGTGTTGTAGAGTTCAATCGCATTAGTATAAGGCTTTACCTGCTCTAGAACTTCGGCACCATCCCCAACAATGACAATCGCAGCCTCGCCAGGCCTTACATACTTCGCCGCTACTGCCTGAATTTCTTCAACAGTCACTACATGTATTTGTTGCCGGTAGGTCTCCAGATAATCGTCAGGCAAGTCAAACATTTTTATTTGCACCAGCTGGTCGATGAGACCTTCCTGAGTTTCCAGGCGTAGAGGAAACACTCCGGTTAGATACGACTTAGCGTCCATGACCTCTTTCTCGGATACCGGCTCGGTTCGAATCTTATCCAACTCGTAGAAAAACTCCTTCAATGAATCCCCGGTCACAGGTGTTCGAACCTCAGCGCTGGCACGAAAAGTTCCCGCTGTGCGGCGAGCATCGAGACTCGAATAAGCGCCGTAAGTGTAGCCCTTCTCCTCGCGCAGGTTCATAAAAAGCCGCGAGGAAGCATTAGCTCCCAACACTGTGTGCATGAGCAACATCGGAAAATAATCCGGACTAGTGCGCGTTAGTCCAGTATTGGCAATCACGATATTTGACTGAGCGGAACCTGGCCGATCCACGAGGTAAGCGGATAGAGACGCGCGGGATGGCGGGGCAGGAAAATGATTCTTTGGGGGTTCCCCTGGCTGCCAGTCCCCAAATAAACTCTCGATCCTTTTGAGGAGGGCATCGGATCGAACGTCGCCTGCGATGACGAACACAGAATTGTTAGGCAAGAACGTTGAGCGGTGAAACCCGACGATTCGTTCTCGCGTGGTTGCGTCGAGGGACTCCAGAGTAGGCGTAATCACAGAATAGGGATGTTCGCCAAAAACCACACGCGAGACCATCTCGGTCGCCAGGAAGGATGGCTGAGCTCTCTGCTGTCTGAGACTCTCCTTCGTGTTCTCCTTAATCAGTTCGACCTCGTTCTCGGGAAAAGAAGGATTGCGAGTTACATCCGCTACGAGATCGAGGATGTGGCCACTAAAAGTTGCTAGCGATGAGGCGCCGACCGTGGTGTAATCGGAGTTTGCTCCAGCGCTCAGCGTGGCTCCCATTCTTCCTACTTCGTCGGCAATTTGCCGGCTGCTCAAGGATTCCGTCCCCTCCGTTAAGAGCCCGGTCAACATGTCCGTCAACCCGGGCAGTTCGGGAGGATCATGTGCGTCGCCCGTTCGGAGCGCCAGACGGTAACTGACCAGCGGCAACCGGGAATCTTCAACTATGACTACGGTCAGACCGTTCGACAGCGTAGTCTCCGACGCTCGCGGAATGTGGATCGGTCGGGAAGGCAGGG
>JACCSP010000221.1 GCA_013812905.1 Pyrinomonadaceae bacterium
AAGACAGCTCGGTGGTGAAGCGTAAACGCCTCATCGAAACTGAGGGCGGTAGCCGCAGTCGCGATTTCCTTGGGCATGGACTGTATCAAGGCTCTAGCTTGTCCGCTCATTGATCACCGCTCTCAAGGGTACAAACACCGCAACCTGTTGATTCATGTCAACTTTCTAAGGACTACCTTCGTTACCGGCTTTACGCGGTATATTGTAGTCTGAATCATATGTTGCACCAATTGGGATTGAGCGTTACAGATTTGGAGTTTAGTTTGACGGCCACTTGAACGCTCGACTCACCAACAAAGTTCACAAATGTCCGGAATCTCAGATATCGGAAAAGAAGCAGGTTTGGTTCAGAAATCCGGCTCGCATTCCGTAGCAGCGCTAAATGACAGCCCATTTATGCGGGCCTGCCGGCGGGAGCCAGTTCCTCACACTCCTATCTGGCTGATGAGGCAGGCCGGAAGATATATGGGTGAATACCGGAAATTGAGAGAGCGTATGAGTTTTCTCGAGCTTTGCAAAACGCCGTCATTGGCTGCGGAAGTGACAGTTACTGCCGCGGAACGCCTAGGGGTTGATGCGGCAATAATCTTTGCGGACATCCTATTGATTGTTGAGCCGATGGGAATTGAATTGGAGTTTGCCAAGGGAGAAGGCCCGGCGATTCACAACCCCGTGCGCAATTCCCAAGACGTTGATCGCGTGCGCGAGGTAGACGACGTCGACCCACTCGATTACGTGCTTGAGGCAATCAGGCTGACGAGATCCAGTTTAAGGGGGGATTTGCCGCTGATCGGGTTTTCCGGAGCACCGTTCACGCTTGCCTCCTACATTATTGAAGGTGGTGGATCGCGGAACTATGTTCATACAAAATCACTCATGTACACCGACAAAGGCGCCTGGCATGCCCTGATGTCGCGGATCTCGCGCGCTGTGGTTAAGTATCTCAACGCCCAGATTTTCGCTGGCGCCCAGGCTGTGCAGTTGTTTGATTCGTGGGTGGGTGCTCTCAGCGTCGACGATTATCGTGAGTATGTCTTACCCCACACCCGAAATGTCCTCAGCAGTCTTACGCCCGGGACGCCGGTGATACATTTCGGTACTGGAACTTGCGCATTACTCGAATTGATGCGTACAGCCGGCGGCGACGTAATCGGTCTCGACTGGCGCGTGCCCCTGGATAAGGCTTGGCAGCGCATCGGACATGATATCGCCGTAATGGGAAATCTCGATCCGGTGGCATTGTTTGCAAGCAAAGATTACATCAGCTCTCAGGCGAAGAAGATTCTTGAACAGGCAGCGGGAAAACCGGGTCACATTTTCAACCTGGGCCATGGAATTCTCCCTGAAACTCCGGTCGAAAATGTCATTGCCCTCGTCGAGACTGTTCATGAACTCAGTTCGAAGTAGCCCCTGCCTCCTCTATGTAACGCTCGGATTGGCGTTATCAGTCAGAGGCTGGGATTCCGAAACTTCGCCCCACCTAGTCTTTGAAACGGCGAAAGCATAAACGGCTCAACCCCGAACTACCTCGCTTGCGAGGGCTCTCCCTACCGTCTGCGGCTCGCTCCCCTGGTGTTGCCTGCTGCGCGGCTACCGATCGCAGACCAGCCCCTTCCTTAATTTACCTATCCCATATCGTGCGGCATTTCACCAACGCATCCGTTCGCGTTAAATCCGATTCTTGTGATTCGATTGTGGTGTTAATCAGCGAGACTTTAATTAGAGTAATGACTCGGGTTCTCTGCTTATCTTTGTGAGTTGCGCAATGTGGCACGCTCATTGCTCAAGTCTCTACGCGCTATTGGTGAAACGGTCAATGGACAAGTAGGCGCAAGGAGAATAAGGATGAAAGCACAATTTAATAGCTCGAGATCGCGCTTCACAATTAGTCTACTGGTTCTGGTGACGCTAATTATGTCAACAGCTGTTTCCTCCTCGGGACAGAGCAAGCGCCGGCCACGTCTGCGAAGAACTACACGCGCAGTGGTGAGGACGCCCCCGCCCATGACCTATTACACTTTAAACAGCGGTCAAGTAATTCGGGTCCGTTTGAATCAGACCATAACCTCCGAAACAGCTCGCGTAGGCGATCACGTTACGACGACTGTCGTCGATCCTATTTATGCTGCCGGCCTGGAAGTGGTACCCGCGGGTAGCTCGATAGTAGGCCGGGTGAGAAACGTCACACGCGCGTCACGTCAAAGCAAAGCGGGCACGATTGAGGTCCATTTTGTTTCTTTAAGGTTACCGACGGGTATCGCGCGCGCCATCAATGGCGACCTCACCGAAATTACAAGTGAAAAAGTCAACGCGGATAACGAAGGTGAGGTGTCGGGCAAGTCTGCTATGAAACGCAATGTCGTGTTTATTGGTGGTGGCGCAGCCACGGGCGCGCTCATCGGAGCCATTGCCGGCGGGGGTAAAGGCGCAGGCATCGGAGGCGGAATAGGTGCCGGGCTCGGCGTTGCGGGAGCGTTATTTTCCAAGGGTCATGAGGCGGTAGTGAAATCAGGGACGGAGTTTGGCGTAGTCCTGAATCAGAACCTCTCGCTGCCCGCTGCGAACGTTCGTTAGTTGAAGAGATCGGCAGCCTTCGCGGTTGTCGGTGCAATGGAGGCCCGCAAGCGAAGGGGAGAGCGCGGGCGGGCTTCCAAACTTTGATGAACCGGTCGCCCCTGTCATAACGTAAGTAGGCGATCAGTAAGAGAAACCCGCTGCGAAGTGGAGAGCGCAGCGGGTTTTCTCTGTAGTGAGCTACATTCGTTTCGCGAGGCAATATATTAACGCAACATAGTGATTGTCATCTTCCATTTCTCATTTGTCATTGTTCAGCCGTTGCTAGGTCAGTACCACCTCGCGGGTGGGTCTTGTTAGCTATGCTCAATTATCAAAGTCATGGCCCTGGAGGCCGCGCTTGAGTGATGAGTAGCCAGGCCACCCGCTACCCGCGCGGTGGTACTGACGTACTCCAGCGGACCCTCAATCTCGCTCAATCGCTTACTCATTTAAGTTATCAAACTCAAGGTAGGGTTCTTGCCAAGTGACCGATTCTGTTCGACTAACGTTGGAATAGTAGTGATGAGGGATGACAAATGGAAGATGACGCGGCTTGAGTGAACTCAACCGTTTATGTTCCGGGCTAACCTCCCGCTGCAAACTCAGACTGTCTTAAAGCGGTTATGCGCGCAAAATCCGGATGGAGGTATACTACACGCCCTGCGACAATCGTCGCGACCGCAGCGCCTTTAAAGCTTCGCCCAGCAAATGGTGTGTTACGGCTTTTCGATTTCGATTTGGAAACGTCGAAGGTCCACTGGTGTTCTGGATCGAGGATAGTAATATCACCCCACGAGTTTTTGCGCAGTGTTCCGCGCTCTTCCAGACTAAAGATGCGGGCCGGGTGAGTCGCACACAACTCTACCAACCGTTCCAGACTGATGAGGCCTTGATGTACAAGGTCAAACGCAAGACCAACTCCAGTTTCAAGCCCTGAGATACCGAACGGCGCCTGATCAAACTCAAGGCCCTTCTCATCTGCATGATGGGGTGCATGGTCGGTGGCAATCGCATCAATCGTTCCGTCTCTTAATCCTTCCAGCAAAGCGCCCACGTGGTCCCTACTCCGCAAAGGCGGATTCACCTTCATATTCGTATCGTAATCTGCTACCGCTTCGTCGGTGAGCGCCCAATGATGAGGTGCGACCTCGCAAGTCGCGCGCAGCCCGAGCTCCTTCGCATGGCGGACTGCAGCCAGCGCACCCCGGGCCGAAACGTGGGCCAGGTGCACTCTAGCGCCGGTAAGCCTTGCTAAAACGCAATCGCGGACAGCATCGACTTCCTCGGCAGCGGCAGGAATGCCCCGCAGACCCAGGATCAGGGACCAGCGTCCCTCGTGCATGACGCCGCCAACACTCAGGGAGTGATCCTGGCAGTGGTCCACTACCGTCAGGTCAAACCCGCGCGCATACTCCATCGCTCTCCGCATCGTTCCGGCGTTGGGAACTGATCGGCCATCATCCGAGACAGCAACGATGCCGGCACTCTTCAACTCGCCCATTTCCGAGAGTTCTTTACCGCGACTTCCCTTGGTAAGAGCGCCTATCGGAAACACGTTCGCCAGCCCCGCTCGCTCTCCTTGCTCCAGGATGAACCGAGTGACGGCGGGACTGTCATTGACGGGATCAGTATTTGGCATCGCGCAAATGC
>JACCSP010000225.1 GCA_013812905.1 Pyrinomonadaceae bacterium
GGATACGGCACCGCTACCGAACTTCTAACTCTACGTGAACGCATCTGGGGTTACGCGCCTGACATCGTGCTTCTGGCAGTGACCACCAACAACGACGTGGTCGATAATTCGCGCGAGTTAAAGAAGACCGATGAGGTTCCGTATTTCGTTTACCGCGACGGGAAACTAGTGCTCGATGATTCGTTTCTTACTTCGCGCGCTTTCCTGCTACGACAGTCCAGGTTGAGCAGGTTCGGCAGATGGACCAAAGACCACTCGCGTTTTCTGCAGGCCATTAATGAAGCGCATCGCGGCTTCAAGAGACTTCTGGCCTCATCGAAGTCCCGGCGTATCACATCCTTTGCTGAACTAAACGCCACCAAGTTTGATGTGAGTGCCAGATCAGAGGAGTTGGGCACTGACAACATCGTCTACGTTGAGCCTAACAGCCCTGTGTGGAATGACGCCTGGCTGGTGACTGAAGGGCTGATTCTCGCAATGCGTGACGAAGTAAGCGCCCGGGGAGCAAAATTTGTGCTCGTCACTTTGAGCAATGGACCGCAGGTTCTCCCCGATCCCAAAGCGAGGCAGGCGTTCCAGCGGCGACTTGGGAATAGACGATCTCTTCTATCCCGATAACCGGATTAGATCCCTTTGTGACAGGGAAAACATACCCGTCATTACGCTCGCTCCGGAGTTGCAGGCTTACGCCGAAAAGACCGGTTCTTTCTTGCATGGATTTGGCAGCGATCTGGGCAATGGCCATTGGAATGTGGTCGGCCATCGGGTTGCGGGTGAACTCATTGCGCAGAAACTGAAGGACATCGTTCTCGGCAAATAGCGCCGGAACCTCGGTTCTGTTACAAATAGTATCCACTACCCCAAGCTGGCTGCCGCTTGGGGCCCCCGGTGAACTAAATCAATTCCACCGCGGAGACCTCGAATGCATTACTACAATACCGTACTCGGCCTGATCGGTCGGACGCCATTGGTCAAGCTTAATCGCCTGACGCAGGGGATCAAGGCGACAGTTCTGGCGAAAATGGAGAATCTTAATCCGGGATTCTCTGTGAAGGATCGTATCGGCGTCGCAATGATTGAAGCGGCTGAGCAGGAAGGTCTACTCAAAGCCGGTGGAACAATTGTCGAAGCCACTTCGGGGAATACTGGGATAGGACTCGCCCTGGCGGCGGCGGTAAAGGGTTACAAATGTATCTTCGTGATGACGGACAAGGCGTCAGTGGAGAAGTCGCGTTACCTGAAGGCATTAGGCGCCGATGTCGTGATTACTCCGGTGTCGGCCAAGCCCGGAACACCCGACCATTACGTTTCGACTGCCAAAAGGATTGCCTCGGAGACTCCAAACTCATTTTACCCCGACCAGTATTCCCATCCAGCTAATCCGGAAGCTCATTACCGCACCACGGGGCCCGAGATCTGGGAACAGACGGAAGGAAAGATCACTCATTTTGTCGCCGGAATAGGCACCGGCGGGACCATTTCGGGCACGGGAAGATTTTTAAAAGAAAAGAACTCCCAAATCAAGGTTATCGGCGCGGATCCCTATGGCTCGGTTTTCAAAACCTATAAGGAAACGGGAAAACTGGTGGAAGCCACTCCATATCTGGTCGAGGGGATCGGTCAGGAGGTGATACCGCCGAATGTGCATATCAAATACGTGGATGATGTAATCAATATTACTGACCAGGAGTCTTTCGAGATGTCACGCCAGATGGGGAGGGTGGAAGGTGTTTTTTGCGGAGGCTCGACGGGAACGAACGCAGTGGCGGCCTTGCGAGTCTCCCGTGATCTGGATGCTGACGCAGTGGTTGTCTTCATAGTGTGCGATACCGGCGAACATTACCTTACCAAGCACCATTCGGACGAGTGGATGAAGGAGAAACGTCTGCTCGAGCCGCAGAAGATTAGCGCGGGACTGATCAGCGGCACGAAGGGAAATGGTGCGCCGGCGAGTCTTGTCTGGGTTGCTCCGGCGGCCAAAGTGGGTGATGCGCTGGGTAAGATGAATGAAATGAGTTTAACTCAAATACCCGTACTGGAAGACGGACGGCCTGTCGGATCGTTGCGCGAGAATCGTGTGCTGGCAAAGGTTGTAAGGAATCGTGAATTACTCGAATCGCCTGTGAGCGAGGTTATGGAAGTGAGTTTTCCGACAGTTGACGTGGATGCCAGCTCAAACGAAGTAACGCGCCGGCTTCAAACTAGTCCGGCAGTATTGGTGGAAGAATATGGACGCATCGTGGGCATCATCACTCGGCACGACGTGCTCGATTTAAAATTGACTAGGGGCCCGTGAGTCTGCTGGGCTTTGGCTTAGCCTAAAAACTAACACGATCCACGAAACTACGTGAAACCGCACTAAATGGAGGCGTCTTAATTCGCGTTGCTGCGTGTGATTTGTGGATCGGATTTACTTAGGAACTCTTTCATAAAACCCAACAGTGAGTCCTTCCTCGAGCTGCTTTGAATCCACCCTGCGGAAGCCTTCGAGCCAATTCTCAGGAACGAATGCGTCGGCGCCCTCCACCGCCAAAGGCACTTCCGTAACGATCCACCTGTCGAGGTAAGGCAGAAATGCACGATAGACTTGCTCGCCGCCCATGACGAACAAATCGCAATGTAAATAGTTCTCCATGGACAAAACAGAAGCTAAGTCCCTGAGAACGACCACAGAATCTTGAGGCTCTATCTGCGACTGCCGACTGAGCACTATGTTTAGTCTATCTTTGAGTGGTTTCTTGAGCGTAAGCCAGGTCTTGTAACCCATCACGCAGGCATTCCCAGTGGTCGTTTCTCTAAAAAACCTCATGTCCGCGGAGTAGTGCCAGGGCAGTTTTCCGCCTTTGCCAATTGCTCCCTGCTGGTCTACCGCCACGATTGCAATAATCATAGTCTTTCTGAAGTTCCCGTCAGACATTTCAAACGGCGACAGCTGCAGCAATCTTCCCGTGAGACTGGTAGCCAACCAGTTCCAGATCCTCATAACGCATCAAGAGTAGACCCTCGAGTCCTAGCGGTCGCCCTGTTTCAACTTTGATCTCCAGCGTTGGCAAAGGCAGTGGCTCCCGAGATAGAAGCTCCTCGACCTGCGGAAGATGGTTCTTATAAATATGATAGTCGCCTAAAGTGTAGATGAAATCGCCCACTCTAAGCCGGCATGAATGCGCCACCAGATGAATCAGCAATGCGTAGCAGCTGATGTTAAATGGCACGCCTAAGAACGCATCGGCGGAACGCTGGTAAAGCTGGCAATGAAGAATGCTTCCGTCCTCTATCTTGAACTGAAAGAGGGTATGGCAGGGAGGTAAATCCACGTTCTCGGCCTGTCGCGGGTCCCAACCTGTAACAATCAGTCGTCTCGAGTTGGGATTAACCTGAATTTCTCGAACCAAACGCTCGATTTGATCGACACCGTCCCGCTCCGGGTAGTTGCCGCCAAAGGATCGCCAGAGGTAACCATACACCGGACCAAGATCACCCGCCTCGCGGCCGTAACGCTTGGTATGTTCTTCGTCCGCCCACTCCGCCCAAATGTCTACACCCTTCGCTCGCAAAGTTGCTTCATCGGTGTCTCCTGCGAGGAACCAAAAGAGCTCTTCGGCCACCCAGCGGAAGGGAACCTTCTTTGTGGTTACAATGGGGAAGCCCTCGCGAAGATCGAAGCGCGTCTGGTAGCCGAAGCAGGATATGGTCCCCACCCCGGTTCTGTCGTGATGTTCCTTACCATGTTGCAGAATTGATCCCAGCAGATCGTGATATTGTTTCATAAGATCTGTAGAAGAGATTGACAGGATATATGAGAGCCTGAATCTTTGGACAGTCAGTTTTGTGTTGAGTGCAGTATAACGTTGCTCCGGCTCTTATACTAAACATGTGAAACATTACAATCTCGGTTTCATTGGTTTCGGTAATGTTGGTCGGGCTCTAGCCAGGCTCCTGGTGGCGAAGTCGGCGGAGTTGCGACAACTCTACGAAATCGAATGGAGCATCACCGGACTGGCAACGCGCGGCATGGGCTGGCTTTCAAGGCCCGAAGGTTTTCAACCTTCTTCGCTACTCAGCAATGTGGTTGATGAATCGTCGTGTCCGGCTCATTCAATCGGCATCAATGAATGGCTGCTGGAAGCGCGGCCGGACGTGGTCTTCGAAACAACCTCACTCAATCATGAAACCGGTCAGCCGTCAATCGACTATCTGACGGCGGTGTTGAAATCCGGGTCCCATGCCATCACGGCGAACAAGGGAGCGGTAGTTTACGGATACGAGGAGTTAAGCCAACTAGCTGCAGGCGCCGGGAAGTGTTTCTACTTCGAATCGACAGTGCTCGATAGTGCTCCTGTGTTTTCATTATTTCGAGAGACTTTACCGGGCGTGAAGCTGCGTGCTTTCAGCGGAGTCTTCAACTCAACTTCCAACGTAATTATCGAAACGATGGAAGCCGGACGCAGTTTTGACGAGGGTGTGAGAATGGCGCAGGAGTTGAGGATCACGGAAACTGATCCAGCTCATGACGTCGATGCTTGGGACGCCACCCTAAAAGTCTGCGCCCTAGCCAAGGTGCTAATGAAGCTTCCTCTGAAGCCGAGCGAGGTGCGCAGGGAAGGAATTCGAAGCTTAAGCGCACAAAGGTTGCAGGCCGCGCGCGCAGAAGGCAAACCATATAAGCTGGTGGCTCGGGCCAAGCTCGCCGAAAATGGGTCGTCCTTAAACGCTTCCGTAAAACCCGAACAACTCGGATCGACTGATCCACTGGGCAACGTGCGTGGCACCTCGCTTGCCGTCCACTTCGAGTTGGACATGATGCCCGGCCTGACTATTACCTCTCACCGGCCAAACTTACAAAGTACTGCCTACGGTCTATTAGCGGATTTTGTTAATGCGGTGAGGGATAAGTCCAAAGTCCAAGGTCCAACGTCCAAGGTCCAAGGTCCAAAGTCCAAAATCCAAAGTCCAAAGTCAAAAAACAGTAGCTCAAGGTAAGATTCCTCAGACGTTGGACATTCGACTTGGACATTGGACTTTGGACTAGGCTTTCGAGATTTCCGCCAGCCCTTCAATCAGTCGTTCAATCTCTTCCGCGGTGGTGTAACAGGCACAGCCCGCGCGCACCAAACCCTCTGGCCCAAGGTTAAGCCGGTCAACAACAGTTGCTGCATAGAAGTCGCCGTGTGAAAGAAACAGACCACGTTGCGCCAGTTGCCGGACTACCTCAGTTGATTTGACCCCTGCCACGGTAAACGAGATTGTGGGAGTGCGTGGCGCGGTCGGCGGCGCACCATACAAACTTATGCCGTCTACGTCGGAGAGCCCTTCCCACAAACGTAGCGCTAACTTTGCACCGCGACGGTGCAATTCCTCATAGACGACCTCCAGTTGTGCGCGCCTCGAAGCGCCTGAGATCAACCCGGCGAGAAAGTCTATAGCTGCACCTGCTCCTACCATGCCCTCCTGATTCTGCGTGCCGGTCTCGACATTTTCTGGAGGGTCGTCGGGGGCGGGGAGAAGTTTGGGAAAGTCTATCGATTCGAGAAGCCGTTGTTTGCCAAAGAGCACTCCAATGTGTGGTCCGTAGAACTTGTAAGCCGACATACCCAGGAAATCGCAATCCATTTTGCGGACATCCACGAGCGCATGTGGGACATAGTGAACGGCATCGACAAATACCAGCGCGCCTACAGAACGTGCTAAGGCAGTTGCCCGTCGGAGATCGTTAATGGTTCCCAGTGCGTTAGAAGCAGCGCCAACCGCGACGAGTTTGGTTTGCTTTGTGACTGATTGTTCGAAAACCTTCCAATCGAGTTGACCCGTCTCCGGCACCATCTTCACCGAACGCACCGACAGGCCGCGTTCGCTCGCGATTCTTTCCCAGGGCGCGACGTTCGCATGGTGATCTAGCTCGGTCACTACAATTTCGTCGCCTTGCTCAAAGCTCCCGGCGAGCGCTCTGGCCAGGTGAAATGTCAGCGTGGTCATATTCGCACCAAAAGCAATTTCTCGAGGTGAGGCATTCAAGAAATCAGCGCAGGCTTCTCTGGCGGTTTCAATAGCAAGGTCGGTTTCTTCGCTGGTTGGGTAGGCCCAGTGAGTATTGGCGTTGTGACGGTACAGGTATTCAGCCATTACCTCGACTACGACGCGGGGCACTTGTGTTCCGCCCGGCCCATCGAAATAAGCAACCGGGAAATTATTGTAGATACGTTCTAAGGCGGGAAACTGGGATCGGATTTCGGCAACCCGGGGCACGTCTGACGTGGCGAGTTGAGTATGTCGGCCTGGTCGATTCATGAATTAGCGGTGACGACAGCTAATCATAATCGCTTCCTCGATGTTCTTGCTAGTCTATTTGGCCAGTAGTCTTCCCAATTTCATTTTTGGTTTGTGCTCGGTAGGCTGAGCGATCCACTAAATCATACCAACCGACACGAAATCTCGTAAGTGACATTTCGTGTTGGTCCGTGGATCGTGTCTAATGCTATCTTGTTTGGAACAGGGCCGGGCCGCTCAAGTTAGGATACTAATCCTATCCACGTGCTCGCTGATCTGCAGTGGCCTTCCTCAGCTGCGCTGTCGCAGGTACCGAGCCAAAGACCGATGCCGGATCTATACGCAAATGTTGGCGTGCTGAAGCAGAGGGGAGACCGGTCTTTCCCCGATAGAATTCGATGTGAGAATGTTTGTAAAACGCATACGATCCGCCACGTCCTCCAACCGTTCCGATTCTGACCCTCCCTCCCTCCTGGCTAATTGCGAAGTCGGCAATGTGAAACACAGCCAGGGTGACGTTAGAGATGTTACCAAGTCGCGGATAGAAGAATGTGACGGCCGCGTCTGTAGGCGTCGGTGAACCGCTGTGGGAAGTGAACCCGGCCGGAACATAGAGGGACGTTTCTCCCCGGCCATCGAAGCTGCCGTATAAATGCATGGCATGAGAGAGATGACCAGTGAGGATACGTCCGTTGTCACCCAGAATGTCGCCGCGATAAAAAGGATACTGATTTGAAAGTCCGGCCGGCTCGAAGCTACTAGCCGCTGCCACCGCACCGGCCCCACCAAAAATCTTTGCCAATACCCGATCCGCGGTAGCCATTTCGTTGGTGTAAGCGGCAATCAAAGCGTTTTGCGGCATCTTCTTGGGTAGACCAAACACCGGAGTCCGTTCGTAAGGGTCACCGCTGGCGCCGGAAAGATGTGCCATCAGGAAACAGACGAGCACCACTAATCGATATGAGGCCCTCGGCAATTTAAATTTCGCGCGCATAGAGTTGCTTGTACCTCTGCCGGTGATTAGTTTGGGCGAGTAAAAAAGACTCGATTATCCGGTTCGAACGAGAACGAACTACACGATCGATTGAGAGACGGACTAGCTAGATTCGAATGGTGAGCGTCGCTTTAGAAAAGCGCTTGGGGTTATAGTTTGAACAAATGCGTTCTTATTAGTCTCTTTGGTCCAACCTGCTTCAGGTCCAGCCCGCCGCAGCCGAAACTAACATCGCAACCCCTGTGCCGTCACACGTCGTCCCACGCGCTGGAGCTGAAATGAGAGTCTCTATGTTTCAGGATACTTGGACGATGCGATTGTCCACCATGGATTTTGGCCAAGAAATGTCGTATTTTTGAGTCAACAAAGACCCAAGCAGTTTCGGTTGCTCAAGATCACTGAAAATGGAATCAGTTACCACGAATAAACCAGGAATACTGGTCATCGATGATGACGAACATGTCCGGGAATTTTTGTTGGATCTCTTCCGCGAGGCTTACAACTGTTGTGAAGTTTCCTCGGCTGAAGCTGCCCTTATGGTCCTGGCCCAGGATAGCTTCGATCTTGTCATCAGCGACATACATATGGGTGGCATGAGCGGTCTGGAGCTTGTGCCTCAGGTGCACGCTCTTTCACCTGATAGCATTGTCCTGTTGGTCAGCGAGCAAGATAATATTGAAACAGCCATCGAAGCGATGCGCGGTGGCGCATTCGACTACATCCTAAAGCCATTCGATATCAGACACGTTGAGGCGGCGGTTGAAAGAGCGCTTAAACAAGGCCTGTTGCTCGCAGAGAAACGACGTTACAAGGACGAACTGGAAAGGCTGTTGATAGAGCGAACGGCCGAGGTAGATCGCCTGGCTTACTACGACACCTTGACTTCGCTACCGAACCGCGCCCTCTTCGAAGATCGTTTGACCCAAGCCGTAGCGTTGGCCCAGCGCGCGGATAAGAGGGTGGCGGTATTTTTTATCGCCCTTGATCAGTTGAAAAAGGTGAACGACACTTTAGGACATTTGGCAGGCGATCAGCTTATGCAACAGGTGGCTGTGCGCTTAAAGGGCTGTGTAACGGAGAGCGACACGGTAGCGCGCTTCGGTGGCGATCAATTTGTCCTGATGTTGCCGGAAATCAAAAGTACCAAGGATGCGGTGGACCTTATTGCTTCAATCCAGGAAGCGTTGAATCCTTCGTTCCACCTGGACCGGCAGGAGCTCTTTGCGACTGCCAGTGTTGGAGTCAGCTTTTATCCCGATGATGGCAAGGAAACCTCAAGTCTGGTGAAGAACGCAGGTGCCGCGCTTTATCGAGCCAAGAAGTCGGGAGGGAATGAATACCGATTCTATACCGCTGATATGCACGCCAAAACGTCTAAGCGTTTCGAACTTGAAACCAGCCTGCGTCATGCGATCGACAACCACGAACTTCTCCTTCACTACCAGCCGCGGGTGGCCATCGATTCGCTGCGGATCGTTGGGCTCGAAGCTCTGGTGCGGTGGAAGCATCCCCAGTTGGGGCTGGTTTCCCCGGGGGACTTTATTCCCCTGGCCGAGGAGACTGGATTGATCTTGCCGATTGGAGAATGGGTGTTGCGGGCGGCCTGCAGACAGAATCGCGAATGGCAGGATAAAGGCTTCGCCCGCATGCGGATAGGGGTGAACATATCAGCGCTTCAGTTTCAACAACAGCACCTGGCTGAGACAGTAATGCGGATTCTGAAGGAGGCCGAGCTGGGGCCAGAATTTCTTGAGCTTGAACTGACGGAAAGCTCCATTATGAGTAATGCGGAAGCGACCATAGATGTGCTTACCAAACTCCAGACGAAGGGAGTCGCCATTTCAGTCGACGACTTTGGCACGGGCTTTTCGTCGCTCTCCTATCTGAAACGTCTGCCGATCGACTCTCTCAAGGTTGATCAGTCCTTTGTGCGGGAGCTGGCTACAGATCCCGATGATGCCGCGCTGGTGATGGCAATCGTCAGCCTTGCACACACGCTGCGTCTGAGGGTGGTGGCTGAAGGTGTTGAGAACCAGGAGCAGCTGCGCTTTCTCCGCTTACTCAGGTGTGACGAAATACAAGGGTATTTTATTAGTAAGCCTTTGCCTCTCGAAGGGATAGAACAGTTGCTGGCGCCTACAAACCTACTCTTACCGGATGCGGAGCATGTCTGAGCACTCCTGGGCATGAGAATGAGAGAATTCCTCAGCTAGAAACTTATGGAACTCCGGTTTATATTTATAGATGAGCGGCCGAAGAGCCTGCACCACCGTCTAACGAACTTCGTCCCCCACGCACAAGGCGAACTGGCTCCACCATGGAGAGCAAAGCTCCTTAACAGTCGGTCTACTCTTACTCCCACTCTCTTGTTCCCGCGTAACTACCGCGTGTAGCATGTGCTAACCACGCAATACCGGCTCATGTTTTCGCGAAAGCTCTAAAGCGAAGGATTATAGAGAACACCATGTGCACTGATAGAAGAGACTTTCTGCGCTTATCGGCTGGACTCGCCGGCTCAACGCTCCTGGGCGCAACAATCCTCCGCGGCGAAACGGTCGAGCCGGAAACCTCGCAGCAACGCGAAGTCCCTGAATCGATACGCAAGCTGCGCCGGATGACAGATGGTATTGCGCCAATTACTCTCGACGAGCGGAAAGGGCGCATTGAAAAAGCTCGTCGCCTGATGAAAGACGAACGAATCTCGGCCATCTATCTCGAGCCCGGATCGAGCATGTTCTATTTTACCGGCATGCGCTGGGGATTGAGCGAAAGAATGTTTGGGCTGGTGATCCCTGCGCGCGGTGAGATTGCCTGGGTTTGCCCGAAGTTTGAAGAAGAGCGCGCCCGCGAGTTAATCAAAATCGGCGACGACATTCGCACCTGGGAAGAGGACGAGAGTCCCTACCGGTTAGTCGCCGAAATTCTCCGTGACCGCAGGTTGCGAACCGGCCGCATTGGAATGGAAGAGCGAGTGCGTTTCTTCCTGTTCGACGGGATCCGCAAAGCTGCGCCTGCTTTTCAGTATATGAGTGCCGATCCAGTTACGGCGGGCTGCCGCATGTTCAAGTCTTCGACTGAACTCGCTCTGATGCAGCGCGCGAATGACATCACCATCGTGGCTTATAAAGCTACCCACGACAACATGCGCGAGGGCATGACGCAGGACGAGTTCTCGGCCAATTGCAGTGCCGCATTCAATGCGTTGGGAGCCAGTGGAGGCGTCTTTTGCAGTTTTGGCAAGTACACCGCCTTTCCTCATGGCAGCAGTACGCCTCAGAAGTTGAAAGAAGGCGACGTGGTGCTGATGGACGGTGGCTGTAGCGTTGATGGATACCAGTCTGATATCACCCGCACGTTTGTGTTCGGCAAGTCGACTAAGCGCCAGCACGAGATCTGGAATCTGGCGCGGAGATCGCAGGACGCCGGTTTTGCCGCGGCGAGAGTAGGCGTGCCGTGTGAAGCAGTTGATGCCGCGGCGCGCAAAGTAATCACCGATGCCGGGTTTGGCCCGGATTACAAAGTACCGGGACTACCTCACCGCACCGGTCACGGCATTGGGCTCGACGGTCATGAATGGACGAACTTTGTGCGCGGTAACAAAACTCCCCTACAGCCAGGCATGTGTTTCAGCGACGAACCGACTGTGGTGATCTACGGAGAGTTTGGTATGCGCCTGGAAGACTGTCTTTACATAACCCCGATCGGGCCTAAGTTTTTCACCGAACAGAGTCCTTCCATCGATCGACCCTTCGGCTAGATATTCAGGGGTCGGACTTTCCCCTCGAGCCTGCGGAAGCTCTTACGCGGATAATTAGCTCCTACTAAAGTGAAGTAACCTAGAGCTGTCCGTTCTGCCTGTGGGACAAGCCTTCAATTTCTTGTTTGTTCTAAGCAACGTTTCAGCAACAAAGACGAGCCACCAAATCACATGACGCAGCCCGTTCGGGCCGCAACCAAAAATATAGCGTTGACGGAGAGTTTCTGTCATGATTCACAAAACTAAAGGGTCGCAATACATGTACGAGACTTTGAACTGGTACTCGATGATCGCAAAGACGATCAATTACGATGGGCCAAGGTTCCATCCCTTCAGCGACCCGTTTACACAAGCGCGAAGCACGCAGGCAGTCGAGCTTACGCGGCGTGATGATAAGAGCATTAGAGCGCTTGATAGAAAATTTAGCACTGCCCGTCCCCAAACTCAGCAAACAAGGCTGGGGTAGGGGTTTTTTGCAAACGGCCACTAAAAGGATCACAGAAAAACAAAATTCTCAACGTTTGTTACACGAAACGACGCGAAATTGGTTAGTGTGAGAGTGGATCGTCTTTGATTAGCTTGCGGCTGGCCAGCGCTGTGTAATCGGCGTAATCCGTGGATTCAGCCGCGAAGTTTCTCTAAATCTAATTTTGACGACGGCCTGATATCAGCTTTCAAAACCTTCTCCATCTGCTTCAGTGCATAGTCATTCTCCTGTTGGGTCTGCGAGACAGAGCAATCCGAGGGTACAAATAGATTGAAGTCCCGCATGTAAGCATCGTTCGCGGTAAAGAGCACGCAGTTGTTACCTGCAATGCCGGTGAGAATTAAATTTGAAACGCCCAGGTGTTTCAGCAGGAGATCGAGATCGGTACAGAAGAACCCGGAATGCTTTGGCTTTAAGACAAAATAATCTCGGTCATCCGGCAGTATCCGTTCGACAAAGGCCTTACCGCGTACATCGTCTTCTAGGCAGTGGGCCACAACTTTTTGAAATCTGACTGCCATTTCCCGAAGTTATCATTAACGTAGATTGCCGGTATGCCGGCCTCCGTCGCCAGCCTCTTGAACTCGGCAATCTTCCTGGACATCGGCAGCGCTAGCTTCAGCAACGCGTCGCCACCTTCGAACTCAAAGTCGTTGATGACATCAATCAGCAGCAGGGCAGTACTCCTGATCTGGCGCGTTGCCATGTAGATCTTTACTTTTAATCGGCATATATGGAGCTTCCCTCGCAAGAGATTCAAATGGCTGGCAACGATACAACATGGTGGTGCCAGCGCTCCTTTCTAATCCGACATAGTCAAGTGCGACGCGGTTCAATATGAGCCACGGCAACCACAATGCCAGCATCTACTTTTGGATCTGCAAGCTTTACGATATATTGCCGGGTCGAGAAAGGAAGGCCCGACGGAAATCCTTGTGGGATCTGCGGAGAATAAATATGCGTCAATCACGACCTGGAGATCTACCGCGAGATTGGGTTTAATGAAGCGGCGCGCTGGCGGATCCTCAATGCCTGGCCGCGCAAATGGGAAGGACAGAATCTCAACGCCATGGGAAACGAAGTCGCTATGGAAAACATTGACATTTACCTGCGAAGGATTGAGCGAGGTTGAAATGAGTGCCATACCTTCATTGCATGTTCCGGCGTTGCTTATACTACGCTCGAATAAAGCCCAACTCAGTAGGTCAGCCAAAGGAATCCGATGAGGATCGACCGCAGGTTTTTGTCCGCTTGCGCGTTAGCTTTTTGCCTTTCAATTCGCCTTGCCTCGGCAGCCCAGCAGCCAGCCTCGCCCCGCGGCATCACTCCGGAAGACTACTACGGTTTTCAATTTGTCACTGATCCGCAGATCTCTCCGGATGGAAAACTGGTCGCGTGCGTGGTAACCAAAGTTGATCGCGTACAGAATCGGAGAACGAGTTCGATTTGGATGGTGGCCATCGATGGGAGCCGGCCGCCCTGGCAATTCACGACCAGCCCACAAGCATCCACTTCGCCGCGCTGGAGTCCGAATGGAAGATGGCTGGCATTTCTTTCATCGAGACCAGATCCCGCTGCCCCAACTTCGGCCGTAAGCCCGGGGGCTTCGCCAATGACGGCGCCTAGCGCGCCTATGAGCGGACCAACGCCGCCTCCAACTCCTTCGCCGGGAGTTGGTGCCGCGCTGCCGGAACCACCTCGGGCGCAGGTTTACGCGCTTTCAATGAGCGGGGGCGAAGCTTACCGAGTTACCAATCTAAAGAATGGCGTGAGTGCGTTTCGGTGGTCACCCGACAGTAATCGGATGGTTGTTGTCAGTCGCATCGGCCCCAGCGATGGCCGCCCTGAGAAAAAGGAACGCAGTGACGTCCGGCATTACAAGAACACCTCCTACAAGTTTAACGACACCGGATGGTTCGACGACCGTCGCACGCACCTGTGGGTTGTTGATGTGAAGACCGGCAGCGCAAAGCAGATTACCGAGGGCAACGACTGGAACGATAGCGACCCGCAATGGTCGCCGGATGGAACTCGGCTCGCCTTTGTTTCGAATCGCACTGGGAAAGAGTATGACCTGAATCGCAATACCGACGTATGGGTAATCTCATCTGATGGTGGCGCGTTGACGAAGATTTCTGATCACGAGGAGGCTGACAACAGCCCGCGCTGGTCACCGGACGGAAAGGCGATCGCCTATGTGGGGGTGGTCCAACAGCGCGATCATCCAAAGATTTGGCTTGCCCCGGCAACTGGTGGTGCAGGCTCAGTGCTGGCGGCGAATGCACTCGACGTGATTCCCGGCGGTCTGCAATGGGCGGATGATGGCAAGTCGCTCTACTTCGAGGCTGGCGTGAAGGGCGAAACGCATTTATTCCGCGTCGATCTGGCGAAGAAATCCGCGGTACCAGTAACATCCGGCGGGCGAGCAATTCGTAACGTTAACTTCCATTGGCCCACCAGGACTTTGGTCTACATGGCCAACAATTTCAAATACCTCGACGATATCTACGTCGCAACGTTGAACGAGCGGGATGAGCGCAGACTGACGAGTCTGAACGAAGCACTGTGGAAACAGTTAAAGCTGGCAGATGTCGAGCGATTCTCGTACAAGAGCGCTGACGATTGGGACATCGACGCCTTCCTGGTTAAGCCCATTGGCTGGCAAGAAGGCAAAAAGTATCCGCTAATCCTAAGCATTCATGGCGGGCCGGCGTCGATGTATGGAGTAGATTGGTTCCACGAGTTTCAGGTCTATGCGGCAAAGGGCTATGCGGTGCTGTTCACAAACCCGCGTGGCTCGACCGGCTATGGCCAGAAGTTCGAGCGCGGTATCGTCAACGAATGGGGTGGCAAGGACTACCTGGATGTCATGAACGGAGTGGACGCGGCGCTCAGGAAATATAGTTGGCTTGACGGCGAACGCATGGGCGTCACAGGCGGCAGCTATGGAGGCTACCTGACAAACTGGATCGTAGGACATACCGATCGTTTCAAGGCAGCGGTAACCCTGCGCAGCGTGACTAACTTTGTTTCAGACGAAGGCACTCGCGACGGCGCTTACGGTCACTCGCCTGATTTTGGGGGCGACCTGTTTGAGAAGTTTGATCTCTATTGGGACCGTTCGCCGCTGAAGTATGCGAAGAACGTTAAGACGCCCACTCTAATCCTGCATTCAGACAACGACTTTCGCGTGCCTCTCGAGCAGGGCGAACAGTGGTTTCGTGCGCTTAAACACTTTGGTGTGACTACGGAGATCGTGATCTTCCCGCGAGAGAACCATAATCTGACTCGCACTGGTGAACCCTGGCATCTGGTTGAGAGTTTAAACTGGCAGCTTTACTGGTTCGATCGCTTCATAAACGGAAATGCAAACGCTTTGCCACCCAATGCGCGGTGAGTTTCAGTAGGTCGTCTACCAGTAAAGAACTCGGGTGGTGTAATCAATTGACTTACAGTCTGTTTTCGCTTGCGAACCCAATGTCCATCGCCAGTACATGGGGAACCTCTCCCGAGGACAGCGGACTTTCCTACCCTTGCGACCGCTTGATACCTCATCCTCATGACTCACTCTATCGCGGCGTCACTATCGACGCGTCTCCCCAAACTGTTTTTCGCTGGCTCTGTCAGATGCGCGTTGCGCCCTACAGCTATGATTGGATAGATAACGGCGGTCGCCAGAGCCCGCCTGCACTGACTCCTGGACTCCAAGAGCTTGCAGTGGGTCAGGAAATGATGAGGATCTTCCAACTAGCTGACTTCGCTCGCAACCAGCATCTGACACTCCGGATCAGCAATTCGAGAGCCCAGGGGCTCTTCGGGGATATCGCCATCAGCTATTTTGTTGTCGCGAAAGGCGCGAAGAGCTGTCGTCTATTGGTGAAGTTGGTTGTGCAGCAGCCGCCAGGAGTGTGGGGTAAATTGATGCGCAGCTTGCTTCCCAGGGGCGATTTGATCATGATGCGAAGGCAGTTGCTGAACTTCAAGGCGCTGGCGGAAGCGTCTATTGATCCTAAATTGGGCCACGTTGACTTGGATGGTGACCGGGAACGTCTCGAGATTCGAGAAGTTGTGGCTGACCGCCTGGCGCGGTAGATTCTTTTAGAACCGAAGCGTTAACGCTCGTCACACCAGCCAACGGAAAAGCCGTTAACGGCAGGCAGTGGCGCCTCAGCTGAGACGCCACGATCGATATGTACAAACCTTAAATTCCACACCGAAAGGATTGACACGATGAAAAAGAATCTCGCCCTTGTCGTTATCACATTCCTGGCCGCTGCCACTCTCTGCATCGCACAGACAGGCGCTACCTCGAAGTCAAAGTCCAACAATGCAGGCGGAAACAGCCTCGATCAAATGATCATGGATAGATCCAAAGAAACTTGGGAGGCCTACAAGAGTAAAAACATCGTAGCGATCAAAGCTCTTACCGCCGAGGATTATGTAGCCTATACTCTGACAGGCCCCTCAAATCTTCAACAGGATATCGCCACCATCGATAAGCTCACCATCGAATCTTACACACTCGATGATCCGAAGGTTTCAAAGGCTACGAAGGATGTAGCTATTCTTCGATACAAATGTGACCTCAAAGGATCGTTTGATGGAAAACCGTTTAGGCCAGTCTATGCTACCGAAGTGTGGGTAAACCGTCGAGGTAAGTGGCAGATAGTTTCTTACACAGAAACGCCTGTGAGCTAGTATTTTCAGGTGAGACTGGCACACAAGAGCGCTGATGAAATAGCGCAAAGTCCGTGTCGGCGTTCGACCCGCCATCCAACGAAGCGCTTGCAGCCGACCGGAATCAGCACGCCTTTTTGCGCGGCCGTTTTTGTCAAGAGATAATTTTCTCATTTTGTTTGCCGATTTTCGTTCTGTTTGTTCGCGCTCCGTCTGGGATGAACTTTGGTCATCGGCGCAAAATTGGATACGAGCAGTCGGCGAGGACGAAGCGTGTTTTGGCAGTTTTGAAACCGTTTGAGAGAGGGCACAGTACCGAGTTTATGAGTTCAAATCGGGGAAGTGAACGCACCAAACGGCTATTGAGTGACTAGCTCGGGTGTCTGCTCGATTAACGTCAGTCAACCTCATAGTAACATTTCCTCGCTATTCGGCTTCTCAGCATGGGTCTTCCCGCCTCTCATGTCTGTTTTAGGCTTTTGACTGCCCTCTCGACGGCATGCCCCCTTACAAAGTGATGTATTTTAGAACCTTCATGGACTTTGAGGCTTCCTTCCGTGCCCGAAAGGTTGTAGGCGATGGAAATCTCCGACGCCCTCGCTTCATATCCCGCACAAGAAATCTTTGCATTGCCTCGCGGTCAAGGTGTATAAGTCCGCCGTAATTTCCTTGCAAGAGTTCTTTTTAACCCTCAACCCCTCATTTCCGGTTCGAGACTCACCGGACTTTGAGTTTCGTTTTGAGCTTTATCACCCTTGAGCTTCTGTTAGCTCAGACAGAAAGGGGAAATCCCCCAAAGGAGGATGGATATGCGAAAGAGGACACTGGTATTGCTGGGGCTTGCTTGCGTCGCTGCTATGACCTTAAATGGATTGGGACAACAGTCTGCCAACCAGCCATTAGCTGATGAAGTGATTGCAATGGTGAAAGCGCAGTGGGCAGCTGAGATGAAAGACCCGACCAATGTTGCTGAACAGATGAAGAATATCGCTGATGACTACACCGAGTTTAATGGTGACTATGCCACTCGGCTGGAAGGTAAGGCGCTGAGTATGCGTCTCGCCGAAGCTGGCGCCGGCAGCAGTACCAAATCTGTGGCAGGAGAGATGGCTAACCCCAAGGTACAAGTTTACAACGGGGACGTAGCTATTCTGAGCTACAACTACGTTGGCCTGTTGAAGGACAAAGATGGCAAGACAGAACCCAGCCGTGCAAAGTCAACTCGCGTCTATGTGAAGCAGAACGGCAAGTGGATGCTTGTCCATGCCAACTTTGCTCCAGACCCATTACCTAAATAGGACTGCAAGTGCTCATTAGTGAGCGCCACACAACGGAGTATGTTGCCGCGTGTCTCTTACAAAACAGGAGAGGCACGGACGCTCCGCGAAACCGACGTGTGAGGTACATAGAAGCACACCTAACAACGTCGTTGGACCGGAGCGGGCAGCAGGTTCTTCAACTCGTCGTTTGCTTTCAAAAGTTGTTGCTAATCGGCGCTCCCTGGGCAACTCAAATGTGTGGCGGCTTAAACCGGACCGCATGAGCTGGAGTTATGTGACCACTCACCAGGGCGAACGCGCCCTGATTCCGTTGACAGCGGACGAAGCAGTACACAATTCGCACGATTCACCAGACAACCAACCAAATAAAGGAAAGGAGATGGCATGCCTTCCATACAAGGATCTTTTTCCGGAAAAATCACGAAACAGTCCGCAATGGCACTTAACGACCAACCCAATCACGATATGAGCCTCGCTGAGGTTAGCGGCACGCAGACGTCCGCCGATCCGCTGTGGGACGACTCGAAGATTTCCTATTGGGGCGTTACCGACTTGCTCAACGGCCAGGGCTCGCAGCACGGATACTACAACAACGTCCACGGGGACAAGGGCCGCGACTGGGGAACGTTCGAGGGCAAGGTCACCGCGGCGGGCGGCGCCGTGACCGTTGAGGGCACCTATAAGTTCTCCGGCGGTGATGGCGAGTTCCGAGGCCTGACTGGCGGCGGTAAGTTCAAGACGGTGCTGAAATCGGAGACCGAGCTTGAGTGCACCTGGGAGGGCAACTACGAACTGGCCAAGGCGCAGACGCGCTAAGGAACAACATATAGCGGCCTGAGTCACCCCCTAATGGATGTTCTTTTAATAGAACAGTCATTGACTCATCACTCAGCTTGAGAGTATGGCTGATCGATAAAGCGCCAGTTAACCTCGCAATAACAATCCCTCGCTATTCGGCTTCCCAGGATGAGTTTTCCCGTCTCTCATGTCTGTTTAGCTTTTGACATCCCCTTGAAGGGGAGGAAGGTGGACGTATGAAACGAATGCTTGCCGTCGCAGCTCTGGCAATGGCCGCGTCATCTCTTGCACTTGGTCAAATGACCGGCAAGAAAGCGAATTACCCTAATCAAAAGGGTGGCAGTGTCGAACAAGCGGTAATTCAGATGGAGGAGGCGCTGCGTGTCGCCATCTCGAAAAACGACACCAAAACGTATGGACGTCTTGTAGGCGACGATTACGTCTTCACGAATCAAGACGCAGTAATCAGAACCAAAGCTCAGATGATGTCAGCCTATGACTCTGGAAGCATAAAGTACGAATCTGTCATGTTCGATGAAATCAAGGTTCACGCTTATGGGGACACGGCAGTGGTAACGGGCCGGAATACGGCGAAAGGCCAGGACAATGGCAAAGACATCGGCGGCCAGTTCAGGTACACAAGAGTTTATGTGAAGCGTCAGGGGAGGTGGCAGTTAGTTGCCACACAAGTCACCCGCATCCCAGCGCCATGAGCAGCGTGCCAAGGGCTTGGACCTTTCGAAAACAATGTTCAATTGGCTGCGGTGAAGGCTATTGAACACGCGTCCACGCTTCTCTCGTACAAGGCGTGCTATGGAAACTGATATTTACCGTCCGAAAAGGTCCGAGCCGCGCCAAACAATTGACGGCAACGCACAACCTTTCGTTCTGGGACGCGATGATCGTCGCGGCGTGCACGGAAGGCAGCATCACACGCCTTTACACGGAAGATTTTGATAATTCGCTCAAACAAGCGACGGGCGTCGAAATCGTGAATCCGTTTTGACGCCGCGCTTCAGCCCGCGACACAGCCCAGACGGTGATTCCCAAGAGCGGAAGCTGAAAGCAGCAATGAAGCGGTTGGCCGTCGTCGCCTCATCAACCGTGCAACTCCGGCAGACTGGTTAGTGGAGTGACCCCGTATTAGGCTAGTACCGCACGTCGCTCGCTCACCTGTCCAGATGAGCAAAACGAGGGTGGGTGGGTTCGCCGTCGAAAACTTATTTCGCAGGTGCGTTAGAAGGAAAGTTAGAGGGAATAAAGGAAAGCGAGCGGCTCAAGTCCGCTCGATCTATGTTTTTCTTTAAGGAAAATGTGGTGAGCCGAGCAGGACTCGAACCTGCGACCCACTGTCGTTAAGTGCGCATTGACTCACTGAAAAGCTTACTTTCGTGACACTGTTGTCTCATTCACAATCCAGCCAGTTTGCTCGTTGTGATTGCGGGTGGCTGGAGAC
>JACCSP010000229.1 GCA_013812905.1 Pyrinomonadaceae bacterium
GGCGCGTGACTACTGATTTCGTCAGCCCCAGTGGTTGCGCTTCAACGCAAGTGAAAATCGCCGCGCTCAGGATCACAAGCGCGGCGGGGAGCAGCTGCAGAGTTTGGAAAGTTCGCTTAGCCATCAAGTTGTTCTGCGATGGGACATTTTAGCGAAAGTGCGCGAGTAAGGGAATCCAGGAAAACTAAAGGCGGCCGATGACCGCCTTTAAAACCGGAGTCGCGCCTGTGGCGCTCGTTGCAGGCGAGACGCCTGCGCTCCCAGCTATCACTCGAATCTCACGGAAACTAGCTTCGAGACGCCCACTTCCTCCATCGTCACGCCATAGAGCGCGCGGGCCATTTCCATCGTCCTCTTGTTATGAGTAATGACAATGAACTGCGTGTTCGCAGACATTTGAGCGACCTTGTCAGTAAACCGGCCCACGTTTGCTTCGTCTAACGGAGCATCGACTTCGTCGAGCAAGCAGAAAGGCGAGGGTCGATAATGGAAGATGCCCAAAACCAACGCCAAGGCCGCCATTGCCTTCTCGCCGCCCGAGAGCAGCAGCACGTTTTGCAGACGCTTACCCGGCGGTTGTGCAATGACATCGAGGCCAGATTCCAGTACGTCGTCCGCCTCGATCAGGCTCATCTCGCCGCGCCCGCCGCCAAAAAGCTCTTTGAAAAACTCACCAAAGTTTTTATTAATCTGTTCGAAAGCGTGACGGAATCGCTCGCGCGAACGCTTCTTGATCTCGCGTAGCGCTTCTTCGGTCGAGGCGATGCCATCAACTATATCCTGTCGCTGAGCCGTCAGGAATAATAATCGCTCTTCTGATTCAGACAACTCTTCCAAGGCCATCATGTTGACTGCGCCAAAGCCTTCGATACGGGAGCGTAACTCGTCCACCCGGGCTTGGCTCGCGTCCAGATCAAATTCTTCTGCTAACGACAACTCCCTGGCCAACTCCTCGAGCGATTGATTCAATTCGGTAGCGCAGTTTTCGCGCACAAACGTGAGTCGGGCCTGAGCCTCAGCCCGCTGTACCTCGAAGCCTCCGCGCGAATCCCGTATATCCGCCGCGCCGCGGTTAAGATCTGAAAGTTCTGCAGACAACGCGTCGGCTTGCTGACGCGCAGCTTCCAATCGGCCGGAAAGAGTCGCGATCTCCTGCTCTTCGTGCACTCGTTCCTCGGTGACGCGATTGGCTTTCTGCTCCAGGTCGGCGATCGACTGACTCAACTCTTCAATACGAGCGGTTATTTCAATTGCTTCAAATCGATGTAGCTCCACTCTAGCTGCGAGGTCGGTATACTCGCCTTCCAGGCGCCGCCGTTCAGTCGCGGTGGCGCGCTTTCTTTCCGCAGCCGCAGCGGCCGTAGCCCTTTGTTCGGCAAGACCTTCACTTTCTAATTCAGCTTCCCGCCGCGCTTCGGCCAGAGAGGCAGAAGCTTTGATTACGGTCTCGCCCGAGGCAAGCCGTGCGGCCTCGGCTGATTCAGCCTCGGATAGCGCCGTATGCCGGCGTTGCTCAACCTCGCGCCGCTCATCGTCCACCCGCGCTGCGTCCTCGGCCACTACCCGCATATGGCGCTCGTTACGCTCGATTTCCTGGGCCATCCCTTTCGCCGCCAGCTCACGGGTCATTGCCTCACGCTCTTCGCGACCGATCACTTCGTTCAGATATACCACCCCGTCTTCCAGTCCCACCAGACGAGTGCGCGCCAGTTTCGCAGCGCGCTCAGCGGAACTGAGTTCAAATCGCAACCCCGCGGAACGCGTTTCCAGTTCCCGTAACTCTCGTTTGAAGGCCAAGAGCCCGGCCCCTTCTTCAACCGCACGCGCGTCACCCGCGCTAACGAATTGACCTCCGGCTACCCAGTCACCATTAAGCGTCACGTAAACCTCGCCGGTAGCCAACGACCTGGTTATGGCATCGTCAAGATTACCGGCGATGCGCGCATTAATCCGTTGCGGCATCGTTCGATGAAGGATTGAGACCAACTCACGGGGAGCGCCCAGCAGATCGCTGATCCGAAGTCCTTCGAGATCTTCCCCCGCGCAGGTAAGAGACAGCGCCGGGCGCTCTTCCAGCTGGCACGAAATGGTTTCTATCTCATCACTCGCTCCGTGCAGTCCAGCAACGAGAAAACTTGCCCGGCCCCCGTTATGCTCCCGCAACCAGTGCGCGGCGCGGGCCGCATCATCCGGAGTGGGGACCACGATCGACTGAAGAGATGAGCCCAAGACTCCTTCCACAGCTCGTTCCCATTTAGCATCAACCTTGAGAGCATCAGCCAGAGTGCCGATGTAATGAAAGTCGCGCGGCGTTTCGGTTTCAGAAAGCAGGAGTTGCACTGCCGATGAGTAGTAAGCACGTCTTTCGTCCAGTTCTTTCAAGCTCTCCAGCCGGTGCAGAGTCCGAGAACATTCATCGCGCACTCGAGTTAATTCGGCGTCGGTATCACTTACGGCTTCGTGACCCTTGACGACAGCGTCAACCGCTGTTTCGCGCTCAGCGTTGAGTCTGGCGATGTGTTCGCGCGCAATCGTAATCTCGTGGCCAAATCTCTCCGCTTCCGTCTGGCGCTCGGCATGCTGCGCGGCGGCTCTTTCACCTTCGCGCGCCAATCCTTCTGATTGCACAACAAGTCGCTCAATGGTGCCTTCGAGCTGACGAGCAATCTCACGCAGGCGTTCGGCGACGGCGGTATGTGTGAGCAACTCAGCCCGCGCATTCTCTATTTCCATTTCGGCGGTCACGGCCGCGGCCAGCTTTTGCGCATATGCTTCTTCGGCTCGCGTTAAGGAGGCGGCACTCTCATCGGCTTGTGCTCGGAGCTTGGCATCTTCATCCAGGATCCGTTGGCACTCGGTCTCAACCAAAACCAGCCTGGCTGAAAGCGCTTCAATCTCTGCTCCCACCACCCGATTGCGCTTCTCGAGCGCTACGACCTGTTCCTTCTGATACGCTCGCTCGCGCATCTCGCGATCGCGTCTGAGAACTGACTCGGCTGCTGCGGCACGGGATGCTGTCAGCCCGTCCTCAATCTTGCGGGCTTCTTGAGTAGCTTGGCGGGCGTCTTCTTCGCGTTGCGCCAACTCCCCGGCCATGCTGCGCTCCAGCGCGCAAACCTCCAGCAGCTTGGCCTCGGTCTCATCGAGCAGCAGGGTTAGTTTTTGATCTTCAGCGACGAACACCTGACGGAGTAGCTCGCGCAGCTCCTCCCGATGCACACGATAACGTCGGGCCTTTGCGGCTTGCCGACGAAGACTGTTCACCTGACGGTCGATTTCGGAAATGATGTCAGCGATACGGGAAAGGTTTGACCGTGCAGACTCGAGGCGGACTTCGGCAGCACGCTGGCGGACCCGGAACTTTGTAATACCCGCCGCCTCTTCAATAATCGTGCGCCGATCCATTGGTTTGGCCGAAAGAATCTGGCCGATGCGTCCCTGCTCGATGATAGCGTAGTGTCCGCCCGACAGTCCGGTTCCTGAAAAGAGATCCTGGATGTCGCGCAACCGGCACTGGCGGTTGTTAATGAGGTACTCACTTTCGCCCGAACGGTATAAACGGCGGGCAATAGCGACCGACTCGCCAGGTTGAAATTCGAGGGCGAGACTTCGTCGTCGCCAATGGCGCTTATGTGTGGCCTTCTCCGGGAGCGAGGCGCCGGCGTTACCTGTTTCCTCCGGAATGGCCGTGACCGACATCTCCGATTCCGCCGCCGGGTCAGTAATTTCCGGCTCACCCCCTGAGGTCAAAGCGCCAGAATCCTCCAGTAAAACCGTATCAAAACTAATTACCCGGTCGTCGATCTGTTCGAGCGTGGAATCGATATCCTGAATGTCCGCCTCTGGTTCAATCACCTCATCGCGCACCATGTGCATCACAACTTCTGCCATGCCGCTTGGTTGGCGGTTTCGCGAGCCTTGGAAAATAACATCTTTCATCTCCGCGCCACGCAGGTGTTTGACGCGTTGCTCTCCCAAAACCCAGGCAATTGCATCGGCGACGTTACTCTTGCCGCACCCGTTAGGCCCGACAACTGCGGTGATGCCGTCCCCGGTGAAGAGAATTTCAGTATAGTCCGCGAAGGATTTGAACCCGGTGATCTCTAGCCGTTGGAGTTTGAACATGCTTGCTTGTGCTGTCCCGCCGGAGACTAGATTAAGCCTCTGAGGTACCTTAGGGTGTGTCAATATAGGTTGGAGTTGCTTAGAATGTCAACCAGAACTTGAAGTAAGCTAACTTTAATGAAGTCACGAGCTCGGTTAAACTGCCTCCGGCCAATTAAGCGGAGCGATGTTTCCCGAATCTGCGAGGGCATTCGAGCGACAAGCGACGCGGTCTCTGCCATTAAACGCTCAGATGGCAGGCCGGAGCTGGCGATACTTTTTGCCGGGGTCGACAGTCGCGTTCCAGCTAACCTTATCGGATGTATTTACCGCCTTCGCCCCGTCAGGGTCGTTACTTCACCTTGGATAGCCAAGTTCCCTGTTCGCACGTTTAACGCGCGCCAGCGCCTAGGCTTCGGTTGCCCTTGATCGTTGCCCTTGATCTTTGGAAGTCTCCTGAAATGCTTAGCTTGCGGGCGGACCGTCTCCCCGCAAAGATCTCAAACTTTAATCGATTACGGTGTGGGCCCAAGCGCATCACTCCGAACGTACAGAAGCAGATTCACACCTGGACGAAGAGGATAACTGCCGGCCGAGTTAAAGCCTGAATGTACCTGTTGGTAACGGTCGCCGAAGTTTGCCTCAATCTCCGCTTCCTGACTTTCAGAAGCGATAATCACTGGTTCGGTTGAGGAAGTCAGACGACCGTGGTAGCCCACTCCTGTATAGTCGCGCAGGTACCAGGGCAGAGGCCAATAGTCCGGTGACACGATAGTGATCCCAGTCTTAGGGCCTCGCTTTGAGCGTTCGGCGACTTTTTCCACCTCATCGACCAGCGCCAACATCTCTCTACGCGTGTGCGCATAAACGTAGACGTACGACTGAGCATCGTGGTCATAGTTGAAAAAGTTTAGATCGACTGCCTTATATCCGCTGATCGCCACTGCCAGGAGCATAATACCAATGCTCAGACGAATCTCGCCCAACCCCCAATCATAAAGGACTTGTAGTGCGTAGCCGCTAATCAGCGCGATTGGAACTACAAAATTCAGCACTAGCCACGGCGTTTTGTAGCCAATCAGTGAATAGGCAGCCAGCAGTCCGAAGGCCCACAAAGCTGAAAATAAAGCGAAAGGGTGGCGAGGCTTCCAAACTATCAGCGCTGCTCCGATGGTTCCGAGAAATATGAGCGGCGACTCTTGTTGCGACAACCAGCGCACGTAAGTCGTGATTGGGTGAACGTGCGCTTCTCTCCCTGTCTTAGTCCAGAATTCAAAAGTCTTCACGGCATCGTAGACGCCTTTTGGGTAGTTGGAGAAAAATGACGAGTAGAAAAGTACGTTCACTCCGATGAAAACAACAATCGCAATCAGCCCGAGGAGAGCTAATTTCTGTGCCCCAGCCAGTCTTTTCAATGCATTTGTTTTCGAGCTGGTGGTGTTTTGCGCGGGTTCTAATCTCGGCAGTTTGCGGTTTCTATGATCGTCCCGAAAGAGTTTGTTCCACAACGACAGGTAAAGATGTGTTGTTGGTAGAGCAATTGCCAACACTGCGAGCGAAATTACAGCTGTCTCCTTGGTTGCAAATAATAGTGCCGCAGACACCGATGCCAGCACCGCGTATACCGGTTTGCCGCCTTCGTAATATTTCAAAACAGCCACAACCACACCCAGGGTGAAGAATACGAACAAACTTTCGTGAATGAAGTAGCGCGAGAGATAAACAGCCCCGGGCGAAACAGCCAGTAGCGCGGCTCCGCAGAGTGCGCCGACCGTGCCTATGCTCCGGCGGAGGAGGAGCACGAGCCCGATGGTTCCCAGCCCAAACAGTGCGGGCACGACCCTCACGGTCACCGTATTTAGTCCGTAGGTGTTCTGCGCTGAGGGGCCAAAAAGTCCTCTCAAGATCCAGGGGATTATGGCAGAAAAGTAATAGAGAGTTGGACCGTGATAGTTAGCGGGATCGTAATGGTAAAACCCTTCACGCACGAGTCGAACGAGGAAATTTCCGTTCACCCCCTCGTCATGATGAAAGGGCACGAGACTTAGATCGTAGAAACGGAGAATTGCTCCCACAGCCATGATGAGCAGACCGCAAATGAGCCAGGTTCGGTCTGACAGGTCGCGTGTCTGGGGAGGCAAGGAAATGCCAGGCGGTCGTATCCCCGACGGTGCGACTTCGGATCGACGACGCTTTTTACGGTTGCGCGATTTTGTAGAGGCGGTACCCACCTGCTTCTCCTACCTTCGTGAAGCGCGAGAAGACCAGTTCGTTAACGTTGGCCACGTTACGTTCATGCGGGCCAACGACCGCATAGTTAATGCCGTACTTCCCTGACAGCCCACCCGCATCAGGTCCTCCCGTGAAAAGCTGCTTGATCTCCTCTTCACGCTGGCGGTATTCAAGACCATGTGTCCAGATGTGCCCCGGGTATCCCATCAAGGATCGTCTGCCTGTCAGAAACACCGGGTGATTGTGTACTGGAGCATGGACGATTCTGGCCCGCGGCTCGGTCTCACGTTTCACGATTTCCGCGAACTGAATTCCGGGGCGATCAAACACCTGATATTTCGCGGAACTGAGGAGGATAGTAGCAACGTCCACGCCCCCCGCAAGCGTTACACAAACAAATAGAGCTACGCCAAGTATGCGGCGCAGACCGCGCTGGTGCCACAGACGCGCTAGCAGCAGGGCCACTATCGGCGCGGAGGCCAACCACCAGTAGAACAACACTTTGATATTGTCCCACACCCATGGAGCCATCTTGATCAGATTTGGCACTATGAAACAAAGCGTGAAAGGCAAATAGAAAAGCAGCAGCCGTTGCGACACGAGACGCTTCTTACCAAGCCAGAAAATCCCCGCCAGGACCAACGGAATGAATAGTCCCGTGTTTTTCAACCAGAACCACACAGGATGATCCGTGCCGCGATCCCAGCCGAACTGCCAATCAAAGAAAGTGGCGGCGTCAACCGAGCTATTGTGCGTCGACCACCACATTTGGGGCAGAGCAACGAGGGAAGCCGCAAGAAAGAACTGTATCCACTCACGCCAGCGTCGTTGGACGAGGGCGATACACCCTCCCACCACCATCACAGCTATAAAACTATGAGCGTGGACGAGGGGCAGCAAGCCAGCTATAGCGCCGGCGGCTACCATGCGATGGGCGGAGGAGATATGGAGATGCGGAGACGCGGAGACGCGGAGATGCTGTTTACCGTTTCGCGCGGCGAGCTTTTTTTTCCTCCTGCTCTTATTCTTGCGAACACCCGTCACCCTCTCGCGTCCCCCTCTCGCGGGTTCGTTCTTTTCCGTGTCTTCTTGTTGCTCCCCTTCCACGCCGTTACCGGCTATCCACCATTGTGTAAACACTATGACCGCTATCGGTAATCCAAGCAGCATGCCTCGCTGTGGAACAAGCAGCGTGGATATCGCGTTGCCCCAACGCCAGGTTGTGTTGGGGATAATCGTAAGAGAGTTGGGAATACTCCTGAGCACCGCCGAGAGACCCTGATCGTATTGCTTCGCTTGTTCCCACAAAAGCACCCAACCCAGACCCCCGTTTAGAATCACCAGTAGCGGCGTTATTACGGCAGCAAGTCGATCTCGCACCATCTCAAGCGCCCAGCGGTGCAACAACCCCACGAATGAAACTCCCAGAATGAAATTCCCAACGAACATCGATTGGCGCAGGTTTGCCCCGCAACTTACAAAGATTGCGGACACAAAGTCGGAGAGAAAAGGATAAGTAAAGCGCACGCCAGCATAAGTCGGATCTTCAGGTGGAAAGTTATTGCCATGAGCGAAGCTGGTGATAACGCTTAAGTGGAATGGCAGATCGCCGAAGTTGTTCAACACACCGGTGTAGATCCCGTCCGGGACTTCGATCATTGCGCGGCTGAACACCCGCCAAAGGACTACTGAGATCGCCGCGTAGAAAAGAATATAGCCGCATGGGGCTTTAGTGGGGGAAAGCAAAAAGCGCCTGATTCTTTGAGAGACGGCGAACAAATCTTCCTCGACAGCCCCCCAGCGCGCCGCATTTTGCAGCGTTACAAAGGGAAATGCCAGGACCACCACTGTGAGCGCAATGGCCAGCGGTGTCAGTCCCAGAAACGACGCAATCACGAAGCCGACTAATCCTAACGCTGCCAGACCGATGCAGGCGCCCGCGCAAAGACGAGCAGCAAAGGACGCAGCTTCATCGTAGAGGTAAGTGGTAATCGTGCCGCTGGCGGTGACGAAGAAGGCAAGAACGAGCGAAATAATCATGAGTCCCTAAGACGGTGTACTTCGGTAGTAGCGCTCGTTAGCCCGCCTGACGCCATTTTTCACATGTCTCCGCGCTTTCGATCGCCGGCGCCGAATTATACGCGAAGCCTTTATTTAGGAAAGGGCGCTCCTCGCCCTGAACTCCGTATTCCACTGATTACACCTCACCTCTTCCGACTCTAAGTATTTCTCCCGCTTACCTGATTCTGGTCACTGCATGTTATCGTCAAGTTTCACCTACAAGTAAATGAGAGGACAACTCGATGCTCCGCGCAGGTATCGTTGGCTTGCCCAACGTGGGTAAATCTACGCTTTTTAACGCACTGACCGCACAAACAGCTGCCCTCGCGGCAAACTATCCATTCGCTACCATTGAACCTAACGTAGGCGTTGTGCCTGTTCCTGATGAACGACTCGAACCCTTGGCGAAATTGGTGAAGACCTCCGTCATCGTACCGGCCACGGTGGAGTTCCTGGATATTGCCGGACTGGTCCGGGGAGCCTCGAAGGGCGAGGGACTGGGGAATCAGTTTCTCGCAAACATACGGGAGACTGATACAGTGGTCCAGGTAGTGCGTTGCTTTGCAGACGAAGGAGTTGTTCACGTCGAGGGTTCCATTAATCCGCAACGTGACATAGAGACGATTCAAATTGAACTCGCACTCGCAGATCTCGCGACCGCCGAACGCCGCCGCGACAAAGCGTTAAGAAACGTCAAAGGAGGCGACACAACTGCGCGCGCGGAATTGTCAGTCCTGGACAAGATTCAACCCCTACTTGAACAGGGCAAGTCCGCGCGGACGGTTTCGCTTACTGACGGAGAACGCGCCGTCACTCGAGGCTTCTTCTTCCTGACTATGAAACCGACGATTTATGCGGCGAACGTTGACGAAGCAACGCTGGGAAACCCGAACGGGCACTCCGGCGTCCGGGCCGTACTTGAGATTGCCGAACCAGAAGGTGCTGAATGTTTGGTTATCTGCGCTCAACTGGAAGCTGAGCTGGTCGCGTTGCCACCCGAAGAACGTATCGACTACTTGAACAGCCTTGGCGTCTCAGGGAGTGGTGTCGACCGCTTGATTAAGAGTGCTTATCACCTGCTGGGACTAATGTCGTTTCTGACTGCGGGAGAAAAGGAAGTGCGGGCCTGGACGATTCCACAGAATACTCGCGCTCAGCAGGCCGCCGGCGTAATTCACTCGGACATTGAACGGGGATTCATCCGGGCCGAAATAGTTAGCTACCCGGATCTGGTTCGAGCAGGTTCGAACGCCGCCGCACGTGAACAAGGTTTAATGCGACTGGAAGGCAAAGAGTACCTTATGCAGGAAGGCGACGTTGTGAATTTTAGGTTTAATGTGTGAGGGTTAGTTATTGTTTGAAGTTCGCCCGTTGCGGCCCTTCCGAACAATGTCAATCAGCGCATCTAATCGCCGGTCGGTATGAACCTGAGCTTCCACGAGCTTGGCGATTCTCTCCTCGTTCCTTGCAAATCTCTCTTCGTTCCTTCCAAATTTCTCTTCATTCTGCATCTGGAAGTCAATAATCACGTTTATTCTCTCGCCCTGTTCACGCATCTGACTGCGCGCGCGCAGACCCGCTTTGACCATCAACTTTACAATTCGCTCGAGCCGGTCAAATCTTTGTTCTGGAGTCATTTCTGTTCGTCTTTCGGTGACGTTTTGTCGGCGACACATGATTGCTCAAGGTTACGAGTTGGTCAAGGATGCAAGGTCAGCGTAGCATAGCGCGAATACCCACGAGGATTAGATAGCCAATGGCCACTCCGACAGCGAGTTTGATGAGCGCCACCGCGAGCCCAAGTAAAAAACCCAGGATGCCCAGGGTGATTCCCGCCGCCGTCAAAACCAGGGGTATGCCAACCACAAGAACGAACAATCCAAGGAGTGTTACACCGACGACTCTTAAAATATCCTGCGCTTCTTTCATGTCTACTCCCCCAATCCCTTTACTTTAGTCAGGCTCTGTTCAAAATGTCCCGGTCTCCCGCACTCGCCTGGGTATACGAAGATAAACTGGCAGGCGTTCCCCCGAAGATCGCTTAGTATAAGCCCTTTAGGAGAAGCCTTCTGGATGTGTGCTAAGCTTCATATGAAGAATATTCGGAAGGCTTCTATAATCTCAGCGGGTCAATCGACTGGAGGGCTTACGCAACACGAAGAGAGAGATTTTTAACCATGAATGGTCCGCTTAGCGGAAATCTTTTCGGTGAATTAGTTCCGGGGCACAAGGTGACGGAGGAGGAGGCCTTCGCTCCTTTGGCGGAGCGAATGCGCCCACAATCTCTCGACGAGTTTGTTGGTCAGAGCCATCTCGTTGCCGAGGGCCGCATTCTGCGAAGGTTAATCGAGGGCGCGGGAAACTTACCCTCCTTGATTCTCTGGGGCGCCCCCGGCACCGGAAAGACCACCCTCGCACGACTGCTTGCGCGGAAGGCCCAGGCCCGTTTTATAGCGCTGTCGGCAGTTTTTTCCGGAGTTAAAGATCTTCGGCAGGCTATTGCGGAGGCCCGGAACCAACGCAGGTTTGGAATTCGAACAATCCTCTTCATAGACGAGATCCACCGCTTTAATAAGAGTCAGCAAGATGCGCTCCTTCACGCAGTGGAAAATGGCACCCTGACCATGATTGGCGCAACCACTGAGAATCCTTCCTTCGAAGTAACGGGAGCGCTGTTGTCGCGCTCGCGGGTTCTGGTGCTTAACCAACTCGCAGAGGACGAAATAGCCGAAATCCTGCAGCGCGCGCTACACGACGATAAACGCGGCCTGGCCCATCTTGAAACAGAACTTTCCGATGAACTGATCCGAAGAATTGCCCACTCGGCCGGAGGGGATGCCCGTGTGGCGCTAGCCGCCCTGGAATCCGCGGTCGAATCCACGCCTCCGGACGAGCGTGGCGTGCACAGGATTACAGAGCAAGTTATTATTGAAGCGCTGGGACGTGCACAGTACGCTTACGACAAAGGCGGCGAAGAGCATTACAATCTTGCTTCAGCCCTAATAAAATCGCTGCGCAACTCCGACGTTAATGCTTCTCTTTACTGGCTGGCGCGGTTGATTGAAGGCGGGGCCGATCCGGTGTTTATTACCCGCCGTTTGTGCATTCTGGCTTCGGAAGACATTGGGCTCGCTGATCCGCAGGCTATGGTGCAGGCTTCGGCCGCGGCGGAAATCGTCCAACTCATCGGTCTGCCTGAGGGCTTGTTCCCGCTGTCGCAGGCGACTATCTACCTGGCGAACGCCCCGAAGTCCAATGCGATAAAGCGCGCATATCATGCAGCAGTTTCAGAC
>JACCSP010000231.1 GCA_013812905.1 Pyrinomonadaceae bacterium
ACCGGTAGACGCTCCCGGAGATATTGCTCAAGGCGCGCATTGCTCTGGACGCCCATTCGCGACATCGTCATTCGTCCCACGTCGCGCCAGCGCAAACTTCTGCCGATAGTTTCAATCTCGGAAAGGGCCATGCCCGAAGCCAACGTGCCGGCCACCAGGGCCCCGGCCGAAGTTCCGGCGATGCAGTCGATGGGAACATTATGCTCGGCAAGAGCCCGCAAGACTCCAACGTGAGCGAGGCCTCGCGCCGCGCCCCCTGAAAGCGCTAGTCCGATGCGCGGCCGCCTTTCTTTGTTTCGCACCATGTGTAGAAAAGCAGAAGGTAGAACGGTCAACCAGCCCGCGAGAGCGGGCGACAGTTAACCAAGGTTTGTGCAAAAGTCTTAATCAAGGATGCCTACTTTGTCGCTTAGGCACGCTCCCGCGGGCTAAGGCCTCCAATTCGATTGTCCTGGGGCTAGCGCCCCGGGCTTTATGCTTTCGCCACGCTTCGCGGGCTTTTGCATACCTCCCGAGCCGTGACCTCGACATCCGCTTCTCAAACCGGACTCAGAATAACAATCTCAGCCCGTTCGCGAGCGCTGTCAAGAAAGGCATCGGTGTCTGACTCGATTTTGGTTTCTGTTAGGGTTTGCTCGATCTCACCCCGCGTCTCTTCCAGCGTCGGTACTATTTGTCCTGGAGACCGAGCTCTTAAGCGCGGAACATAAACATCCTGATAATAGTCCCCGATCTCTTTTTGAGAAATCAGCACAAAGTTTCGAAAACGGAAGTCCAAGTATTTCTCAATTCTTACACGCTGCTCAAGAATTTCATCTAACTTTTCGCTAGTAAGACCCACACGCAATAGTCGTTGCTGGAATTCGGGGGCGGATGGAAACACTTTAACCAGCTGATCTCGAGCATTCCTGATCTCATCGGCAGTCGGAGCGATTGTCGGCAACTTCTCAGCCTCCTGGAGAATCAGCCGCTGGTCGATAACCAGTCGTAAAGCTCGGTTGAGAGCTTCTGAGGTCGGATTTGCCAGCGACGTACTCGGCTGCAGGGTGAGCTGCCACAGGAGATCAGAATATGTAATCAGATCGGTGCGCACACCGGCGTTCACGGTGCCTACCATCTTGTCAACCACTTCTTGAGCCTGACCGTGATCAAGGGGGTAAAAGGGAAAAAGGGTAAAGGGTAAGAGGAGGATAAACTTCCATATCGCGACTTTGTTCAAGTTAGTTACACCTTTATTCATGTCTCCCGCCTCACTTTCCTCTTACCCTTTTACCCTCGGTTTCCCTAGAACGTTTGCGTAAACCTGAAGTGAACCTGCGTTCGTTTAGTGCGATAGATGGCCGGGGTGGCGTCAAAGTTCGGCGCTTGTTGAGGGATCAGAAACAGGGGCGGATTCAACAACAGACCATAGTCAACTGCCAGTGCTCCACCGAGCGGAGTTTGAATCCTGAAGCCGAGTCCCACCGTGTTTGTCCAGTGAGCACGCAAGTTCGCGGCGTTGATCGCGGCCAGAAGATCTCCCGGCGGAACAGGGGTATCATCTCGCTTCTTGAACAGATCCCCAACGCGACGAAAGACGTTGCCACCATCGTAAAAAGGCACTGCTTGTAGCGACCGGGTTAGCGGTATCCGCGCTTCCAGGTTAACGATCGCCAGCGCGTTTCCGCCCACAGGTACGGTGAACGGGTTGAGGGAAATTATCTCTCTGTTCTGATCGCGGAATACGCCTATGGGAATTATGGCTCGCCTGGGCCCTGCTTCCTCAAATCCGAATCCCCGCAGGGTTGAGGAACCCCCTGAGAAGAATCTTTCGCTGATGGGCAAGGTGCGGTCGATCTCGTCTATGGTTCCGGTGCCGTCTCGATCGCGCGGATTGAATAGATTAGCCAGGCCCAGAGAGGCATTACCCGCGAACACCGTCCCGCGCAAGCGGTTCATCTTGTAGTACCGCCGGTAACTTGCCTGAAACCTGTTGAATGAGACGTTGCCACCCAACTGCCTCAAGGCCACAGCGTAGTCCACGCTTAAGAAGTCGCCCCGGGTGGCATCCACTTGGTTATAACGGCAGATTTCGCCGGGTGCACCGGGCTCGGACCCATCAGCGGCGCGCACAGTTCCGATCAACCCGCGTTCACATCTTTCGCGCGTATCTCGCACAAAGGAAGCTCCAAAGCGGGAAAGTCGGATAGCCCGATCAGGCTGCAGAATGGGCTTAATCAATAAACTCTGAAGATTGAACAGGCGCACGTCTTCATAGCTGTAGCGCGCAAAAATGATAGTGTGGGTCTTCTGGTCGAGGACCCGCTGAGTTTCCAGCGCCACTGTAAAGCGATTGATTGTTGGCTCGTTAACGGGTCCCCCGAATTCATCAATCGGGTTTCCATCCTGGTCCAGACGTTGCACGATACCAAAAGTCCCGCGGTCAATTGTGGAACGGAAGAAGCGAGTCACCGTGGAATCTCGTTGGTATTCAATGGTAAAAGCGAGGGGCGCAAACTGTCTTTCGCCGTAACGGGCAAACCTGGGATCGACATATTCGAAGCGCAGCAACTGTTGCCGTTTGCTGGCCCGCAAACGCATGGCTCCGTGCCGCAACTTGTTCATCAGGTTTACGTTGCTGAACTCGAGCAGACCTAGCGGGCCGGTATCGGTTGAGAAGCCACCGCCGTAATCCATGACGCGGGGTTTCTTCTCCTCAACATCGATAATCACATCCTGCTTCTTAAAACCGGAAGCGGTTTCACCCGCGGGCTCAGTGTGAATGATGACCTGGCGATAAGCGTCCGTGAGATAGAGTTCGCGTTCGCTTTCCGAAACGCGGTCAGCTCTGAGCACGTCGCCCTCCATCAAAGTGATCGCCCGGGCGATAGCGTTTCGCTTGGTACGCTGAGTTTTTGAGCTGCCGGTCACGCCATTTATGATGATGCGATTTATAAAAACCTTCTCTCCTTCGTTGCTGATGGAGTAGATCAGACGTATCTGCTCTTCCTCGCCCTTCTTGGGAAGCTCGACGACGGAAAAATTGAGTTGGGCGTTTACGTAGCCTTCTCGGGCATAGAGGGCCAGCACTCGCTCGCTGTCGGCTCTTGCCTGCGATCGTGAAAAAGGAGCTCCGATGACTGTCCGAAGCTCATCGCGAAGGCGTTGCTCCGTGTAGATCTTGTTACCGCGAACCTCCACCCCAGCGATACGCGTCAGCGGTCCTTCGATAACATTAAAAGTGAGTATCAAGTTTTCACCATCGATGGAAACGCCCTGCAACACTTCCGCTTCCGCACGGCGGTAACCAAGATCGCGCATGTAGTTTCTGATTATTCGTCTATCCTGCTCGAGCAGGGTGAGACTTGTGTAGCCGCGGCCGTAGCCCAGGAACGGAATTAGGCCCAGCGCGCTCGCCTTTTGACTCTTCAAGTCCGCTTCGACATCCTCGAAGGTTAGTTTCTTAGTTCCGGTGATCCGAATATCGTTAAGACGGAACCGGCGACCTCTTTCAATCTGATACGTAATCCCCACCGAGCGGCCGCTCAACAATTCCGGATTCAGATTTTCGCAAGTTTCCGCAGCGCCGTCTGATCCTACTGCGGGTGTAGGCGGCGTCACTGTGCAAACGGAAGTAATTTCCGCAAAGAAGTAGCCCTCTTCCTGAAGTCTGTTTCGCAGTCTGCGGGCACCCTCTTCAATGGCTGAGACGTCGATATTCCCTTCGCGCATCACCGGTAAGAGCTCGCGTGTTGTCTTTTCAGTGAGGGGATAATCTGGAATGTTTACTTTTACTATGGGTCCAACATGGCCCTTCAGGCTGATCGTCATCAGGTTGCGTTCTGCGTCCCGCTCAACGCGCGGCTCCTCCAATTGGGGCGCGAGATATCCGTCGGCAATGATCGCTTCCTTAATACGCTTGACGTCCTCGCCCAGAGCTTCGCGAGTGAAGAAAGCGTTAGGCGGGAGCCTCAGGAGCGGTCTCACTTTCGCCACGTCAAAGCCATTGATGTCGATATTGAATGCGCCAACTCGTGATTGTTCGCCAGGAACGATGCGATAGATCACGATGGCTCGCGTTCCGCTCGAGTCAACCTCTTCGACCGATTCTACCGAGGCGTTGAAGTAACCGCGGTCGCGCAAGTAGACCTGAATCTCATCAGCGTTACGGAGGGTTATCTGTTTTGACAGTCGTGTGCCTGGTTGGATTAGGTTTAATCGGGCGCGCAACTCATCTTCAGATATCGGAGTGCCCAGGATCGGACCCAGTTCGATTCTGACTTCTCCAATCTGCACTTGTCGTTGAATTACAAATCGAAGTCGAATGGGCCCGGTTTTAGTTACGGCCTCAAAGACTTCCACGCGGGCATTCGCCACTCGACCCGAGTCGAGCAGCGCCTGCAGCGAATCTCGAACACGTACGGCCGAGAATTCGGTGTTTGGAGCGATTTTAAGAATTGACAGGAAGTCTGACTGGGCCACCGGGTCAGACTGGGAACCCTCAAATACCACTTCGATCGTGGTAATCAACCGACCCTCGTATTCATCCATTCGCCCGGCGAGGGTCGTGGCCGAAGCCGCACCAACAACCGTAGTCAGCACGAACATCAAAAGGAGACTTCTCAGAGTCCGCGATACGGCAAGATGGTGAGGCAGGGCTACGACATCCTCGACGGACGGCACTCTGCCAGTGGTTTTCGAGACTTTGTGATTTCCCGTCCAGCTGTTGCTTTGCCCCATTGCTCAGAACCGTTTCCTGAACCGAATTTCAAAACTGAAGGCGTCATTGCGAGATGTGAGCCGCCTCGTTGACGCCTGCTCATACTGCGCAATGAAAGAGAGACGATCGGAAACGCGATACTCAACAGCCAATATCTGGTTAGGGTCAGAAGCGACGTTGGTTGAATACGTGACCGACAAATTCTTGTTGATCCGCTTGCCGACAGTCAGCCGAGCCGACGGTGTGGACCCAGTGCGACCGCCAATAACCGGGTTAATCTCGAATCGGCTGAGGCCAAACAGCTTGCTGGTCGCGCGTTGGGCCGGAGCATTGATCAACGCGTCCGTGAGCAGGCTGGTCGCAGTCCCCAATCCGGATTGCGAAAGGATCGAGGCGCTCGACTCCCCCGTCGAGAGCTGGCCCGTGGTAATCAGGGCCACAACGTCAGCCTGCGGCAACGCCGGCTCTGAACTCACCGACGCTTGTGGCTGCGAGAGCGGGCCAGTGAGATTAACCGTAACGCGATAACCTCGGATCTGCGACTCAGCCTGAAGGTTAAGTATCGGGTCAGCATTGCGTCGTGGTGGGAGGTCCATCAGGGCACGGGTAATCTCGTAGCGATCGTTCCGGAAATTCAGCGTACCGCTGGTTGCACTAATTCTCCCGGAAATTACGGGATCCTTAGCTGGACCATTCAGTTGCAGAGAGACTGAACCGACCAGGTCGGCGAGATTATTTCTCACGATGAGCGCGTTACGCCCCTCTACTCGCAAGTCGTTGAAAAGGACGGCACCGGTGAATTCCAGTTCGCCACCCTCCTCAATTGATTCTTCACGTTTGAAGTTAATTAGATCGGCAAGTTCGATGTCTTCGGTGTATTCCGCGCGACGCAAGCTCACTACCCCACTAACGAGTTGTTCGCGCGCGGATCCTTTTATCTCAAGATCGGTATCCACCGTGGAGCGGAAGTTTTCGGGGAAAGGGACCGTAACATTCTCACCGTGAACATTGATTAGAAACTCCGCCAAAGTGAAGCCCTCCAGGCGAACACCGCCGGAAGCACTGATACGGCCTCCGCCCATCGTACCCGCAAGCGAGTCGATTTGCGCCTGATTCGTAGTGAATCTAATGACCGATTTGAGATTCGATATCGTCCATCGCTCGTTACCTAGGAGCAGCGAGACCGAGCCTGAGTTGACGGAAGCCGTGCCGTTTAGACGCGGACTTTCATAGCTGCCACTGATACGTACCGCGACGTCGGCAATTCCGGAAGTAAACACATCGGGAGACAGACCATTCAGCACGCGCAAATTGAGTTGGCCGTCTGCCGTAAGCGTCTGTCTGCCGCCTTTACCAACGGCCAACACTCCACCCAAAACGATATTTGTCCCGGGACCGGTGAACTGAGTTTTTTCGAAGAACACTTCAGTCGGCGAGAAGCGTATCAGGAGAGGGGAAGTTGCGGTGAGCTCCACGTCTTCAGCCCTAAACGTCAGCTCGGAGAGATTAGCTATACCTTGCAAGCCAGCGACCGAAAAATAACCATCGTCGTCTACAAGGGGCCCGGTCGCTTTAAGCGAGCCTGTTGCCCGGCCGGTAATCTTCACCGAATTTTGCGGCAAGATGATAGAGAACAAGTTAGTTAGCTGGGCATTGTTAAATGTGGTTTCGATCGTGGCCGGCAACTTCTCATCAGCAAGGTTGACCTGAGCCGATACCACCTGCGGAGTACCAAGCAACCCGCTAGTCAGCGTTACGTTCAGTTGCTTGTTCTCAGTTCGGCCGACGAGGGCAATAGTTCCGGCGGGTTGACCGTTGATGGTTACGTTCTGACCCTGCCCATCAAATGTGATCTGGTAGGCAGAAAAATCCGCAGCCGAAAGATTGCCAGAGGCGCGAGCGGTAAAATCTGCCGTGCCGGTTAGAACGGGGCCAATGCCTTTATTAGTAAGAGCCGCAAGCCTGCTCAGCTGCACTCCCTCGGCGCGACCTTGCAGATCGAAATCTCTCGTAGAGGTGTTGTACGTGCCACTCGCAACAATATGGCCCGCCCCGAGCTTCACATCGATGTTTTCGATATTGACGATGGAACCGCTAAAGGTAGCGCGGGCAACCAGGCTCTCCAAAGGCTCGCCTGCCAGGCGACCCGGGCCAAAACGCAAGTCGGCGCTGCCGCTCATAGCTTTTGGTATTCCCGCAATTTGTATCTGGCCCGAAACGTCCGCCTGGGTATCCCCAAGTTGCTCACGCGTTGCTTTATCCAACGGAAGCGTGGCCATCAGAGTTCGGGCTCTAACTCGATCGAGTGTGGCTGCGAGCGTTGTGTTGTTGACGCCGGTGCGCGGAGCGTTGAGCGTAAACTGCATGCCGCCGCCGTCTGTTTCCGTCAAGCGTCCATCCGTAACCCGAAGCTCTGCCGGAGTCGTAACAATCGAAGCGGACACTGAACCGAGATCATTTCCGTTAACCATCAATGAACCAAGAGCGACGCGACCGTCGAGGTCCGGTGAACTGAGCGCTCCCTTTAGAGTGCCGGTGAATGACAGCTGGCCGGAAAGCTCCAGGCCATAGCTCCGCATCTGCTCCTCCACATCAGGCAGTAGACCTGACGAAATCAGAAGAGCTTGCAGCTCTGACGCATCGGACGAATTAAGATCAACCAGGAGGTTGGAGTCGCCTTCGAATGAAAACTGACCCGAAGCTTTCAGCTTGGTGGCCGAGGTTTTGAGATCGACACGTTGAATCTGAAACAGGCCTCGGTCCGCCAGAACAGCTACCTCTCCGGTGATCGGGATGCGCCCGCTCGCGTTGTCGTCGTCGTCCGCCGTCAATTGCGTATTGAGTGTGCCGGAGGCTTGCTTGAAGTCAGTTCCCGGAAATGCTAGATCCACTCTGCCGCTGGCTCTCCCTGCAAGCGGAACCGCACCGCCTGCGAAGGCCGTGAGTGGACCGGCGATGTCGACTCCGGTAAAAGTGGCAGCGATGCGAGAGGCGCCGCCACGACCAATCGCAATTCTCGCGGTCCCCGTTGCCTGACCCTTAAAAACATCCGCCTTGAAATCGTTGAGTTGGATCTCAGAACTTGTAGCAACTAGCCTCGCCTGGACCTGGCCCAGATCCATTCGTCCCAGCACACCGCCACCAATGCTCAGATCCGCGCTCGCGCGATAACGCCCCCAAGGCTCAACCACGAATACTGGTCGCATCAACCTGACATTCTCGGCTTGACCGTCAGCAAGTTTGACCGTCCCGGCGTTGATATCAGCGGTGGATCCTTCGATCCGCCCACCCCGGACGGAGAGACGCACGCCAGCAATATTCATCCCACCGATCTCGGCGCCGGCGGCGCTTGTTGCTCCGACTTGCACTTCCTTTACCACCACACTCGTAACTCCGCCTCTGCTCGCGATCTCAACATTCTTGGCCGTGACGCCGTTCACCTTCGCGCCGGATGCCACGACCCTTCCCGCTTTAACACTCGATACAGCTGCGGTCGTTACATCGTTCTGGCTACGGACGCGCAGGTCATTTGCTGTGATCCCATTCACGCTGGCGCCTGATGAGCTAAGACTGTTCGCGCGCAGCTGGCTGGAGGATGCCGTGAGCAATCCATCGTTCAAGTCCGCACGCGCATCGAGGAGAATTAACCCGGCGATGGTTGTGCCGTAAGCTCTAGCGGCGGCGGCCCGCAACTCACCCACCCAGCGAAAATCAGATCCGGTTCCCATCACGCCGCCAACAAGTTGCACCGTGTTCAATTGAAAGTCGCCGGCGGTAAGGAGTTCTGCCACTGCCCTACCATTGACGTTGTAGCTCTGGCCCTGGCCTGAGCCCCTGGCCGTGACATTCAAACCTTTGAGCCGCACACCATCTGCCGCGAGGGCATCAGACTTAATCGTGCCGTCAACTTTGTATTGATCGCCTTCGCCGGTGACTGAGCCAACAAAGTTTCCCATCCCGCGCAGGGCCGCGCCCGGTTGCTGGACCTCTGAAAGCTGGGTGAGGTCAACCGTCGAAGTGATGCTCATCTGAAAGCGCAGCGCGCGCCAATCATCCATCGTGCCTTGCAAACGGGCCTCGGCGACGGGCGAACGCAGCACCAACTCCTGGATCTCTGCGCGCGTTTGGTTGACACGCCCGCGAGCCTCGATGGCGATATCATTAATGGGTCGTCCGTCGTAGGTGAGGGTTGAGTTTGAGAGGGCGATCGCGACCGTATTCATCCAGCTTTCGGCGGGCGCGCTGGGATCGTCTGGCTGAATCGTGGCCTGCAGATTCCGGGCTTCGCCCGAGAGCTCGTGTCGCGCATCATCGTAGTGCACCACTCCCTTGTTAATCTCCAAGTGAGCAGTAGAATAGGCAAAAAGGATGCGGCGATTTGGTTCGGGAGCCGGAATGCGTATGTTGCGGAGGTTTGAGCGACCCTGCTCGTCAAACGTTACCCAGGCTTCAAGCCCTTCAATTTTCAGATCTTTGAGATTGATATTCCGCTGCAGATTGAGTGCGTAGAGATCTTCTATTCGAATTGTAGCCAGCAGCCGGTCAATTTTCCCCAGCTTTTCCCCGGTCTGCCCGTCGTAGAGTTCGAGACCCAGCATCTCCACCGTCTGGGGGGGGAAGGTGGTATGAAACTCTCTAATCTCTGCCCTTATTCCATATTTCGCAAAGGTGTCCTTGATCTGACCGGCAACGTAGTTATCGATGTAGCCGAGGCGGTAGACCAAGATGACCAATACGATCAGCGCGATAATACCGATGGAGGCCGCGATTGTGGCAATTAGAGCGTTACGGCGGGTCAGGTAACGCCGGCGTCTGCCTTGCGGAGTAACTGGATGCGGGCTGGCGGCGTCCCGTTCCGCGATTGCCTCGGCACGTGGCGCTAAGGGTTCGTCTGTCTCCGACTGCAGCGCCTCGACAATCGCTTCCTGCTCAGGAGGCGATACTGAGGGACTTTTGTCGGAAGGTTTGTCGCGGTCGTCTACACTCATAGCGCACGCAGCCGCCCATACGGCCCGAAGGCAAGTTTGAATTCTAGAGGGAGAGCCGAAAAGCCAAGACCGAGTCTATGGCGAACCAGGGCATTCAAGCAAACCCATGGTCCGTAACTCAAGATGACAGATGGTCCAAGCTCTCAGGTGCGTTGCTTACTTTCTTCCGCAGAGGGTCTTTTACTCTCCGCCAACGGCGCTTTGAAGGGCGCGAGTTCACCTAGCGGGACATTGCCGGCAAGCTCGAGTTCAAAACCCTCGAGCGCTGCCACTTTGGGGGGATGATTAGTTAGCAATAGTATGCGTCGAAGGCCGAGATCGTGAAGGATTTGGGCTCCCACGCCGTAATCGCGAACGATTCCATAATTAGTTTCGAGACTAGCTTCCTGTTTGGTCAGACCACGCTCCTGCATCACCGCATAGGTCCGCAACTGATTGACGAGATCAAGGCTGTGCTCGCGCTGGCGCAAATAAAGAACAACTCCCTGGCCGGCGGCAGCAATCTTCTCGAGGGCCGCACGAAGTTGAAACCCAGTGTCGTCGATGAGTGAACCAAACATGTCGCACGTCACGTTCTCAGTATGGACTCGCACTAACACCGGCTCGGCGGTACCTACATTCCCCATCACCATTGCCAGGTGTACGTCTCCATTGATTACGTTTTCATAAGCTACCGCGCGAAAGAGTCCATAGACGGTAGGTAGGTCGGTTTCCACGATCCGCCGTACTAAGGTCTCTTTGCTAATTCGATACCGGACAAGAGCCGCAACCGTGATCATTTTGAGCTGATGAAGAGCCGCAAACGCCCTGAGCTCCTGAAGGCGAGCCATGGTTCCGTCTTCATTCATGATCTCGCAGATGACGCCGGCTGGATACAACCCGGCGATGCGGGCGATATCGACGCTGGCTTCAGTCTGTCCGGCACGAACGAGCACGCCGCCCTTCTTGGCACGCAACGGGAAAATATGACCCGGCCGGGCCAGGTCAGAAGGTTTGGTCTGGGGATCAACGGCAGTCAGGATTGTGGTCGCACGGTCGGAAGCCGAGATACCGGTAGAGACGCCTTTGCGGCCATCAATTGAAACGGTAAAAGCAGTGCCCAGAAACGAGGTATTGTCGGCAACCTGAGTAGTCAGGTGAAGCTCGTCGCAGCGCTCCTCGGTGAGGGGCAAACAGATCAGCCCGCGGGCATGCCGGGCCATAAAGTTGATGACCTCTGGGGTGACCTTCTCCGCCGCACAAACCAAGTCGCCTTCGTTCTCGCGATCCTCGTCATCGACGATGATAATCATGCGCCCATCGCGGATGTCCGCTGCGGCGTCTTCAATGGAAGCAAAAGGCATGATGGATTTTCGATTTTGGATTCTAGACTGCGATTTCTGACCTTAGTTCGCGATAAACGCCTTCCCGGCGACGAACGGGCTATCGGAAATCAAAAATCAGATGCCGCAGCCATGTTACCTGAAAGCTTTGATTTTTTCGACCGCGCGGTCGGGCTCGGGCTGCAGAGGCAGGAACCACTCAGCCCTAGCAGGAGCCACTCAACACGAGCCGCAGGCACTGAATCTAATTAGGCTGCTCCCCTGGCGCTAGCCTGAGCTCAGCTCTTAAGGCAGTGGCTCACCCTGTTCGTAGAGCACATATGCAATCGCATCCGCCAGTTGTTTTCAGTCCAAAGCCGTCTCTTGCTTCCACGGCGAACCCATGGACTATGTTTACTTCGCCAACAACCCGCCTCTCTCAAAGTGCGAGTTGCATTCGCCTTCAGAGCATTCAAGACCTGCCACGCTCGACAATTCGTGAGACCACGCTGTGAACATGATTAGTTCGAATGTTAAAAGCCCAGAGTTACCACGTGTGGATTTTACAAGTATCTCGAATCCCTTTCTCCACGGCGGTTCGCTGCCTCGAATTCAGCTTGACCGGACGCATCACGAGTAGGCTTTGCTCATACTTCATTCGCTGCCTAATGGGCGGCAGTCGAGGCTTTCCATAAACATTGTGAAAATGATCGACCGATCCGCGTGGGTCACCATGAAGCCAAGTGCCGTAACTGCGAAATGTAATTAGGTAAGCGAGAGGAATTCGATAATGTTCTGACTCAAAGTGAGGTTGAGGCATTGGCTGATTCCTTTGTGAGGTTTAGATGTCCGCGGGACATTGTAAGTCATGAGTGTCGATAGCCAAAAGTATGTTGGTTCTTAGTACCTCCAGTTGAGTGGCAGGATCCGCTGGCTACAGCAAGCGGTTCTGTGTGTTGAGTGGCTGCAACCCGTGTTGGGTGGCTCCCACGCGCGGTGAGCGGTGGGATCCAGTGGTACCGCAAATGGTTCTGTGGGTTGAGTAGCCAGGGGAAGGACATTGAGCAAATCGCAACCGCGGTGTCATTTTGGGAGTGGCATGTAGGCCAGTATTCGCTCGACGTACTTAGCGATGATATCGGCCTCAAGGTTCACTTGGTCGTTGGGCCGGAGATGAGGGAAGTTGGTGATTTCCCAGGTCTTGGGAATCACGGCGATCTCGAAATAATCATCAGTTAGCCGGGCGATCGTGAGGCTTATGCCCTCAACCGCGACCGAGCCTTTGAAAACCAGATACTGGCGAATCTCCCTGGGATAAGCGACGCGCACAGTCCAGGAGCCGCCGTGGTCTGTCGCCCTCAGGAAGGTCCCGCGCGCATCAACGTGACCTTGCACAATGTGGCCCCCCAGGCGTGTTGCCGGGGTCACTGCACGCTCAAGATTGACTGCCGCGCCCAGAAGCAGTCTTCCCAGTGTTGAGCGCTGCATGGTCTCGCGCGAGACATCGGCCGAGAAAGAATCTTTATTCACACCAAGCGCCGTGAGGCAAACGCCATTGACCGCAATTGAATCGCCATCCGTCGCGTCCTGGGTGACTGTGTGCGCTTTGATTACGATACGCGCATCTTCACCGCGCCGGTCGATCGATCGCACGCGTCCAAGCTCTTCAATGATGCCGGTGAACATCTGAATATTTCCGATTGCCAAGTGCATGCGGTTCGGCTAAGCAGCGAGATAACGCACGAGCATCACGACGATGAAGAACAACAAGGCAACAAAGAGTGGCGCGAAGCTGAAGACTATCATCCAGACAGCTTCGCGCTTAAACCAAGACTTACTCATTGTCATAAGAATCTGGCGCTCCCGTCTGTCGGCTCGGTGTTGATTCTGTTCTCTCCCGGCTGTTTGATTTGAAGTCTTCTTTTTCCAGAAATAAACACTCAGCAAGGTCCGGCTACCCGTCGCCCAGTATCGCTAGCCCGCGTCGGGTCTTCTCACGCACCACGGCGATCATCGTTGCAAATACTTCATCGATCGAGACTCCGGTCGAGTCGATGACCACTGCGTCCTCAGGAATCCTCAACGGCGAGTCTGAGCGGGTGGAATCGCGACGATCTCTTGCGGTCATGTCGACGAACGTTTCTTCGAATTCCGCATCTGGATCTTGAACGCGTTCTTCGACAAAACGACGCTGCGCGCGTTCCTGCGGCAACGCTGTCAGAAAAAATTTTACATCGGCATCAGGAAAGACCACCGTACCAATGTCACGTCCGTTTAGTACTCCACCCCGCTTACCCATTTCCCTTTGACGCTCGACCATGGCCCGGCGCACTTGGGGTATCGCCGAGATGATAGACGACAAGCGCGTGACTTCGTCGCTGCGGATCGCCTCAGTTACATCGCGGCCCTCGAGCGTGACTTCCATTGACTCGGGTTCCCCCCGTAAATCGATACTCACTCGCGCAGCCAGTGAACCCACGGCCACATCGTCGATCGAACTTACGCTTGACTCCAGCACCGCCAGCGCCACCGCTCGATACATCGAGCCTGTGTCGATGTAGAGGAGATTCAACTCGCGCGCCAGCATACGGCCAAGCGTCGACTTACCGGCCCCCGACGGGCCATCAATCGCTATAATTAAACGACGAGGCATTGATTATCTGTTATTGCTTTGTGCATTATACTGTTCTTGTGGTTTGTGCTTTGCGACTACTTCTGTCAACTGTCCACTGACTCCTCTCACGCTCTTACTGGCGCGTCGCGAACTCAACCATTCGGCCAATCAGCGTATCATCTCCATTGCTCACAAGACTAAGATTTGTAAAGTGATTTGTGCCGGAAATGATCCATCTTTCCGCAGAAAGCCATCGAGAAGAACATTCGCTCCCCAGGAACTGTCGATATATTCTTCGGGCTACAGGTCTATGAACATTCCCTCCCAACGGAACCGGTTTGTGTCAGCGCTTTTTTAGATACACCACACTGGATACATCTAAACAAAGGCTGAGAAGACTTCATTTGAGAGCAGCGTACCTGACCGAGTTAACTTTATCAGGTCGCCCTCATACTCAATCAATCCAGCTTCGCGAAAACGTTCAAGTTCTGCCTTATGGGACTCTCGAGGATCAGCTCCGAATTGTACGTAGTATCGTTTCAAATCTACTCCCTGCATCATGCGGAGCCCAAGGAAGAGGGCTTCAGCCCCTGCCTGATGTTTACTCAGCTCAATCTGCTCGACGATCGGCGAAACGTCTCTTTCAATCAGGTCGCTGTACTGAGCGACATCACGCTCATTGGACCAGCGACGGAAGCTGCCGTCATAGGAATGCGCCGAACAGCCGAAACCATAGTAAGGCGCGCCCGCCCAATACTTCGTGTTATGACGCGATTCGAATCCAGGTAAGCAAAGATTCGAAATCTCATAATGCTCGTATCCTGCCCATCCGGCGCGGTCGAGCATCAATTCATACATTTGCGCGGCCAGATCGTCTTCAGGTTGCGGTTGCATACCTCGCCTGATGTGATCAGCCAGAGGTGTGCCTTCATGAACTTCGAGCAAATAGAACGACAGATGCTCGGGTCTTAATGTCAGCGCTTCATCAAGGTTTCGTTCCCATCCATGGAGAGTCTGGCCCGGCAATCCGGCGATCAGATCGAAGCTGACATTATCGAAGCCGGCATCGCGCAAGTAGGCAAAGGTCTGACGTGAATCCTGGGCAGTATGCGAGCGGCCCAGACGTGCGAGTTCACGGTCATCAAAGGTTTGTGCTCCAAAACTCGCGCGATTGATTCCCAGCCGGTGAAACTCATGCAGCAGCGCGGGCGTGACGGTCCCGGGATTCATCTCCATGGTGACTTCCACGTCTGCTTCAGCCTCGGTTGCGAAGCGAGTGTAGATAGCCGCGAGTATCGCTTCGATCTGCGAAGCTGAAAGCATCGAGGGCGTGCCACCGCCAAAATAGATAGTGTCGATTGCGGCGGGGAACTCAATCTCCTGCCAGCTCAAAATTTCTTTGGTCAGGGCCTTTACGTAACACTCAGCCAACGTGCCGTCATAAATCCCGGTTGCAAAATCGCAGTAGGAACAGCGCGAACGGCAGAACGGAATATGAACGTAGATTCCGGCTGAGTTCATTAGTGGCAAAATTATAGCACGCAGCTAGGTGGTGAACCCTGTGCCTTACTCTAGTACGATCTCATCCGCGGTGTATGTATTTGAGCGTCTATCACTAGTTTTTTCATCGCTACAGCGCTAATCAAAGTACTGGCATAGAGGTTGATAAGAGCATCGTGAACCCGGCTTAGAGAATGTTCACCGAACACGTCAAAGCCGCAAACTTCTTAACACGAGAACATGGGAGGGAATATGGCAGACGAGAAATCAAGAGATACTAATCAACAGCAAGGACAAGGTAAGGAGAAGGCTCAAGGCGCGACTGCCACAGGGGCTCAGGGTCAGCAGGGCCAGGGTCAGCAGGGCCAGGGTCAGCAAGGCAAGGGTCAGCAAGGTCAGGGTCGCCAACAGGACACGGAATCATCCGGACAGGGTGGCGGCGTGCAGGGTACCGGGCAGCGGCAACCGAGCCAGGGCCAGAGTGGCCAGGGTGGTCAAAACCAGCAAACTGGTGGCCAGCAGGGTCAAGGTTCCAAGCAGGGTGGACAGAGCGGCAAAACGGACGACGATAATTTCTAATTGCCTGACTCGTGAATTGTGAGCACGGTGACATTTGCATGGGCACCGTGCTTTTTTATTTTTTTTCCAGACTTATTCGCCTAACGCTTCCGTCTCCGCTCAGCCTCTTACTCGAGGTTTGCGCATTCTGCTCTGCCTGCGCGAACGCCCTCAAGAAATTGTCTCCCAAGACCTTCCTGACGTCTTTCTCACTATACCCACGTTTCAACAGCTCGTTGGTGATATTAGGTAATTTCGAAATATCTTCCATACCTACTGGCAAATTAGGCACTCCATCGAAGTCCGAGCCAATGCCTACGTGATCGACTCCCGCCACCTTAGCAATATGATCAAAGTGATCTATCAACACTGAAAGCGGAGTCGCCGGCAGCGGGTAGGCCGCCTGCAACTTATTTATTTCTTCTGCGAGACGTTTCGCATCATCTATGTAGGTTGTTCTCAGCTGGTCCACCTGCGGTTTGAGGCGGGCATCACGTTCTTTCGAGGCCGCTATCACGTTCTTGTCAATGAAGCCCGGATAGAAATTCACCATCACGACCCCGCCGTTTTTATGAATTCGGCGCAGTAGATCGTCCGGGATGTTGCGCGGTCGATCCCCCAACGCGCGGGCCGATGAATGGGAAGCGATTACCGGCGCTGTTGAAACATCCAGCACATCACTCATAGTTTTATCCGAGACGTGCGAAATGTCGACCAGCATGCCGATGCGATTCATCTCCCGCACAACTTCTTTGCCAAAATCTGACAGGCCATTGTGCTTCGCTTCGTCGCAGCAGGCATCGGCCCAGTTGTTGGTGTTATTGTGCGTCAGCGTCATGTAGCGAATGCCCAGTCGGTAGAACTCACGCAGCGCCATCAAAGAATCTTCAATTGCGTGACCGCCTTCGATGCCCATGAGCGCAGCTATCTTATTCTGCTTCTTCGCGCGGCGGATGTCGGCCGTGGAATACGCCATCATCAAATCGTTGGGATAACGCTCGACTGCTCTATAGACGTAGTCGATCATGTCGAGCGCGCGACGTGCCGAACCGCCGTCGCGGGCGAAACTGCGATCTATATAAACGGAAAAAAACTCCGCCGTGAGTCCGCCCTGTTTCATCCTGGCGATGTCAGTGTGGTACTTGCCGACAGACGAGACACCCAGGTCGTAGTTGTCGTCGGTCATCATCGAGAGAATGTCATTGTGCGTGTCGACCACGATTGCCTTACGATGAATTTCCAACGCCCTCTTCCGGATTTTCTGGTCGCCTCCCGCGCTTGGCTGGTTCGTGGTTGCAGGCTGCTGGGCCGCAGCGCTGATTGCGGACAAAGTGAGCAGGCAGGTGAGAGTCCACGAAAAGACTTTGCGAAAGTACATCTTGTAACCCTTTCAGCAGAGATGAGTGCAAGTTTTTAAGCAACATAATAGTGCAGACAACCAACGCTAACCGTCAAGTTAGCCACGGATAGCAGGCGTGTGGCCTTCACTAGCGAGGCGTGAGCCTCGCTGATAGTAAACTGCGTGGAACATCCATCGCTTCTTTCTTAATCGTTGGGAGAGCGTGCGCGGTTTAGTAGGGCGCTGCTTGTAGTTGCGTGGGACCTTTACGCGCCACCAGGGCTTGTAAAGCTAAATCTAAAATTAAGATTATTGCCAGGCAGGGGTAGCTTCTCCCGCCGAGTCGTGCCAGTAAGGGGCCCATGCCAGACTCAGTACCTTCACGGCGATATTAGCTTTGGTTGGTTTTACGGTGATTGTTTCCAAGGGCTCAGTTTGAGGATCGAACGACTTCTCAAGGGCTTCTGTTTCCGCTTTGAATTGTGCGTCGAAGTCAGCCAGTTCCTCATTAACGGCGGCGACAGTTTCCTGTGCCCGGCCCACGTCTTGCGCCTCTTTCATCGAACGTCCGACGCCGCGCGCGGCGGTTGTGGCCCGGCCGAGCGTTGTTAGGCTGAGCGACTTGCGTCCCAGGAACGATGCCAGCAATGTCGAGCCAAATGAAATCGCAGTCTGCATCTTCTGGCCTTTCGCTTGTTCCGCTTCCCGCTCCACAGCTTGCTCCGCGCGCCGCCCCTTTTCCTCGAGCGCCGCGATCTTCGGAGCATACTTTTGCTTTAGTCGTTCAACTGCTTCGTCACGCTGTTCGCGGGCGGTCTGTTGCAGTCGGACGCGGAAGTCGCGCTCTGTCTCGTGAGGGTTCGAAATAACCTTCAGGCGTGGGCTAGTGAATAACTCGAGCTTTTGATTACGATAGAGCCAACCGGCGAAGTCCTTTCGCCACGAATCATAGCTTTTCTGTTTTCCCGCTGGCCCGGGCAACTCCGCGAATTGAGCGTTCTCCCGGGCCGACTGCTCGAGATCCTCAATCGGCAGATCGACGATCGTCGCTTGATCCCATTCCACAGGCATCACGCCATCGGTTATGCGAGCCAACGCCGTCAGTTCCTGCGTCATATCCACCTGCTTGTTGCTGAAGCGCACCTCGGCGGCGGAAAGCACGAGAGGGTGATAAACCAGGGTGGTTCCGCTCGCTCCTTCGCTTCGAACTGGAATGAAGTATTGAGAAACTTCCGGCGGCAATACCGGCCGGCGCGCGCCGCGGCTTTGCCCAACACTGGTCCCCTGGCTTTCGGAGGGGCTGGACGAAGCACGCGGTGCGGGAGCCGCCCCCACACTCGCGGCTAGCGCGGTCGGCGACGAGATCGCTTGTGCTTTCACCGGATCCATCAAAGTCTTGATCTGCCTGCGTGTCAACGGGCCTCGCAAGTACGACATGGCCCATCGGCTTTCGAAAACCTCTGGAGCGTCTTCGTGAACATTGTTCAGCACGAAGATCCTGCTCGCGAGTCCAGCCAGTGTTTGCTCCATCTCCTGACGATCAAACTTCAGACCGGTGCCGGCGGCCACACCTTCAAGACCTTCCAGGACCCGGGCCTTGTCGCGCTCGGTTTGCAGTCGTCCAATAAACCATGTGCCCGTATTCGAGAGTCCCTTGTAGTCCAGGTCAACTGGATTTTGAGTGGCGAGCACTACGCCTAAACCAAATGCACGTCCCTGTTTCAGCAAGGTCAACAGTGGGAGTTTAGAGGGCGGGTTCGCGACCGGCGGAAAGTAGCCGAAGATCTCGTCCATGTAGAGTATGGCCCGCAGACTGGTAGTGCCTGATTGTGTTCTCATCCAACCCAGAGTTTGATTGAGCAATAATGAAACAAAGAACATGCGCTCAGCATCGTTCAGATGAGCGATTGAAAAAATTGATATTCTCGGTCTTCCGCCGGGCGAGTGCAGGATCTGCTGCACGTCGAGGGGTTCGCCTTCCATCCAGCTGCCGAAAGCCGGAGCTGCCAGAAGGTTATTGAGAGTCATCGCCAGCTCGAATCGATCTTTCGAAGGAAAGAACGAGTCGAGATCCATCACACCTACCTTCGTCATCGGGGGTGTTTGAATTTGCTGAATCAGGGCCGCGATGTCCAGATCGTTTCCAGCCATCCAGACATTGTTAAGTATGTTTGAGAGCAGAATATGCTCTCGGCTCTTGATCGGATCCGCGTCGATGCCCAGCAGACCAAGCATGCTGGTCACCGTCGTGTTCACTCGCTCGCGCATTAGCTCGTTGTCTTCACGGATCGAGGGTGGCGGAGCAGCGAAGGACTTCAGAATTGAGACCTGGATCCCGGCATTGCTGCCGGGTGTATAAACGCGCAGGTCAGCCGATTCCTTGAAGCGCTGGATTCGAGCCCCATCCTGGCCCCAGTCAGACAGTCCTTTTTTCCAAAACTCGGCTTGTTGGGCAGCGTATTCTGCTGTTGATAGGCCCTTCTTTTCGGCGTCTTCTTCATTAACCCAGGGCGCGAAATCTTCCGGCTTTAGATCGGGAAAAGTCAGAAGCAGATTGGCGAGATCGCCTTTGGGGTCGATCACTATTGACGGAACACCGTCGATGGCCGCCTCCTCCAGTAATGAGATACAGAGTCCTGTCTTGCCGCTTCCAGTCATGCCCACGCACACTGCGTGCGTGACGAGGTCTTTTGAATCGTAGAGCAGCAAGCCTTCTTTCGGCTTTTTGGTCTTCAAGTCGTAGGGACGGCCGAGATAGAACGCACCAAGTTTTTCAAAGTCCTGCATTGTTGCATGTCCTTCGATATGAGCAGATTTTAAAGGGAGATTAGCAGTTGCATCGGAAAAAGCGAAAGTGCGCAAGCTGCCCACCAGGAGGAGCGGATACGCAGAAACCGATTCGTGAGCACCTTTCCATCTCCGCTTTATCGTCTGGGCTAAGCAGACTCTGGAACGTTTTTGCGAGCTTCAAGATAGATAGCATCACCGATGGCATTAATGCTTATCCCTCCTCAAGAAGGGAACGTAAGTCGTTAAATCTATTCGACCCCTCGCATCCAACCAAAGCGCACGGGAGTGCTTACTTTGTCGGCTTTGGCGGGGATTGCCAAAGCACGTTTATGATCTTCCACTTGCCGTCATACTTCGCCAGATGAATGTAATCGATGCCCCACACGGCAATCAGCTTCGCGCTCGCGGTTTGGTCAGAGATGTCATACATGACCACCTCTTTTGGTGCGTCCTTGGGAACGTGCCCGTTCTTGTTGTAGTTCTTTGAAAGTTCGACTAACTGTGGGAAGGTCATTGTGTGAGGGCTATAGACTGTCTCCCCCTTCTTAATAAAAAACCCTCGCTTCGCCAGATCAGGATGTATGCTTCGCTCAATCCTTGTTGGGCTGACTTCATACACTCCTTCAACGTAATCCAGGACCGCTTGCTTGACGGACTCTGGTTGACCACTTGACTGGGCGGGAACGACAACGGGCAACGCCATCATCATGAATAGGACAGATAGAACAGAGAGTACTTTCATTCTATTCCTCCATTAAATTGAAATTAGTAAACCAGTCCGAACTGCAACTCACACTTTATCGTGCCCACATAATGAACCGTAATCAATCTCCATTTTATTCCGGTCGGCAAGAACGTTTTCAGAGGCAGACAAATTTCATTTTTGTGTTGGCGGCGCCCAACCCTTCGCTGCCTCCGGCCACATTGCATCTGGACTAACTGGATCAGTCTGATCGGGGCCCAGTCGGTCCGGATCAATCTTTGCAAAAACGAAATTCTCCGGGGCCACAGGGTCTCCTGCGAGACGTCTCAGCAATGCCAATTGACCCGTATGTGTCATAGCGTCGGCAAATGGCCCCTGTATTAGCCGTTCAGTAGTCATGTCATTCATCAACGAAGTACCAACCTCGAGATGTATGGCAAGATCTTGGAGCATCTCGTGGAATCGCAAGGTCTCAGCCTGTAGCGAAGGCAAAGGATCCGGCCTGTATCGACCTCCAACGAAAAAAGTGAGGGCATAGCCAAGCACGCTTGTCATATGACGAACGAGTTCCGCAGGGGTGCGCACTCCCTGGCCAGCGCTGAAAGAACCGAAGTCGGCCGGAGCACCCCGCAACGCCTTCTGCGTGCGATACGCAAGCGCGGCCAGGAAGTGTCGCAGCAAAACTCTTTTCTCATCCATGGAGGCCAAGACCCAGTACTTAGTTCAACTGAGGGCACTCAAGCGATCAGTCGTTTTCTAAGACTAATAGGGACGGCTTGCCCCATAATTAAGGCGCTTCGGCAGCGATCGCGTAGTCGAACTCGTACGAATGCTTTCCGTCAGCGATCACGATCATCATCCTACCGGAGAGACCTTTAAGCTCTCCTGTGCCGGAGTCTGGTATCACAGTGACACTGAGTTGCGGTGCGCCCCGCGTCATGGTGCCACTGTGCTGAAGTGTGAAAGTGCCGGTGTGTCCATTGAGTGTTCCGTTGACCTGCTCCATTGCGACGTAACCGGCTGAGTCCTTGACGTCGGTGCGGACGGCCAGCATCTCACCTTTGCTGGTCCCCTTGAGATCACCCTGGAATTGTTTGTCGATTGACATTCTGCCGATAGCCATGCCCGCGGATTTGTCGCCTGGCATTTGCGGAGTAACCCTAATTTCAAAGGTCCCGCTTGCGCGAGTGGGCATGGTTGCCTCCTTCTGCACTGGACCAGGAACCCGCGACGGGGTCTGTGTGTAGACGTAAGAGCCAGAGGTAAAGGTAAAGGAAAGACTGATCCCCAGAACAAAAAGATTTTCCGCGTGAAACCGGTTACTCATAGTTGTCCCTTGTAGAATGAAGCTTGATGAATTTAGACTCCTGGATCACTCATCTGTTTCCGCCAACACCTCGGTTCACCTGCCGCAAGCGAGCAGCACATGACCTTAGCTGAGCAGCCAACGATGAAAAAAAACCATGAGGTCGGGCGCAAGCGGTCTCAACGGTTCTGAACTCTTAGTTTGACTTAAGGCCTTCCTCGATCGTGGGGAACGACAATGGTTGTAGACACGCTTGCGGTATTACCGGCCAGATCCGTGATGGTTGCGACCACTATGTAGAGTCGACCGTCAGTATCAGACCCATTTCGACGCGCTTCGACTCCAAGCGTTTCGGTCCATTCGCTGGAAGTCCCGGAAAGGGCCCGGGCTGGAATGCCGAGCGGCAAGCCGTATTCATCCGTAACAACGTAACTCACACTTGCCAGACCTGAAACTGAATCAGTTCCAGTTCCATTGATAAGCACATTTACGGTTCGACCGTTGGGCGGCCAGATCTGGGATGGCATAGCAGTTAGCGTAATGGCTGGTGCGATTGTGTCCACATTGAGTGTAATGCTCTCAGCAGTTTCCGCGTTGCCGGACCGGTCTGTCGAACGATAGAGGATTGTAGTTGTCCCTTCGTTGTGGATTATAAAACTTCCGCTATAAGGCTGCCAGGTCGCTCCGCCGTCAGTTGAGTATTCTGTCGCCGCAACACCAGAGCAGTTGTCCATAGCGCTCAAAGTCACAGAGGGCTTTGTTTTGAACCAACCGTTCTGTCCGTCAGGCGCGGCCGGGGCGAGCGCTGCCGTTGTTTCCGGAGCCAAGTTATCCAGCGTGGCATTGGCCACCAGGCCTGGTGTCACGTTGAAGCAGTAGTAGAACGATTCGACTTGGGCTCGATATGAGCCCGGCGCGAGATCGACAGCGCCAAAAAAGCCGCCGCCATCCGTCTTCGTCGTACGGGTCGCGTGAGTATCGAGGTTCTCAATCGTTACCGCGGCTGTGTCAAGGGGCGTGTTATCGGCACGCTG
>JACCSP010000237.1 GCA_013812905.1 Pyrinomonadaceae bacterium
CGATATCAAAAATCGTCGCATACTTTCTCCAGCTTTAAGTAGTTTAGAGTTCAAGCTTTAGCTTGTCCGTATCGCTAAGCGGCAACCTAAAGGTTGATGTTATGAACTTTAGGCCTGTTGCACTGCCTGAATCATTCTGGTCAAAGTATCCTTCGCGTCACCGTAGAGCATGCCCGTAACATCTTTGAAGAAGAGAGGATTCTCTAGTCCTGAGAAACCCCTGCCCTGGCCGCGTTTCAATACCACGACAGATTTTGCTCGATCGACCTCCAGGATGGGCATTCCTGCAATGGGGCTTCGCGGATTATCGCGTGCGTCAGGATTAACCACATCATTCGCGCCAATCACCACCGCCACGTCAGTGGCTCGAAACTCGGGGTTGATTTGTTCCAACTCGTACAGCGAGGAATAGGGCACATTGGCTTCCGCAAGCAACACGTTCATGTGACCTGGCATCCGACCGGCTACGGGATGAATTCCATATTTGACGGTGACGCCTCTCTTCTCCAGCGTGTTTGCCAGTTCTCGCACAGCGTGTTGTGCTTGCGCAGTGGCCATGCCGTAACCCGGCACGAAGACGACCTGCCGTGCGTAGGCTAATTGAGTCGCGATGTCCTCCAAACCAACTTCACGCATGACGCCTCGTTGACTGCCTCCTACAGCCGTTGTTTCCGCACTGCCAAATGCGCCGAACAACACGTTGGTAATGGAACGATTCATCGCTCGGCACATCAGAATTGAGAGGATGAATCCGGAAAATCCGTCGAGGGTGCCGGCGATAATTAGGACCTTGTTGTTAAGAACGAACCCAGTGGCCGCCGAGGCCAACCCTGCATAGGAATTTAAAAGCGACATCACGACCGGCATGTCGGCGGAGCCAATCGGCATTACGAGCAAAAGCCCAAACACGAGGGCCAGCCCCACCATTACAAAGAAGAGCGGCAACGAACCCGGCACTACGATTAGATAAACAAAGATTCCAATCGTCGTCGCCAACAGCGCCATGTTGAAAATGTTCTGCCCTTTGTAAGTTAGGGGCGTGCCTTTCACCAACCCCTGGAGTTTGGCGAAGGCGAGCAAGCTTCCGGTGGTCGTGAGCGCACCCAGCATTACTTCAAAGCCCAGGGCGCCCATCGTAATCTTGTCAACATGACCTCCGTGACGATAGAACTCCGAAATGCCTACAAGTGCTGCGGCAAAAGCGCCGAAGGCATGGGAGAGCGCGGTTCGTTGCGGCATCGCCGTCATGGGGACCCAGAGCCCCATCGCCAGGCCGATAAGAGAACCGAGCACCAACCCAGACAGAATCCAACCGTAGGTAATGATCTCGTGGTGAATCAGCGTGCCGACGATGGCCATCAGCATGCCGAATTCAGCCAGGTGCATCCCGCGCTTGGCGGTTTCAGGGTGGCTGAGACCTTTGAGGCCCAGGATGAAAAGCACTGAGGCCAGCAGGTAGCTTAGTTCGATGAAGTAGATCTGCATCTAAGAGAACTGTTCTTTGTACTTTGTACTTTGTTCGGAATCCGGTTTCGGGTCTTTTGTTTTAGCTTCCGATCTATCCGCGTGTGTCCGCGCAAATCCGCGGCTGATTTATTCTTCCTTCTTTGGCGATGGCTTTCGTTTGAACATTCGCAGCATACGATCCGTGATCACGAAACCGCCCACCACATTTGTTGTCGAGCACACAACTGCAGTAAAACCGAGGATGGTGCTCACCATGTTGTAGTCCGCGCCCGCGGTTACGATAGAACCAACGAGCGAGATGCCCGAGATCGCGTTGGTCGCAGACATCAATGGTGTGTGCAAAAGCGGCGGCACACGCGAGATCACCAGATATCCCAAAAAGGCCGCGAGTGCGAAGACGTAAAGTGCTGTGATTAGTGTGTCTGGTGACATCTGCAGTTCCTCAGCCTGCGGAGCAGGCGAAAGGTGCGCCTGCTCCGCAGGCTCGACGAAGCTATCACTGAAAAGTGGTGCGGAAGTTCTGTGGTCACTTATCGACAACCGTTTCCAGCGTCGCGGCTACTCGGCTGTTCACGATCTTGCCTTCATGCGTTACGCACGATGGTCCAACAACATCATCGTTCATGTCGATGCTGAGTTCCCCGTCCTTAATTATCAGGGCCAGAAACGCAGTCACATTGCGCGAATACAGCTGGCTGGCATGGACCGGTACGGTCGCTGCGAGATTCAAGGGGGTCATAACAGTTACACCCGCGCGCTCGATGGTTTGGTCCGGCTTGCTTACGGCGCAATTTCCACCAGTCGATCCGGCCAGATCTATAACGACTGCGCCTCGTTTCATGCCGTTGACCGCAGCCTCAGTCAGCAATAAGGGGGCACGTCTACCCGGTACCTGGGCAGTGGTGATCACAACGTCTGCAGTCTTCGCCTGCACCGCGATCAACGCACGACCGCGTTCCATTGCTTCCTCACTTAACTCAACCGCATAGCCTCCCGCGTCTTCGGTCTTAAGTCCGCCCAAGTCTACATCCAAAAAATTCGCACCCAGCGAACGTACCTGCTCACCGGCAGCCGAGCGCACATCATAAGCATCAACCACAGCGCCCAGTCGCCGCGCGGTAGCGATTGCCTGCAATCCGGCGACGCCTGCACCGAGCACGAGCACGCGCGCCGGAGGCACCGTCCCGGCAGCAGTCATCAGGAGCGGGAACATTCGCGGGATACGCGACGCACCGAGCAAAACTGCCTTGTAACCGACTACTGTGGCCATCGATGAAAGAGCATCCATGGACTGCGCGCGAGTTATGCGTGGAATTAATTCAGCTGCGAATGTGGTCAGGTGCTGAGCCGCGGCGTGTGTGAGTGCGGCGGGTTCATCGAGAGGTCGCAGGAAGCCGAGGACTACTGCGCCCTTTGGCAATCGGTGAATGTCGTGCTCCGAAGGTCTGTTGACAACCACGAGCAGGTCCGCGGAGGCCAAAAGGTAACTGCGGTCCGATGTCACTTCCGCCCCAGCCTCGAGATAGTCGTCGTCAGTACGCGCCGCTCCCAAACCAGCGCCGCTTTCCAACTTCACGCTCACCTTCAGCGCGACAATCTTGCGCACTGACTCAGGCACCAGGGCAACGCGAGTTTCTCCGGGTTGTGTCTCTCGCAGCACAACTACGTTCATTCCACACTCCGGCCCGACGATCTTTCTAAACTAGCTTGAAAAGGGAATAGGCGAGGCAACAAGGCAGGAACTTTTGCTATGGCTCCATCCACGAGAAGGTTTGGCATAGACCTTTAGGCTCAGGAACCTCGAGCACCCTGCTTGTTAGATCCTCTGAAGAATTCTTGGCGAACCGTGGCAGTATAGCACCAGGGGCGCGCTGCGGCTGCCTCAAAGTGGACCGATCTTCCAGCGAGGCCAGCTTGCCGAGCGAGCATTACGCCTCTATAATTCGATCAATCAAGGCGCATTGGTGTAGTTGGTTAACACGCTGCCCTCTCAAGGCAGAGATCACGGGTTCGAGTCCCGTATGCGCTACCACTTCTTTTCAACAAAGCTAGACCACCACCACCACCCCTCCTAATCTTAGACACGGTCAAACTTTGCAAACGACTCGGACTTGAGGGCCGGGGTAGATCCCTCGACTAGCCTGGAACTCTGTCCAGTTTCGTTCAACAGTCTGGGTTCTCTTTGACTTTCCGGCAGCCTGTAATAAAGTCGCGCCTCACACTCTCATCCATTATCGCGAAGGGACCTATGAAAATGTCTCTCTCAATCGACTCGCTGCGAGACACGGCTGCTCGCTTGCAGCAGGCAAACAATGATTTCGCCCGGAAGTATCCTGGCGAGATCGGCCGGCGGCAACCCGTGCACACCGTCTATGGCGGCGCTCATCTTTTCAAGGCGGATTCGGCCCAACGCCTGGGAGCATTGGCCCGCCGCTCAATGGACCAGTTTGCCCCAGACTTTTTGGTATTCGGAAAAGCGATTGGCCTGCCTGGGACTGTCGACTTGCCAGACTCGATCAAGGACGCCAGGGACTTGAGTCAGCGACTGGAAGTCAATCCCGACGAGGTGCTCCGGGAAAACAAACCTGCGTGGCTGGCCCACGCCATTTACCGCCGCGTTAGCGAGAAGTTACGTCGCGAGCCAGTGGAAGATTTTCGGATTGATTTCGAGGATGGTTATGGAAATCGTCCTGACGCGGAGGAAGACGGGCATGCTGTTGCTGCCGCGGGTGAGGTGGCAGAGGGAGCCAGAAATGAGACGCTCCCCCCGTTCATAGGAATTCGTATCAAGCCTTTCACGGAAGAGCTTCGTGAACGAAGTTTTAGGACGTTGGACATCTTCATCTCCACTCTGTTGGACAAAACTGGTGATCAGCTCCCCGAGAATTTTGTCGTCACCCTGCCGAAAATTACCATTCCTCAACAAGTTTCGACTCTGGTCGACTTCTTTGAGTTACTTGAAAAAGTCATTCCTTTACCCCCCGGTTCACTCAAGATGGAGATGATGATCGAAACTACCCCCTCGATCATAAACGACCGTGGGGAGATTAACCTTCCGTTGTTGCTAGCAGCTGCGAGAGGACGTTGCGTGGCGGCCCACTTTGGTACTTATGATTACACCGCGAGTTGCAACATCACGGCTGCTTATCAGCACATGATGCATCCGGCCTGTGACTTTGCTAAGAACATGATGCAAGTCTCTTTCGCCGGAACCGGCGTCTGGTTATCTGACGGGGCCACGAACATCATGCCGGCAGCACCGCACCGGTTCGCGGAGGGTGGGCCACCTTTGAGTCTGGAACAGGTCGAAGAAAACCGGACGATCGTACATCGCGCCTGGAACCTACATTACAATCACATTCAGCACTCGCTGGAGAACGCTTTTTATCAAGGGTGGGACCTCCATCCCGCACAGCTGCCTACGCGTTACGCCGCCGTCTACGCATTCTTCCTCGAAAGCCTGGACGCGGCGTCGGAGCGACTGAAGAATTTTGTGGAGAAAGCTGCGAAAGCGACGCTAGTCGGCGATGTTTTTGATGATGCGGCGACTGGCCAGGGGTTGCTTAACTATTTCCTGCGGGCGATTAATTGCGGCGCATTAACCGAGGAAGAAGCGGTCGAGTTATCCGGATTGTCGATCGTTGAGCTCCGCTCTGGTTCTTTCGTAAAGATTCTGAACAGCCGTCAGCATCGTGAGACTTGAGTCCACGGCGACATAAGAAATATTAGGTGTGAAACTCCCTGCGCAATGAGGCCAGGGCTTGTTTTGGGCAGGTTTGCTATCGGATAAGACGTCCACGAAATCGCGCCAAATAAAACTAATAATCTTTTTTGTTTCTTAGTGTAATTTCACTGGATCGTGTGACGCCTGATTTTAGTTGATCAGTCTCGTTTCCACCGTCATGGAGAATTCGAAGAGGGAGAGTCATGACATCATTGATGAAGTTGGTATCGATTACTCTGATCGTCAGCTTTGCAATGGCAATATCAGCCAACCAAAGAAAACGGAGTCAAAAGGTTTCGGGCGACCCAGATCTGGCAAGGAAGATTCGCAGATTTGCTCCCACGGTGCTGACCGCTGACACCTCTCGCCTTTCGCCAAACGACCGCAAAGCTCTGCACAAGATCATCGAGGCCTCGAAGTTAATGGATCCGCTCTTCCTGCGCCAGGTTTGGAGCGGTAACGAAGCTTTGCGTCAAAGACTCGAAGCCGATAAGAGCGTTTTAGGCCGTCAACGACTGCATTATTTCATGATTAACAATGGCCCGTGGTCGCGAATTGACAGTAATGAACCGTTTATAGAAGGAGTGCCAGCGAAGCTGCCACACGCAACGTACTATCCCGACGACATGACCAGAGAAGAGTTCAATAACTGGGTGGCCGGATTACCGCCGGAAGAGAAACAGAAAGCCTCGGGCTTTTTCTATCTGATCCGGCGGGACGATGATGGAAAACTGAAGACTGTACCTTACAGCGAAGCTTACGCAGAATTTCTTAAACCGGCGGCGCAACTTCTCCACGCGGCAGCGACGCTCACAACCAACAAAACTCTGAAAGATTTCCTGAGCCAGCGCGCTGATGCATTTGCTTCCAACGACTACCACGCCAGCGACGTCGCCTGGATGGATCTTGATGCTCCTATCGATGTCACGATTGGGCCTTACGAAACCTATGAAGACGAGCTTTTTAGTTATAAGGCGGCGTTCGAAGCTTATGTGACGCTGCGCGACGAAGGCGAATCAGCGAAGCTGGCAAAGTTCAGTCAGTACCTTCAAGAACTTGAAAACAACCTGCCCATGGATGCGCGCTATCGCAATCCAAAACTGGGTGCGGCATCTCCTATCCGCGTGGTCAATGAGGTGTTCAGTTCCGGCGAGGGCAATAGTGGCGTGCAAACCGCCGCCTTCAATCTGCCAAACGATGAACGCGTGGTGAAGGAGAAGGGTTCGAAGCGAGTGATGCTCAAAAACGTGCAACAGGCGAAGTTTCAGAAGACCCTGATTCCGATCTCGCGCGTAGTGCTCGCTCGTCGCGACCAACATCTGCTTTCGTTTGAATCATTCTTTACACACATTCTCGCTCACGAATTGATGCACGGACTCGGACCGCACAACATTACGGTTGACAATCAGGAAACCACGGTGCGCAAACAGCTAAAAGAGCTGTCTTCCGCTCTGGAAGAGGCAAAAGCCGACATCACAGGTCTGTGGGCTTTGCAATACCTGATCGACAAAGGGGCGGTGGAAAAACGTATGGAACGCTCGCTCTACACAACATTCCTGGCCAGCGCGTTTCGCTCAGTGCGCTTTGGAATCACAGAATCACACGGCCGTGGGATAGCGCTGCAGTTCAACTATCTAACCGACGAGGGCGCTATCGAAGTGGATGGGCGGACGGGGACGTTTAGTATCAATCAAGCGAAGATCAAGGAGGCGTTGAGCAAACTGACGAGGGAAATTCTTACCGTGCAGGCGGAAGGGTCTTACGAGAAGGCCAAAGCTATGCTGGATAAGTACGCAGTGATCCGGCCGCCCATGCAGAAGGCCCTGGATCGGTTGAAGGATGTGCCTGTGGATATCGAACCGATATTTCCACTGGCAAAGTAGGAATCTTGTCCGGTTGGTCTAGCTTGACCCATGCAGGCGGCAGTAGTACAGTAAACCTGTACAATTAGAGAAAGACATGGCATATCGAACAACTTATACCACTGCCCGTGCAAACTTCGTAGCGCTCTGTAACAAAGCGGTCGAGAACCGCGAGGTCATTATCATCAATAGACGTAATGCGGAGGATGTTGCTCTAGTCGCGGCCTCCGAACTATCCAGCCTGCTTGAGACAGCTCATCTGTTGCGATCACCAAAAAACGCGCGGCGCCTCCTCACAGCTCTGAACCGTGCAAAGGCATAAGGAGGCAAAGCCCAGCCCGTAGACAAACTGCGACGGGAGATGGG
>JACCSP010000250.1 GCA_013812905.1 Pyrinomonadaceae bacterium
GGTAGCGCCAGTGAGCGTGTCGCGGAGGGTGACGGTCGCGCCAAGCAAGGGCACGCCACCGACGCTAACGACTATGCCCGAAACAGTTCCGGGGAGCGACGCTTGTGCCCGTGAGGTCTGGATGAAGCGGCCGCCGATTAGCGTTAGAGCAATCATCGCCGTAAGCGCAACCACGACAAAAGTTCGATATTTTCTCTGCGAGTTAGAGCGGCAATAAAGCATCAATTTTCTCCTGTACCAAGAACGTATTCCGATTTGGGGGGATTGGCCGAAACTATTCGCCTGCGTGTGGGGCGGAGTGGCGTGCCAGTATGCCGCACGACGCGGCCTTTGGCATTAAACATCATATAGCATTGTTTAGCAACCTTTAATTGCGAGGCTTTTTGGAGGGGTAAAGTGGGCTGGGGTACGAATCAACGCGGCATATCACCCGTTACCCTTGGTAACACAGTAATTTAAGCCTCCTGTGTTCCCCGTGAAGAGCACCGAAGCAGTCCCTGAAACACCGGCGTTAACTAGGTAAATTGGAAGCAGCCTTACCATCCCGGGCACGGGTCGCGACCGCTCGTGGTACAGACAAGCGACAGAAAAGCAGTTGAGGCTACGGCCTTAAAGGCCAGAAGACGGGCACCAACCAGATAACGATCGCAAACACAACGATTGTCAGGACCGAGCCTACTCTCACAAAGTCAAAAAAGCGGTAACGTCCCGGTGTGTAAACCAAGACGCAGGCAGGCTCAAGCGGGGTTAAGAAGGAACAGGAGGCGGCGAAGGTTACTGCAACCGCAAACGCCCTTGGGTTCAGGCCCAAGGCGAGGGCAGACTTCACTGCGATTGGCAGCATGACGAGAGCTGCAGCCTGATTAGACATCGGCTGCGTGAGCGCAACTGTCATAATGAAGAATCCAGCCAGAACTGCGAGCGGGCCGTACTGACCGGTGCCGCTGACGATGAAATCAGCAAGGTATTGATCGGCACCGGTCTTTTCCATCGCCAGCCCAAAACTGATCATACAGGCGATAAGAATAATCAACCGCCACTCGATCATCTCATACATTTCAGACGTCCGTAGAGACCGGCTGGCAAGAAGGACCAATACTCCAAGCAAGACCGCAACCGGCAACGGCACCAGGTGGGTGACCGAGAAAAAGAGAAATACCCCGAAGGCCAGCAACGCCCATCGTCTTTTTGACGGGCGCGCCTGACGTTTAGAAATTTCTTCTAGAAGCAATATCTGATCATCCGCGGCGATACCTTCAACATGCTCGCGGTTCCCCTGTAATAGGAGCACATCACCGAACCGCAGCTTTACAGTGCTGATCTTCGAAAGTAGATTTACCCCATGGCGATTGATAGCTAACACAACAAGTTGGTAGCGCTTGCGAAAACCGAGACGTTTTAAACTGCGACCAATGAAATCTGAGCCACGCGGCACCATGGCCTCGAAGAGTTCTATATCACTTCCTTCCAGGAGCGCGTCGCTCAAACTAAAATCAGCTTTAATCTCAATGCCAGCCTCACTTTTTACTCTAAGGATGTCTTCTACACGGCCCTGAACCAACAACAGATCGTCAGCCTTAATTTGCTCGTGAGGATGGGGTGCAATCCTATACTGCTCGGCGCCGCGCAGAATCCCTAATACAGTCAGATCAAGATCATCGCTCATACGGGCCTCACCAAGTGTCTTACCAATTAGCGGTGAGTCATCTAACACCATTACTTCTGTCATGTACTGGCGCACGTGGTATTGCTCGGTGAGAGACTGAGCCGGATCACGCCTTGGCAAGAGGCGGAGCCCGACCAGCAACATATAAAGCATGCCGCAGCCAACAATCGGTACCCCCACCCTGGTTAGCTCAAACATCGAAAACGGCTCCATACCGTAGCGTGGTAAAGCGCCACTGACTGCAAGGTTGGTGGATGTTCCTATCAGAGTGCAGGTGCCGCCGAGGATGGCGCCGAAGGCGAGAGGCATCAGTAGTTTCGAAGGGCTAATACTTCTCCGGGCTCCGATTCCTAACACCACCGGAAGAAACATCGCCGTCGTGGTTGTGTTTTTCATGACGGCAGCAGAAAGGGCTGCGGCAATCATGATCAGCGCTGTAATGCGAAACTCACTATCCCCTGCAAATCTGTGCAAACGTCTCCCAACGACATCGACCACGCCCGTCTTTGCCAGTCCTCCCGTCAGGACAAATAGACCTGCGACCGTGATTACTATGTCATTTCCAAAACCTGCAAAGGCCTCGCTCGCTGAGAGTGTGTTGGTGACGACCAAGGCGATCACCAGCAAGATCGAGACGATTTCGATGGGAATTCGCTCGGTGCCAAACAGAACCAGAGTGACGAACAGCAACGCCAGGACAATGGCAATCTGAGTAGTCATCTAAAGTATTAATTGGATAACGGTAATCGCGCCCCGCCAGCGTCTCGGCAAAGTTGCTAGTAGACTTGATTGGCCCAAGAATTGGTTAGTCTAACTCTGCCTTTTGATTTTCTACCCTACTTGATCGATCCGTCCCTATGAGATGAAACGATACATTTCCGTGATCGTGTGGGACCTTGAGATAGCAATGCATATGCCTAACCTCGGGAGACACTCGGACCCCTCCCAGGTCAATGGCCCAAATTACACCCGACACAGTCCTGCGCCTAATAAAATGGCCCGCGACAAGCGCGGACCATTCAGCTTACCAAGGTTACGAATCTACGTTAAATTATTTTATGCCGCGCTTTATCTCTCGGTCGGCCCGCTTTTTCTCCTCGTTGGACTCATGCTCGCTCAGACCCAGGTCTTGCAATGTCTGCCCAAGACTTCTTCCTGACGCAAGTCCTTTAAGAATGGCCGCACGAGTGACACCTGGATTCCGCGAGTGGAGATTTTGGGCAATGCGCGTCGCGGACACAAAGTGGCCAAACTTCAAATCGGGATGGGTCGCCAGGGCTGCCTGATAATCGCTCCTCAAATCATTAGCGTTTGTGCGTAGGGTGCGTGGAATTCCGGGATGCTCTCTCAACTTTTTATCCGCGTGACGTATGTTGCTGGCAACCCTCGCCTTCTCAAGTCCGGCAGCGGAGCGTCCTAGAGACTTTTCCGAAGCCGTAGCCAGACCTCGATCAGAGCGACCTTCTGAACGCTCTGAAGCGTTGCCCAACCCCCGGTCAACTCCCACTCCCGGAGGAGGTCCGCCGACGTTGCTCCCGGTGCCACCACCAGAGCCTCGCCCGCCTCCACCGCCACGGCCACGCCCTTGTCCGGAGACTGAAGTCGTCGTGCCAGCGACCAGAGTACATAAAAGTGTCGTGAATATGATTTTGCCTAATCTTGCGTTGTCCATGTTTTTTAAACTTTCTCCATTTAATTAATTTTCGTGAGCGGTTCGTGAGCGCGGCGAAGGGCAAGATTTATCCTACCACTTCCAAAGGTCGTCAGTGCAGGTTTGTGCAAATACAAGGGGATTGCAATAAAGGCCGGGCACGACTTGAGCTATCACCACTCCCAGGAGACGGAGGTGGGTGTGCAGTATAGAAGGCTTGCGGCCCCTGAGGTCACTTGCCTGCACACTTCGCACATTTGCAGCCGATCGGCTTGATGTGAACCTCAAAATATTCCTTGCCGTAATTGTAGTTCAGTTCTTCGCCAGCTCTGATAGCCCTCTTGGACCAAATCCAAACGCGCCGGCCAGAAATAATCGCTTCAGCATTTGGTCTGCACGAGTGATTAACGTAGCGGGCGAGGTTACTGCGGGTAGTGCCGTCGACAGACCACTTGGAGTTGACGCCGAAGAAGTATTTGCCAGATGGCCTCTTATCTACCTCTTCGTTTGAGATGAGAGGTCCGGTGTACTCGATAATCCGTGTTCCGGCTGGTATGGGTTTTAAGGTAAACAAACCTAATCCATGAGCCGTGCGCTTGATGACGTAACACCCCTTGCCCTTAGTCATCGACCTCATCTTATATTCGAAGATTAAAAATTGCTTAAGTGTTGTCCTAGTACTCAGAGTCTAACGGATTTACACAACCCTAGCGCCCGCACCCAACTCCCGCCAACATGCCACCGCAGGATGTCTTGTATTCAGGCGTTCAACTTAGCGGAGAGCCTGTTAGCTCCCCAATAATCAGGTCCCTAATTGGGTGCGGCTACCACTCACGATTCTGTAATTGATCTCACCATCCATCCGCCCCAGGACAGTTTACTTTAAGCTCAACGCCTGCGCTTGGACTGCGGCGTCCAGGTCCTTACTCATTGCGATGCTCAAGTGATCGTTCGATTGTAGCTACTGACTGAGGCTCGTAATCCAAAATCGCGTCGCGCACGGCCAGTCGGTCGACAGCAGATAGCTCTCGATATTCCTCGACGACCGGATGAACGGCGATACCAGTTGGGTCTCTCCCCTCGAAAGCCAGCAGGATTAAACCGGCGACGTAAAGCGCAAGCGTGAAGAAAGAAATGTAGCCAGTGGCTGGCGCGAACGTTGGCGCATCAAGCGTGCCCAGCGAGACTCCCTGTAACAGCGTTCCTGTCACACGCTTTAGCCAACCGCCGTTCGGACTAAATAGACTCGCCAGCAACATATGTTTGAGGACGAACGCCGTCCCGAACAAAATCGCAAGGCTGCGTAAGAGACGGCGCGCGTCAAACGAAGAAAATTGGTTGTTCCAGAGCGTCCACAGAAAAAAGAATGAGAACAGCCAATGGAGCAAGCCGCGCTCCGGCAGCACCGAGTTGAACGCTTGGGCTGAGGCAAAGAAGAGCGTGAGGAACATCCAGGTGTGCGCTATATTCCTGAGAGGCGGAAGTTCGCTCCCGACCCATTGATGGAACCTAATCAGACGACCACGTACGAGCAGAATCATCAATAGCACCGCGAGCAAAAGCGTGACCAGGGGCGGCGCGACGAAAATGAAAATTCGGTTCTCGGCATCCACACGCAGCCCGCCCAGCAGGGCCACCGTCAGAAAGAGCATCGGTAGCACAACGAAATCCGCGAGGGCGCGATTCCTGGCACGATTAATCGCAGTCATCTTGTCTTAAGTCAGTAGTCAATCGTCAGCAGTCAGGCGTCAGTGGCCAGAGGTCGTTTATCAGTCGATCTTCGAATCGTCTTGCCAGCGGCAATTGGGAATTGGCAATTGGCACTCGCTAATTTACCCTTCACTTCCGCGTGCGCAGCACCTTAAGTGGACTGACATCGCTCCAACTACGTTCTGTGCCTTGCTCCAATTCGGCCTTCAGCTCGGCAGCCGTATGAATGCGCAAGTTTGGATCGTCTACAGTCAGCGAACTGACTGACGCAAGAGCGATGGCTCGATCAACGGCTTCCAGACCTTGTTTGAACAATTCCTGATCGAAATAAACGCGGCCCCAACCCTCACGGTAAAACGAATAGGCAATATAGAACTGTGTGCGCGCGTCGCCCTGCGCCGGATCTGCGCGCTGCCATTCGTCGCGCGCCGCACGAAACTGTTCACGGCGGAAGAGATCAAGCGCGGAGTTAAACTTCTCCTGATCTATTTGGTAAGACCCGGCAGCGACCTGAGCGCTGTTTGCAGCTTCCCTAAACGTGCGGGGCTCGGTGGCATAAATCCAGACAATGAAAACCGCGTAAAGGATGGTAAATGCGAGTCCGACCAGTTGAATAATTTTCGATTGCATTGCTTAGCTTTGAAGCTAGAGGATGCTTCCGGGTTGTGTCAATGGATGGTGCAACGTGTTCCCAAATTCCATTTGCCTTTGAGTGCGTCCGAGTACTAACAACAGCGATAGGGAGAAGAAACACCTCTTTATATTTTTATGTGCGGCCGTCAGTGTTATCTTCCCGGCATAATATATGTATCGATCACTGGAGGTGAGACATGAAGCAGGAAAGCAACGAGAAGCAATCGAAAACTCTGGCAGCCGACAAGGAGCCTACCAAGGCGGAGCTTGAGAGGCAGATGGAAGAGACTCGGGAATCGTTGTCTCAAACTGTGCAAGAAATAAAGGACACCGTAAGCAGCCAGGTAGCTTCAGTGAAGGAAACCGTCGGCGGAGTGCTTGATTACCGCGAGCAATTTCAGAATGAGCCGATGGTCTGGAGTCTCGGTGCCCTCTCGGCCGGATTCGCGCTAGGTTATACGCTTGGGTACGCACACAAGAATATCAAGGGGTCTCGGAAAAAGTCAGAGGTTGCCGCTTTCGCGAACACACTGGCGGCTGAACTTTCCTCAGTTGGCAAGACAATGGTGATGCCGGCCCTCAGCACCAAGGTCAAACATCTGTTCGGTTTTGACTTCGCCGACCTTTTAGAAGAGATGGGTGGGGAACAGAAGAGAGTCCCTAGGAAAAGTGCCACACCGCAACGCGCCATAAAGAGCGCAGCTAAGAAAAAGAGAAAACCCCCGAAATGAGTCGATACGGTCGAGTCCGTTTCAAAAGTAGAATGTTGTATTTACCTCTCAAGCAAAGGGGTGAGACCTAATGCATCTTGAACGGGCCCCCATGCGGCTCCGGCTCTAAATCAAGGCGGCTGGAATCCTGGACCACCTCATGCAACTCCAACACGTTCGACTGAGAAAATGCTTCCTTCGGGAGAGTGCCAGACTGCGCGTGCCCCTTGACAAACGCATCAGATCGCACCCAGTTAAGGAAATCCTGGCGACTATTCCAGAGAGTAAAAACCACATACGGGTCACCTTCATTGACGGGACGCAAGACCTGGTTTGAAACAAAACCAGGCATTTGGTCGACCAGCCCCGCACGCTCACGAAATCTCTGCTCGAAGGCTTCGCCGTATTCCTGGGTGACGTAAATCCGATTGGCGACAGTTATCATTGCGCGGGTCCCCCTTTGTTGTAGTCTCACGATAGCACCTCGCCATGCTCAGTCATCAGGCGACGGTTTCGAGCGCAATCGTTTGATATGCGAGCGCCGTGCCTTCCTTTCCAGCGTCCGGTTCTTTGCGTTGCGCGGGATGCGCGTGGGCACTCGTTTGACGGGTCGGTGGTTTAATTGCTCGATCTTCTTGCGGAGCTTCTCCAGACAGAGCGCCTTATTCCGATGTTGGCTGCGCTCCTGCTGGGACGTGAGGACAATCCCCGAAGGGAGATGCCTCACACGAACGGCGCTCTCCGTCTTGTTGACGTGCTGTCCTCCCGGTCCACTCGAACGAAAAGTCTCAACCTCGCACTCACGCAACAAGTCTTCGTCTGACTCCGGCAGTTTAATCACGGTGCCCTCATCATACCTCACTGCCATTAGTCGCAAAGAGTGCTACATTGCTCCCTTGAGGAGAATGCTTTGAAGGCGCCGCTTCCCATCGTCGAAGGAGTCGGTCCGAGCTGCCAATGGCTGCCCGCAGGTCCATGGAAAACTGTTATAGCCTTTTTCAAAGAACAATACACTCACGTTAACGCTGAGACTTGGACTGCACGGATGGCAAAGGGTCAGGTTGTGGATGAACTCGGACGTCACATCGATTCAGAAACTGCTTATCGAGTCGGCGCTTGCATCTTTTATTACCGGGAATTGGAAAATGAGGGAGCCGTCCCCTTTGTTGAGCAAGTGCTGTATGAGGATGAAGACATCCTGGTGGCAGATAAACCGCATTTCCTGCCGGTGATTCCCACGGGAAGGTTTCTCCATGAAACACTTCTGGTCAGGCTGCGAAAACAGGGCAAGCCCGAAGACCTGGTGCCGGTCCATCGTCTTGACCGGGGAACTGCCGGAGTGGTCTTGTTTTCCGTCAACCCGAGAACAAGGGGCCATTACACGTCGCTCTTTCGGAATCGGAAGATTAGAAAGGTATACGAGGCCCTGGTGCCAACTGTTGAGGGTTCGAACTTCTCCACTACTCGGCGGAGTCGAATCGTGCGGGGAGAACCATTTTTTCGCATGAAAGAAGTTGCGGGGGAGGCAAACTCTGAGACTCACATCAATTACCTCAGCAATTTGGGAAGCATCACCAGGTATCAGTTGGTTCCCGTTACCGGCCGGAAGCACCAGCTGCGCCTCCATCTCGCGGCCTTAGGGATTCCCGTCGTCAATGACAAACTTTATCCTGCGATGACTTCTACAGATAACGATGATTTTTCCAACCCGCTGAAGCTGCTGGCGAAATCGATTTCCTTTCGAGACCCGTTGACCGGGCAACAACACTATTTTGAAAGTGGCGTAAAACTATGAGCACACCTCTTAACATGCATGCAGCGCGCACAGCGCTCAACCGGAACCAGGAACTCCGTCAGTGGGCCGAACAATGGTTAAAGAGCAAAGAGCGAACCATAGCTGCAACCATGACCGATGTGGAATTCGAAAAGCACTGGCTCTACGTTCGGCCTGAGAGAATGCATGATGGTGCGCTAGAGGTGGTCGCTGCATACCGACAGGACCATGAAGGCTAGGAGTAAAGTTAGTCGCCAATGCACTCGGTCAGACGCGGATCAGAGAAGGGCACACTAATTTACAATGCTCTGAGGGCGTTACTGAGTAACATCGACAGACTTAGGAATTACTCCCGATCCAGCGTTTCAAACTACCCCCTTGGCTCCTTTTTTTGAGCGGCGTTTAACCGCGTGCATCCGCGCCTTGCACTTTCGTATACTCCGCCCCATGACCTGGCAAAAGAACATCATGACCGGCATTCAGCAAATTCGCGAGTTGCTCTCGAGCACTACAACCATCGCTGTGCTGGGAATCAAGACTGAGGCTCAAGCGGGCCAACCGGCCTTCTATGTTCCGCGGTATCTTGAGTCCGCGGGCTTTCAGATCATTCCGGTCCCGGTCTATTACCCACAGGTGACCCATATTCTCGGGCAAAAGGTCTACCGCAAGTTGATCGAGATACCCGTCGACGTCGATTTGGTGAACGTCTTTCGGCGTTCCCAGGATGTTTCCGCTCACCTGGACGACATACTCGCTAAGAAACCGAAAGCCGTGTGGCTGCAGTCAGGCATCCGGGATGATTTGGCTGCCGAAACGCTGGCAAAAGCTGGTATCCAAGTGGTCCAGGACCGGTGCTTAATGGTCGATCATCGTAACCTCGGGGGAAGATAGTCGGACGCGGATTTGCGCTGATAACTCGTTCATATAAAGGACGGTCTGATTGCCATGTCCTTTATGAGCCCCGAGGCCGTCGGGGATGCCGACCATCTGATACTGTTTCGAGGGATCGCTCGTCTCCGGCACGCGGTCGCCGACGCTCAGCAGCGGACGCACCACGTACTTGTTGGAGATTGAGACTGCGTAGGGCTTAATGTCGGTATCGCAGTCTTCGGACCCTGCGCTCCGACGGTGCCGAGCATGTTCGCCGAGACGCTTGCCGCGATGGCTAAGGCCAGCACAACGGTTGTTTTTTTAAGTTCAATGTTTGGCACGTTTTCTTCTCCTCTGATGTAGTTAATTTCAAACTGTAGTTTTCTTTGCGAAATGAATGCGATGCCCACCCCGGCGTTGTACCGCAGTGATTGGCCGATGTTTGATTGATCCGAGAAAGTCTCGAGGTGGCCGCCCTCTAAACTCTCATGACTTTTGCTGTCCTCTGGGGCGCAGATCGCCGCTGAGGTAAAGGTAATAGTCAATGCCCCAAACAATGTCGTCGCTCTGAGTCAGCACACTAACGGCCGTATGTGACCATTGAGAGTCATTGTTTTGAACGCTGTGTTAATGATTGATTGGTGTTTCGTAAACTACATCTTGCCTTTGGTGAGCTCCTAGCGAACGCGGATCAAAGTACGCGTTAGCGCCTGTCGCCGCCTTTCCTTGCCTGAGACGTGGTAGCTCGCAGACGGACAAAGCGATGACAGGTCAGCCCCACTCCAGGAAGTTGCGGGTTGAAGGAGTAGACTGCCATCTGCCTCCTACTCCTGCTCCGACTCCTTTTTGTGATTCCGCGCAACCTGTGTAATCTGTGGAACACAGACTATGAGCACTGAACCAAACAAAGTTATCTATTCGATGATCGGTGTCAGCAAGTTTTACGACAAGAAGGTCGTTCTTAAGGACATCTATCTTTCATATTTCTACGGCGCGAAGATCGGCGTGATCGGTCTCAACGGATCCGGAAAATCGTCGTTGCTCCGCATACTCGCCGGCGTTGACACAGAGTTTAACGGCGAGACCGTTATCGCTCCCGGCTTTACAGTCGGTTATTTGGAGCAGGATCCATTGATAGACGACTCCCGGACTGTGCGCGAAGTGGTGGAAGAAGCCGTGCGGGAGACGGTAGATCTGCTAAAAGAGTTCGAGGAGATCAACGCGAAGTTTGGTGAGGAAGTGTCGGACGAGGAAATGTCCAGGCTACTCGAACGGCAGGGCGAGGTGCAGGAGAAGCTGGACCTTCAGGACGCCTGGGATCTTGATTCACGTTTGGAGATGGCCATGGACGCGCTCCGGTGTGCGCCGCCGGAGACTGCGGCGAAAGTCCTATCCGGTGGCGAACGTCGTCGAGTTGCTCTTTGCCGGTTGCTTTTGAGGAAGCCGGATATCTTGCTGCTCGATGAGCCGACAAATCACCTCGATGCGGAGTCGGTCGCGTGGTTGGAACATCACCTGCAAACTTATCCAGGCACGATTATCGCAGTGACCCATGATCGATACTTCCTGGATAACGTTGCCGGTTGGATTCTTGAACTTGACCGTGGCGAGGGGATTCCCTGGAAAGGGAATTACACTTCCTGGCTGGAACAGAAACAGGAGCGTCTGCGTCGCGAAGAGAAGTCTGAAAGTGAGAGGTTGAAGACGCTGCAGCGCGAGTTGGAATGGATTCGCATGTCGCCTAAAGCGCGTCACGCTAAGGGCAGGGCGCGAATCAATGCGTATGAATCAATGGTCCAACAGGAATCAGAGAAACAGCGTGAGGATCTTGAGATTCACATTCCGCCGGGACCACGCCTTGGCAACATCGTAATCGAGGCAGAAGGAGTCAGCAAAGGCTACGGCGGTCATTTGCTGGTCGAAGATATGAAGTTTGCTCTGCCGCCGGGTGGCATTGTCGGCGTAATTGGTCCGAACGGCGCCGGCAAAACGACTTTGTTTCGCATGATCACAGGTCAGGAGCACCCTGACAGCGGCACCATCAAGGTTGGAGAGACAGTGGTGCTGGCATATGTGGACCAAAGTCGCACACTCGACCCTGAGAAATCCATCTGGCAAGAAATCACCGGTGGCGCGGATCTCCTGAAGCTGGGAACGCGCGAGGTCAACTCGCGGGCTTACGTGGGACGATTTAATTTTTCCGGCTCGGACCAACAAAAGAAGATTGCGATGTTGTCGGGCGGTGAACGAAATCGCGTCCATTTGGCAAAGATGTTGAAAGAGGGCGCGAATGTTTTATTGCTGGACGAGCCAACCAACGATCTGGATGTCAACACGTTACGCGCGCTGGAAGAAGCGCTGGGAAATTTCGCCGGTTGCGCGGTAGTAATTTCTCACGATAGATGGTTTTTAGATCGAACCGCCACGCATATCCTTGCGTTTGAAGGCCACAGCAAGGTCGTCTGGTTCGAAGGAAACTATTCGGAGTATGAGGCTGACCGAAAAAGGCGGCTCGGCGCGGCCGCCGAGCAACCGCACCGGATCAAGTATCGGCAGTTGACCCGCGGATAATTCGCAGATTACGCAGATTACCCAGCGCAGTGGGTGCAAGGCGGAAGGCCTCGTTAAATCTGGGTAATCTGTGGATACTCGAGCCCGCAAACGGTCTATTGCTGTTCAATCATTTGATCATCAATGGCTTTTAAGGCGCGCTCGAGCATCGTGCGGTGAGCGGGGACAGTGGCGCGGCTCAGTTGGCCCATGATTCGCGAGCGGGAAAGCCGCAAGGACTCGAGTTGAGCGTTGCGGGCGCGATCTTCCGCCGAACCAGGGCTCTTATTCGCTCGCGCCTCAGCGGCTGCCTGTTGCCGTTCGAGGTTTTCTTCCATCTCGCCGGCCAGGTCGTCTCCATCCCACGGCATAATCCACCTCCCCAGAGTACGACCATCGTAGCACCCTCTCCTGTGGTCTGGAATAGGAAATGTGCTAGCTGAGACCGAACGAAGCGGACCATCTTTACGATTGCATTCCTTCGAATATGGGGTCCAGGTTCCGGTTAGTTCATTCTTTGAATCGCAGGATCATCCAAGTGCTGGTGGTCCAGCGCGGTCATCTCACGCCAACTATGCTCCCGAAGCAACGATCGTCGCGGCTATACCCAACGATTTCTAGGTACGCCTCGTTGGCTTTAGCGACCGAGCCATCAAGATCGGCAAAGCAGATCCCGGTGATGTTGTAGTCGAAGATAGAGTGGAGTCGTGCCGGGCACCGACTGAGTGCCTCGAGCCCTACTGGCGTCAGCTAGTGGTTCCTTTGGCTGCATATTCAAATTTGCTTTTACCGAAGAGTCTCAGGCTCCGGCATGAGTGGGGGTAGTTAGCCGCAGCTGGACGTTGCGACGTTAGTCTTTAACTGCGGGTCGATGGTGAACTTTTTGTGCGAGGCGGGCGTGGATTGTCCCAATCTTGGTGAAAGGTGGCGCTAATTTTTCTTAAAATAACCCCGAGATTAGGACTGGAGTCCAAGACTTTAGATTCCATTGGTACCGTAGTTTGTTTGGTGTAACCATGTTTGTAACACCGTGGTCTAGCCCGGTGTCGAAGGAACCCCCGAGCTCCCACACGCGGAACGGTTTTAACAGTTTCTCTTGGGTGCCATCTCGACCCAATGCCACCGTTGAAACCGGAAGAGCGCCGCCAGCAAAGCCTTCCCCCGGGCTAAACGGTGTAAATAAGATGAGAAAGCTGGTCCAAACGGATCTTTTGCCAGATTTTCAAGCAACCCTGAGCAGAGATGGCTAGCCTATCCGACCATCACATTTTCGATTTCCACTCTGCCACACGCTTTTCCAGGTCGGCCAGAGCCTGCGCGTTTGCTTTGGCCGCCTTGCCAAGCTGGATCGCTTTCTCGCCGGCGGCAATTGCTTCCGCGGTCTTGCCTTGTTCGGCCAGGGTCCGCGCCTTGAGGCCGACGTTGTTGAAGTTCTCCTTGATCTTGATCGATTGATCCAGCCACTGCATCGCTTCTTCGGTGTTGAGTTTATTCTGCAACGCGAAATTCGCAGCCTGCGCGCGAATCTGCCAATCGTCGGGCTTGGCCGCAGCCAGGGACGCACGCGCCTTTTCTAGCGCCAATGCCTTCACTTCCTTGACCTCAACGGTGAACGGGACACTTACCTTTTCCCAGCGAATGTTGACCTGAGCAGAATTCTCAGCGATAGGATCCATACTGAACATCAACCATTCCTGAGTATCAGCAACCACCTGGGGCTTAGCCTTCACGCGGAGCACATCTTTTTTCTCGTCGTAAGTGAAGCTCCCCCACTGTCCAGCGTCGCTGTTGAAGATAACTGTCCACTCTCCGTCTTTGGCGGGAATGGTGTGCAGGCTGTACCGCCCTGCGGCCAACGGCTGCCCGTTGATTAGTACGCCGTCGCTCACTTCAAACATCGTGGCTTCGTTTGCGCCCGTGCGCCAAACGTGGCCGAAGGGTACTAGTGGGGCATCTTTCGCTCGGGCCCTGGCGTCGTCCAAGGTCGCAGTGCCGGGCGCGGTACCTGCGGGCGCGTCGCCCCAGATCTTACGACCCTTTACTCCGGGACGACTATAGGTGATCGTAATGTCAGTAACGCCGACCGTTTGCATGATACTGGCCTTCTGGCTCGGTCGAGGGAGTCGCAATGGCGCCTGTGCTAGCACAATGGACCCAAAAGCCGAGAGCAAAACGAGGCATGTAGTACTGTAGCGAAGAAATCTTTCCAAGGTATTCATATGAAATTCTCCTTGTTACGTCGATTGGTGTGGTGGTTTTCAGAACCTGAGACGCGGATTGTATTACGCCCCTGCAAAAAAAAGAAAACGCAAATATGATAGTTCAATTAGCCATACGAGAACGACAATGAACGGGGGCTAGCGGCTAAATGAGCGCGGTCGTTTTTTGCTGACTGAAATTCGCACAAATCGTTTTTATTCCGGCTATTGAAAGCGAACGGTTCTAATGCACGTCAGGTGGGGCAAGGTTGTGACGCAACCTTAAGTACCCGGCTAAATACGCTCCAAGCTAGAAGTTACTGATCAAAACTCGCCCTTTTTCCGACTGGCATAACCATTGCTCCATTATACCCTGAACTGGTTTGACAAAGGGTAAACTCTTAACAAAGGAGACTTCGCGTATGTTGTGGACAATTCTCGTGATTCTACTTGTGCTCTGGCTGCTTGGCTTTATCGGAAGCGTCGGCGGCAACCTAATTCACCTTCTTCTACTCGTGGCCCTCGTGATCCTGATCATCAATCTAGTGTCAGGGAGAAGAGGACCCGTAGTCTAAGCACAGTACGCTAACCATAGCGTTCGTCAAAAACATGAGAAGGTCGTCCCTTCGCCGATCTTCTTTAAGGAGCCCTGGTGGAAACACTAGAGCGTAGTCCACAACGGGCAACGCTTCTTCAGCAATGAAGGAGCGTTGCTTTGTGGACCTGGGACCGTACAGAGCAGGGTTCATGGAGGAGAGTATGCCTACAACCAAAGCACGTAAAGCACGCAAAGGGTCGGTTGCGAAGAAATCGAGCAAAGGCCGATCAGCTGCGAAAAAATCTTCTAGCGCGCGCGTTGCAAGAAAGAGTACCAAGAAAGCCTCGACCAAGAGGTCGAGTACCAGGTCAACGAAGAAGAAAGCCTCAACCAAGAGGTCGGGTGCAGGGTCCACTAGGAAGCGTGCGGGAGCTAAAAGCAGGAAGCGAGTTTCTCGAACGAAAGCTTCAACTAAGGGCAGGTCTTCCAGTAGGAAAATCTTGAGCAGATCCGGAAGGAAGCGCTCCTCCGAGGGAATTCTTTCTCGCGCTAAGGAACCTGTGAAGGAAGTGTTGACCGGTGCTGCCGTCGGTGCAGCGTCGGGAGCAGTTCAAGGCGCCGCAGAATCCGGGAGCAAAGTCGCCGGCATTGAAACTGAGAAGAAAGTCGACTCGACCAACGGGGAACGCTCCGAGTAGGACCGACAACCGAGATACGTGGAGAACGCGATGGGGCGCCTTCAAACAGCGCCCTGTCTAATTAAAAAGAGGGTAAACAAAGTGAGTCGAGATCCGGAAAACGAACCGTGGCGCCCTGGTGAAAGGCCCGATCAGACGCCCACACATCCCTATGATCCTATGGATCCGGAGCCTTCCCCAAATCCTGTCCCAATACCGCCCGATGAAGAACCGGCGCCGCCGGTTAGAGAACCGACCACCCCTATGCCCATGACCGACCCAAAACCACCGGAGCCTACCAGACTCTCTCAATAATCACTTCGGTCTCTGAGAACAGTTAAGTCGTTCCACCTCCGCCGTGCGCAGACTTAGCCCGTTTTTCCATCTCTTCCGGAGTTACGTCTTCCCTGTGAGTGGCTATATGCCAGACGTGGCCAAAGGGATCGATGAGACTGCCACTGCGGTCGCCGTAGAACTGATCCTGCACCGGCTTTTGCTCCAACGCACCGGCATCGAGTGCACGCTTGAAAACCGCATCAACATCTTCCACATAAATCATCAGAGACACAGGTGAGCCACCGAGCGTTTGTGGACTTACGTATTTCATCTCCGGAAACTCGTCCGCAAGCATGATTGGCGAATCGCCTACCTTAATCTCAGCATGGCCGATTTTTCCGTCGGGCTGTGGCATACGAAAAAGTTCAGTGGCGCCAAACGCCGATTTATAAAACTCAATCGCAGCGGCAGCGTTCTTGATGATCAAATACGGTGTGACCGAGTGGTAGCCCTCCGGGATGGGCTTTACTGTACTAGCCATTGATTTTCTCCTGTCAGGTTCCTGCATTTGTTGAACATCCGCAAGTAGAGTTTGCTCGTGGCCCTGGGGGCTTACCTTCTCATAGACTTTCCGCACCACGCCGTTTGGATCCACTACGATTGAGGTGCGGTCCCAATACATCGTGCCCTTGTAGTCGCTTCGACCTACCCCGCAAGCCTTGAGCAATTCCGCTTTCGTATCGGCGAGCAAGTCGATTGTGAAACCAAACTTGTTGCAGAAGTCCTTATGTGAGGCGACATCGTCCTGGCTGACCCCGACGACTGAAATTCCGGCAGCCTCGAAATCTTCCTTGCTAGCCGTAAAAGACTTTCCCTAAATCGTGCAACCGGGCGTATCGTCCTTTGGATAAAAGTAAACTACTAACCATTTGCCGGCGAAATCGCCGAGCTTCACTGTTTTCCCGTCCTGGTTCGGAAGAGAGAAATCCGGAAACTGCTTTCCTGTCTCAAGCATATGCATTGACCTTTCGTGGCGTCCGACTGTTTTGAATTAATGACTTATTAACCTGCCATTCTAGAACCTTCTGGCTCAGGATCCAATCCCTTGAAGGGCTTGGCGATGTACCAGGTGTTGCCGAACGGATCGGTTACCGCGCCAACACGATTGCCGTATGGCTGATCAGCCGGTTCGCTCATCGAGACAGCTCCTGAGGCCACGGCCCGCTGATACCACCGATCCACATCATCAACATTGAGGAAAAACATTGTCGGCATCGGCTGATACGGGCCGTGGGCTTCTCCCATCTCCAAAACCGAGTCACCGATTCTCATTTTCGCATGGACGACAGGGCCGTCCGGCTGTAAGCGATAGACCGCCACCTCTGCCGCTCCGAAAGCTGGCTTCAAAAACTCAATCATTTGGTCGGCGCCCAGCGGATGCAGGTACACATTCACATTGTGAAGACCCTCATCAGTGTGGGAGCCGGATAGGCGTTTCGCTATATACCATTCATTGCCTGAAAGGTCTTTCACACCCGCGACGCGCTCCCCATGGTCCTCAATCGGCCCCATCATTGAAGTAGCTCCGGCATCAAGAGCCCGCTGATAAACAGCGTCCACGTCGTCCACGTAGATATGAAGTGCGGTGGGCATAGGCGTTCCGCGCCAGGCCTCGCCACCTCCGATCATTACCATCGAGTCGCCGATCTTGT
>JACCSP010000258.1 GCA_013812905.1 Pyrinomonadaceae bacterium
TCAAGACTACCCTGGACTGGTCTGCATAAGGAGACAGCGGCTTTTTGCTAGCGAGAGACGCTACGCTGGAGCGGGGGCGCGCTACGCTTTGCCCACCTTCCCAACCTGCAAATTCCCGCACCTTGCAGAATTTCATGAACCTGCGACTTCCACACCGCTTAATAAAGCAAATCGGCAATCAGCAATGAATTATGAGACAGATGTAGTGGTGATCGGAGGCGGAGCAGCAGGTCTCCTTTGCTCGATTGAAGCTGGAAAGCGCGGCCGGAAGGTAGTGGTGATCGAGCACGCGGAACGCGTCGGCAAGAAAATCGCCATCTCCGGCGGGGGACGATGCAATTTCACCAACGTAAATTCCAATCCTGACCATTTCATCTCCGCCAATCCACACTTCTGCAAGTCTGCCCTGGCTCGCTACACACCCTCGGACTTCATCTCCTTAATGGAGAAACACGGCATCCCCTACCACGAGAAAAAGCTCGGACAACTGTTCTGCAATGAAGGTTCACGCCGAATAATTGAAATGCTGCTCCACGAATGTGAAGCGGCAGGTGTCGAGATTCGCTGCGACACGGCAGTGCGCAGAGTAGAGAAAAAAGCGGATTTCGAGGTTGAAACGGAGACCGGCAGCGTTATCTCGCAATCACTCGTCGTTGCCACCGGCGGATTATCGATTCCCACACTTGGGGCTACGGACTTTGGCTACAATATGGCTCGGCAGTTCGATCTTGCGATTCAGGAGCCGCGGCCGGCACTTGTCCCTTTCACTCTCTCGGGTCGCACACAAAAGGAGTTAACTTCTGTCAGTGGAATTTCAGTTGACGCCTTGGTCTATTGTCGTGGCCAACAGTTTCGCGAAAATGTTCTGGTTACGCATCGCGGCTTGAGCGGACCTGCCATCCTGCAAATCTCCTCCTACTGGCAACCAGGCGCCGTAATCGCTATCAATCTCCTGCCGGAGCGCCATGCGGGGAAGCTTTTGCGCGAACAACAAAACAACGAGATGGAACTGGCAAACTTCCTGAGCCAGTTTCTGCCACGCCGCTTTGCCCACGCGTGGTGCGCCTTGAACGTCCCCTCGCAGCCGCTCAAACGTTTCACACCCGCCCAGCTCGCGAATATCGCCGAACGGCTCAATCATTGGGAGATCATTCCCTCTGGAATTGAAGGTTACAAAAAGGCAGAAGTGACCGCCGGAGGTGTTGCGACCAATGAACTTTCATCGCAAACGATGGAAGTCAAAAGAGTGCCCGGACTTTACTTCATCGGTGAGGTGGTAGACGTAACCGGTCAACTCGGAGGCTATAACTTCCAGTGGGCCTGGGCCTCGGGTTATGCGGCCGGCCAGAGCGTGTAAGAGGCAGGAGGCAGGAGCATTTTCCATCTGTCATTTGTGGCCTATTGTTTCGTGTCCGTTCGTGTAATTTCGTGGATCGTTCTTCATGTCTCAGCCCAACAAGCGATCCACGAATCAACACGAATTACCATGAAATGAGATCAGGAAAATGACCAATGAAAAATGTCAAATGGAAAATGCTGCCCTCTGCTCCTGCCGCCGTCTGCTTACTGCGCACTGCCTACTGTTTTCAACTTCCATGAAGCCGCAAACGAAACTCATCATTGAAAGCGTAAATCTCGGTGCGCTTTCCAGAGAACATGCGCGATTCACGCAGGAGCATTGGTAATCCATCGGTCGGTAGGTCTAACGCATAGGCAGAACTGGAGAAAATCGCAGAGATCTGAGGATTAAGCCTTTCTGGCAATCCATAGCGGATTGCTTTCTGCGCCACCGGAGAAAACCCTGAAGTTCGCCGGGGATTGACCAATTCAATGGTGCGGTCAAAAATATTGAGACGGGTCTGCTGATCCCGAAGAGCCAGATCCCGATGCACCAGCAGGTTGGCGACAGCTTCCTTTAATGCGCCCCGGTGATAATTTGCCCGAGCCGGAACAGGACTCTCCTCGACCTCGACCCGCCGGAAATTTCGCGGGCGCGCATCCCACAAATCACAATAGCGACTAATAAATCGGACCGCTGATTCGTAAAGTGTGGATAGATTGCCACTGAGCTTAACGCGTTCGACAACATCAGCCTGTATCGAATCACCTGCGAATCGCGTTGCGGTAATTGCCGAGCGCGGCAGTAATTCGCCAACTCTCTCGTCGTGCCCGAACAGAAGCAGGCCCGCTGTGGTCGGTACAACATCACCTCCATTGTTGGTAGCTAGCAATAAATCGCGCTGCAGGACTTCCGCGGTGGGATAACCGGAAGCACCTGATTCGTCAAAGGCGTCTCCGGAGAATTCCCGCAGGAAACTCCAGAGATGTGCTTCGTCAATGTCTTTGATCGCGGCGCCAATTACAGAAACGTTTTCATAACCCAGCGGTCGCACATCGTCCAAAAGCGTCGCCAGCTCTTCCCGCGTAGCCTCACGTTTCTCAGCACCGATGCGCAGGTAGAAACGCCCATCACGAGTGCGATACGGGCGCCGCTTTCCCTCCACGTCAAGGGCCACAATGCGCCGGCCATTGTCAAAGGCAATTCGGTCGATGAAGGGGATGATTGGTGGGTGGATTTCGTCGCGGCAGATGCGCACCAGCTCTTGTTGAACGTCTTCGGCATCGTCGAGGCCTTCCACACGCATCTGATCGTTGACCCCAAAAATTATGACGCCACCGCCCGTGTTTGCCAGTGCCACTATCCCCTGGGCAATCTTTTCCGGATTCGAAAGTTTTACTTTGAGTTCCAGGAAAGTATCTTCGCCGCCGCGCACTAGGCGGAGTAGCTCAACTCTCGAGGTCTGGGGCGCAGCTGTGGAGAGGATGTACTCCTGGAAGGAGCGCTCGGTGGCAGGTTCGTGCCGCTGGTTGCTGCGAAATCTTCTGCGAGCCATTTGTGTATTGACGGGGCCGCTAACTTCTGCCCGCCCGGATGCCGCGGGGCGACATCGCTGGAGTAGCCGCTTTTCAAGCTCTACAGGCTGCTGGAAAAGTGATCCTACTGCTCAAAGCACCAGGCCGCTGAGTTTAGAGCAGGGCGGCTGGTCGTCGGTTTCCAACCTAGCAGGTAAAAACCGCAAGATAGTCATAAGTACATGGCCGCTTTATTCATCGCCGGCACACCAAAGCGCTGCCCCGCCCCAAAGTCTATGCCACTTAGTCGTCCACCGGTTCACGGACGGCTTCGAGTATTTCCACTTCGCGCCGCTGTAATGCTCGTCCCTGGAAATCGATCAAAAGGATATAAGAGCAAACTGCCAGTGCGGCGAACAAGGCCAGTGTAACATATTCGATGACCAGGCTCTGGGTGAAGTAACCAGCGGCGGTGGCTGCAAGCGGCGGTATCGCCAACAAAATAAGGAGAGGAATTATTAGTAGTCCGACCACGCCTGACACGTTCAGGCGTTTGCCAAACTTCATACGTTTTGGGAAACGTATTGAGAGCCCGTTGCCGATAACCGACATGGTCGCGGCAAACGTAATAAAGCAAAGGGCCACGAACACGAGGATCACAGGCGTGAGGTCCCGAAATACCAGGTGATTAATAATCAGGAGCGCGATTGAGAAGAGCAACGCAACGATTGTCAAGGCGATGTTCTTGCCAATCAGTATGGTACGGCGATCCACCGGGGACAGAATAATCGAGCGCATACCTCCCTCTTCAAAAGCGAACTGGTTGCATGATAGCCCGGTGAGGATTAGAAACACATACAACACGCCGCCGCTGGCTATCAAGCCTTCGCCATAGGCCAGGAAGTCGGTTGCGCCCGAGCTGGAACCGTAGGTGACCTCATCGCTGCTACGGTTGGTATTCACCAGCCTAACCACAATCAGGATTAAGGGCATTAACACCATCATACGAAGCTGTGCATTGCGCATTACGTAACGCAACTCTTTTTCGACCACCGCTGAGAGCTGCTGCGATACCAGAGGAAGTTCCCACCCGGTGTAAGCCTCGGTACTTGCCTGTCCTGCTCCGACAGCTGCTCGACGCTTTCCTCCTCCGCCGAGCACGGCTCGTTGGGCGATCCAATAACTAGCCGCGATGAGAATCACGGTGTAGCCAGTCAGCGTAGCCACTGCCAGCAGGTAGTCTCCCGCGGCGCCTTCGCGTAAACCGCTAGTCAGGGCCACTGCGGCAGCGCCCGGGGGTGTCCAACGCAGACCCCTGAACGATTCCGCGTGCCTGAGCAACGCGGGCGCAAGCTGGCCAATCAAGGCGCCGCCAAGTCCGGCCACAACCCCGATCAACGCCAACAAAGTTTCACCGCGCGTGCGCCTGCGCCGAGTGAGTGAGCCAAGCGAGATGGACAGCCACTTCGAGAGCGCCACTCCGAAGACTGCTGCGGGTATTGTCGCAATCAACGCGAGGCCAAGCATTCCGCTTCCCAAACCTGCACCCAGGCCCACCGCAACGATCGCGGGAATTGCAAAGATGGACTGAAGGTTGGTTACCTCGCTGATGAAGTCGATAGCAAAAAGTTTGCGCAGGCTAATTGGATATATCAGCAGACGGCCTGGCTCAAACTGTCTGTTGCTGCCGATGCTGAGCGGCAAGGTCGCCCACATCAGGTAGCAGAGAGCGAAGATGGAGAAGAAGATAAACTCCGCAGATGGAAATCCGCTAGCCTTTGTTCTGTTTGGAGTCGCGTGAACTATTATTGCTGGCGACGTCAGAGCAAATGCGGCTAAGCCCAAACCTATCGCGACGACCACTGCGAAAATCAGGGCAGCCAACATTCCTAGAATTGACGCAACACGGTTGGCGACCGCTTTGGACGACCTCAGTGAATTCCGAAACAACTTCCACTTCAGCCAGAGGAATGTTGACAGTTGAGACAAGATTGCCAGGTACTTTGTTCTTTCTACTTTGTGTTCTTGGTATCCTGTAGCGGTCAGTCTTCCATTTACGTTGCTGGCTGAGCGCCTTCCCATTCTATACTTGCAGGTCCGGCAAAGAACAGATGTCGAAATACAAAGCACAAAGTACTAAGAATAAAATACAAAGCTCAAAACACATCCGCAATGTTTCCCTATTCCTCGATCACTAACGCTTACGTCGGCCTCGGTTCCAACCTGGGCGACCGGGCCGGTAATCTTCTGCTGGGAATTCGCGGAATGCTCGATGCGGGCCTGGAGATCAGTAGAGTATCAACCATCTATGAAACTGAACCGGTGGAGACGTTTCCGCAGCCGGTGTTTCTCAATATGGTTGCCGAATTATCTTCCGACGTGCTTCCGCCACCTGAAAAGATGATGGCCCGATTGCTCCGGATAGAGTACGCGCTTGGCCGCACGCGCGAAGCTGCGATGGCTCCGCGGACAATTGATCTTGATCTTCTTCTTTACAGCGATGAGACGCAGAACACCGAATTTCTCACTCTTCCTCATCCCCGCTTCCATCTTCGACGGTTCGTGCTAACGCCCTTAGCAGAGCTTGCGCCTCGCCTCGTGCACCCCACGCTCAATATTACAGTCACCGACTTGCTGCAAAATCTCGAAGACGGCTCAGAAGTGAAGCGCTGGCATCCGTAGAGACGATCAAGGAGGCAGACGGCAGGATTAGGAAGCAGGACGATTGCCGCTTAACTCATATCCCTTCATAGTTGACCTAAGGTTCCGTTGCTCACGTCCTCCTGCTCCTGCTCCTGCCGTCTGCCGCCTGCCTCGGCCTCCTTTTCCCCTTTTTCCTGGTTTCCCGTTATAATGCCCTCACTTGATGACACGCCTTGAACATCTCCGAATTTGCGGGCCTATTGGCTATTTTGTTGATGACAGGCCCGAGTGGCCAGAGACCTAAAACAATGCCGTATCTCCAACCCGAGCGTCCGGAAAAGGTTAGTGCGCCTTCGTTGCGAGCCAGCAAAAAACGCGGCGAGCGCCTGGTATGTTTGACAGCTTACGACTACCCGACCGCCCGACTCGTCGACGAAGCCGGCATAGACATTGTCCTGGTGGGCGATAGTCTGGGTAACGTCGTACTGGGTTATGGGAATACTGTCCCGGTCACGCTCGACGAAATAATGATTCACTTGAAGGCTGTCCGGCGGGCGGTGCAGCGAGCGCTGCTGGTGGCCGATATGCCTTACGGATCGTTTCATACCGGCGCCGACGATGCCGTGAGAAACGCCTTGCGCCTGGTGAAGGAAGGGGGGGCCGAAGCGGTCAAGCTCGAAGGTGGCCGGAAGCGGCTTCCGCTGATCAAGCGTCTCGTCGACGAAGAGATCGCGGTGATGGGTCACATCGGCTTAACCCCGCAATCAATCAACAAGCTGGGTGCCTACCGCGTACAAGGAAAAACTGCCGCCGCGGCTCGGGAACTGCTCGACGATGCTCTGGCCCTGGAAGAAGCCGGGGCTTTTGCGATTGTGTTAGAGGTTGTGCCGCGCGAAATTGCCAAGCTCATTACCGAGAGTGTCAGCATTCCTACAATCGGCATCGGGGCTGGGGTTCACTGCGACATTCAGGTCCTCGTCCTCCATGACATGTTGGGACTGTCTTTTGGAAAGCTCGCGCGCTTCGTCAGGCCTTACGCAAATCTGAATCAGACAATCACAGACGCCGTAAGCCGGTATGCCGACGACGTGCGAAACGGCAGCTATCCATCAGCGGCAGAGTCATATGCGCTGCCGGCAGAAGCCGCCGAAGAATTGAATCTACCCACGCCCGTGAAAGACTCAAACATCAAGCAGTCCTGATTTCCCCCAAAAACTATGGAGATTATCAATCGTCGTCAGCGCATGAGTTCCGTCGCGCGCAAAATTCGCCGCGAGCAGGATCGGACCATCGGGCTTGTGCCCACGATGGGCGCGCTTCATGAAGGCCATCTAAGCCTGGTGCGAGAGGCACGCCGGATGTGTGATGTGGTCGTCGTTTCAGTCTTTGTGAACCCTGCCCAATTTGGACCGGGCGAAGACTTTGCACACTATCCGCGAGACCTGACAAAGGATACGGCCCTGCTGACCGACTATAACGTTGATTATATCTTTGCCCCCCCGATTGAAGAGATTTATCCCAAGGGCTTTTCTACCTATGTGAACGTCGAAGGGCTGTCGGAGCAGTTAGAGGGTACGGCGCGTCCGGGTCATTTTCGCGGCGTTGCCACAGTCGTTACGATCCTGCTAAACGTGGTGCGTCCTGATTTTGCTTTCTTTGGCCAGAAGGACGGACAGCAGGCGATCATCATCCGGCGGCTCGTTCGAGACCTGGCTCTCGATTCGGAAATCATTGTATTGCCGACCGTCCGCGAGGATACCGGATTGGCCATGTCGTCTCGCAATCTCTACTTGAAACCCGAAGAACAGCAGGCCGCTGCGGTCATTCACCGTGCTCTGGCAAAAGCGAAGGAGACTTATAGGGCGGGCGAACGACATGGCGCCAAACTCACGGAACTTGTAAGAACCATGATTGAAGCAGAACCGCGAGTGCGTTTGGATTACGTGAGCATCATGGATGGAGAAACGCTGGAAAAGCTCGACAAGCTGGACGAACGGCCAATGATGATTGCCGTTGCCGCTTACGTAGGTAAAACGAGATTGATAGATAACACAACGCTCAACGCTACCAAGAAAAAGGATGGCGCCTCAGCCCAAGCTTAGGGACTCAAGAAGTGGCGATACCCGATTTTCAAACAATGATGCTCCCGATTCTCCTGACTTTTCGGAATGGCGGGCCTGTAAAGACAACGCAGTTGTATTCAACCGTGGCGGATCACTTCAACTTAACCGAGGAAGAACGAACCGAACTCTTGCCATCGGGCAGACAGCAAAGATTCAAGAATCGCGTGGCATGGTCATTGGCTCATCTCAACAGAGCGGGTCTCCTCGAAAGAGTTGGAAGTGGCATCTACAAACTAACAGCCGTAGGGGAGAAAGTTGTTACATCCGCGCCTGCCAAGATCGATATGCACTTTCTGGATCAGTTTCCAGGGCATTTAGAGTTTCGTCGACCGCGCGCTCCCGAGCCTGAGAATAGGGAGCCTGAAGGCGACGCCACGACGCAAACCCCAAGCGAGATTCTAGAGAAAGCCTACCAAACCCTTCGAAAATCACTGGCTGCGGAACTGTTAGAAAAAGTTCGCCAAGGATCACCGAGCTTCTTTGAAAGATTGGTGGTTGAGCTTCTGTTGAAAATGGGATATGGAGGTTCCCGTCGGGACGCAGGAAGTGCCATCGGAAGAGCTGGTGACGGAGGTATTGACGGAATAATCAAGGAAGATAAGCTTGGTCTTGATGTCATTTATATTCAGGCCAAGCGTTGGGCGGCCACGATTGGTCGTCCCGACGTTCAAGCTTTTGCAGGGAGTTTAGAGGGGCACCGCGCAAGGAAAGGCGTATTCATAACAACATCTCAGTTCTCACCTGACGCAAAAGACTATGTGTCGCGAATCGAGAAGAAGATTGTTCTAATTGATGGGCAACAACTGAGCGATATGATGATAGACCACGACGTTGGTGTCACAACTGAAGATACGTACGTGGTGAAGCGAATCGATTCTGATTATTTCAGCGACGAGTAGGAGCGCATCCTCCATGTTATAGTTCGAACCGACGCAGCGATGACAATAGCGAGGAACTTATGACTACCGCAAAGGACGAAGCCATTAAGTTGATTTCCCGGTTGCCGGAGGAAGTATCGTGGGATGACATCATGTACCGGATCTACGTAAAAAGAAAGATTGATGAAGGTCTCAAGGCCGCGGAAGAGGGCCGGAGTGTTTCGCACGAAGAAGTCAAAGAGCTTTTTGGACGTCAATGAAGATTGAATGGACTGAGCCGGCCATTGAAGACCTTCGCAACTTACACGGCTACATCGCGAGAGACTCCGAGGTGTACGCAAGTAGCTTCGTTGAACGAATTATTCTTGCTGCTGAGAAGCTATCCGATTTTCCAAGACTCGGCCGCGTAGTGCCAGAAGCTGATCAAGAGAACATACGAGAACTGCTTTATCAAAACTACCGCATCATCTATCGTGTGGAGAGCGAGCTTATTGAGATTCTAACCATACTCCACGGTCACCGAGATCTGCTCTCCAAAGGTTCAGCGCCATGGGAAGTTGGCTGACCGGCGCGTTGAGTAATCGGAACAATGCTCGAAGTAACAAAATACAAAGCGCATATCTCATTTACACTTAACGGCGAACCCACCGAAGTGGCGTTTGCGCCGCATAAGACGCTGCTTGAGGTGCTGCGCGAAGATCTGAATTTGACGGGTACAAAGCACGGTTGTGAACTGGGTGAGTGTGGAACGTGCGCGATTCTGGTCGACGATCGCGCCATCCTATCTTGTCTGATGCTGGGACTCGATGCTGAAAATCGCAATGTTAAAAGCATTGAAGGCATGGCCTCAGGCTCCGGGCTTCATCCTTTGCAGCAGACATTCGCCGATTTAGGGGCGGCGCAATGCGGTTACTGCTCGCCGGGATTTCTACTCGTCGCTGAGGAACTTCTTAAAAAGAACCCCAGCCCCAATCGCGAGGCAATCAAGGAAGCTCTATCGGGAAATATCTGCCGCTGTACCGGCTACATAAAGATTTACGAAGCCGTCGAGTTGGCGGCAGCGCGTATGCGAGGTGAAGAGATGGAATTGCCTCGGGAAAGTATCTATGGCTTGGAGTAACGGTCCTCGAATCACATCTTGCCTTAATTGAGAGAACCCGGCCATTCGCAATAATTCTCCTCCCGTGCCACATTTGTCCCGACGTGGCAATATTTCTTGGATTTGCCACATGTGAGGATTTGGGCTAATCTAAGAATCCGGAAGGGGGACTGGAAATGAAGGCAACAGTCGGCAAGATAACGCCTGGTGGAAGGCTTGTGATTCCCGCCAGCCATAGACGAGCTCTTGGATTAAAAACCGGTGACGAGGTTCTGTTGCGCGTGGTAGACGGAGAACTTCGAATCCTCAGCCAGTCTGAAGCGGTAAAACGGGCACAAGCAATGGTCAAGCGGCACGTCAAGCGGGGACGGTCGCTGGTAGATGAACTGCTTAGGGAACGGCGAGCGGAGGCAAGGCGTGAGTAAATACGTTCTTGATGCGTCGGCTTTACTGGCTTTACTAAACCAGGAAAAAGGCAAGGATCGCGTTGAGTCAGCCGTAATAGATTCGGTAATCAGCGCGGTTAACTATTGTGAAACTCTAGGCAAACTGATTGACGGGGGAATGACTGACACAGATGCTCGAGAAGCTGTCGAACTGATAAACCTTCCAGTGATCGACTTTGACGCTGGACTGGCGCAGATTGCAGCGGCATTGCGGCCGAAAACGAAGATGCTGGGGTTGTCGCTCGGTGATCGGAGTTGTCTTGCGTTGGCTCTTGTTCGAAATGATGCGGCAATTACCGCCGAGCGCGGGTGGTCAAAACTGCGGATTGGGGTGAAAATTGAAGTTATTCGTTAGCCGTACCCTGGCGATTTTGGATCTGCGATGAACAGGAAAGACAAACCACTGAAAGTTGTTGGTAAGCCATTCCGCAAAGTCGATGCCCGGGCAAAGTGCATGGGCCAGACGAAGTTTGCCGACGACATAGTGCTGCCCAGGATGATCTACGCCAAGATCCTGCGCAGTCATCATCCCCATGCGTTGTTTACACGAATCGATACCTCGAAGGCGCTCGCGACCCCAGGCGTTTTCGCAGTTCTCACCGGAGAGGACTTGCCCATCTCTTATGGAATCCTCCCAGTAAGCCAGGATGAACATGCACTCTGTATCGACAAGGTCCGTTTCATTGGCGATCCGGTAGCAGCAGTGGTGGCGATCGACGAAGACACCGCGTTCGACGCAATTAATCTCATTGAAGTCGAATACGAGACTCTGCCCTCTATCT
>JACCSP010000268.1 GCA_013812905.1 Pyrinomonadaceae bacterium
GACCCGGACGAAAACCGACTCGAAGTGCCTTGAATAGTTCTCCTCCGCTATTCACTTCAACGTCGATGCCGGATTCAAGAACGGTCTTGAGCACAGCCATGTTTGAATTTGCCTTCGAGGCGTAGAAGAAGCGGATCGGACGTTCAACCGCCTGGGCGGCAAGTTTTAGTCTTTCTACATTCGAGCGGATTCTGGGCTCGGAAAACACGAAGAGCGGGGAATCGTATTGACCAACTAATGACAGGGCGTCGGCGCCGTTAATGGTGAGGCGGCCGTTGGCAACCTCGAGGTAACCGGGAATTGTCCATGCCGGACTTAGTGCGACAACGTGAGAAGACATTTAGTTAAGGCTCCAAAAATTGACAAGGCCCAGAATCAATAAATTGCAGCGAAGATAAACTGGGGTTTGGGCAGCGTCAAGCTGATGAAGCGAGCGGTATCCCAATTAAGCGTTCCGACGTACGCCAACCAAGGGAACCGTTAGACACGATCCACGAACTCTCACGAAATGATACTAACAAGATTTTGTGACCGTTCGTGCGATTTCGTGGAACGTGATTTGTGGCACAGCCCACGAAAGCACAAAGGAAAGATGAAACTACGACACCACCAGGGTGTTCGGCCGGATCTGACCTTGTGTTTTCAAATTGGCGTACTGGCACGGTCCAGCTTCTTGATCACTTCTCGAATCTGCTTGTAATGCCGAAGCTCATGATAACCAATGAAGGAAATCGTAGCGGTGCCGTCGATCTCGCCTAGGAAGGGATGTTTGAAGATTACTTGCTTGAGACGACTTTGACCGTGGGTCGAACAAAGTGCTTTGAGCCTGTTTCGGGCGGCGTCATAGTTTGCGATCACCTCTTCCCTGGCTGGCGTATTAAGCGGATTAACAGATTTGGGTGCTTTCACGCGGAGCAGTCGAGAGGCTACGATGGAAGTAGGAATGAGCTTCCTTAGGAAACCAATTTGCCTCGGAGGACTTGCCAGTTCCGTCTCCAGCTCTTTGATCACCCTCTCTTCAACCAAACATAAATGATGCACTATTTCCGCAATACTCCATTCGTTATCGGCAGGTCTTCGTGAAAACAGCGGGTCCTCAATCGGGGTGATCGTATGCACCAACTGTGAGTGGATTGAATCCAACCGGCGCAGAGTTTTGTTCATTGCCAGAAGAAAAGCGACCGCGGACTCCTGGGAACTTTCTTAAGATTGACAGTCGCAAAAGTCTGCGGCCATTAATACTATTGGGCTACGAAATTGTACGTGATCACTCCCGTTACTTTCACTGCTTCACCCATCAAGAAAGTGGGTGCAAACCTCGCCTGGCGTGCGGCGCTCACTGATGCCTGCTGCAGCATCTGATGGCCCGAAAGGGCCCGGGCCGCGATAACGTTGCCGTATTCGTCAACTGTGACCTGCACCACCACAGTGCCCGAGGCTCTGGCAGCGCTTGCGTCGGCGGGATAATCAGGTTTTGGTAAGATGGTCGCTTTCCCATTTAGGACACCGCCCGAGATCGGCGCTCGTTTTCCCGGCTGTTCGGTGGTCGGACCGGCCGTTTCTGGAACCTTATCCGTGGGGGCGTCGGTTGATCCTTCTGCACCACCCGCGGGAGTTTTCGAGTCGGGCTTTTGTTCCTGTAAAGTCCCTCCCTGATCAGACTCTTCGGGGTGTACTTTGGTCTCCTTCTTTTGCGATGCTACCGTTGTCGGAGTTATTACTTTCTCCGGAAGAAAGAATGAACTTAAAAAGCGATCTGTTAGCGCGTCGTCTTTCTTTGTGTTGAGGACCACCACTGCGTAGAACCGTCTTTTCGTAGCGTAGACCTGCGCCGATCCTGAAAGGTCGCCGATGGTGAGTCGATACTCACGGCCGGTATGCCCGTTCAAGGTCTTGGGACCTACCAGTGTTAGCTTTGCGACTGCATCCTTCCCGCGGACTTTCTTGGGAAACCATTCTTTGAAAGCATCAACATAGGAATTAACTCGTTCCATTTCGGAGTACAATGCCGGGTTCGCTTTTATTCCGCTCATCGACGAAACCGCGAGCAGTGGACCCGTGGGATTGGTCCACAAGTAAAGCCGAGTATTCAGGGTCATCTTGTGGTAAGGCTCTTTGCTCATTTCGGCCAAGGAATTCTTGGGCATGAGAATGGCAAACTCTTCGCCTTCGGGTCGCAGAGTCTCCCACTCGCCAAGAACATTTGTGTTCTGTGCCCGAACCGCAGAGGGGAAGGCCACTGCCGCTAACAGCAGGAAAAGGAACGACGCTAATGTGCCAATCGGCCGCATGTCTGGAACTCCTTTCAAAAAGGCGGGGAATCGAATCTCCAACCAAAACCGGGAATCAAAATATATCGCAGTAAGTCTAGAATCTTAAAGCTGCCCCACCATCTCAGCGGGATTCCAATAAGCGTGCAGGGTCTGAATCTTTCCTGACTCATTAACCTCGAAGATGTCGATACCCTCAAAGTGCACCTTGCGACCCTGCTTGCTGACACCTCGTCCAGTCCATTTTACCGCGGCTCCAGATCCCGCAATAAAAATCTGATCCTCAGTTAGGCGTACTTCCTTGAAGGCGGCAATAATCGTCTGGAAAAACTCTCCCAGTTTTTGATGACCCTTGGTGGGCAGCGCTCCTACGGGATCGTAGCTTATTGCATCTTCGGCAAAAGTATTTACCCAAGCCTGTTGGTCCATTGCTCGAATGGCCTCAAAATAAGCTCTCACCGCTCTTGAAACGACTTCAGGGGACATTTAGTATTCGTCCTTTCACGCACATAAAGACTGTAAGGTCTAGAAATCAAAATCGGGATTCAATTCAAAATCGCGCCGTTGCCAACCGGTTACTCGGCTTCGTAACCGTTCATCCGTTCGCGATCACGCTCAACCAGCATTCGGCGCAGAATCTTGCCAGATGCAGACTTGGGAATCTTATCGATAAACTCAACGCTTCGTATTTTCTTGAATGGAGCTACCCGTTCCGTAACAAAAGCTATTATCTCATCCGGGGTAGCCTCCCCTCTCAACACCACGAACGCCTTCGGCACTTCTCCGGCTTCGGCATCGGGGTAGGGAACTACGGCAGCGTCGGCAATTGCCTGGTGCGTCAACAAGATCGCCTCCAGCTCGGCCGGAGGCACCTGAAATCCTTTGTACTTGATGAGTTCCTTGGCCCGGTCCACGATAATGAAGTGACTGTCGTTATTGGCGAAGCCTATGTCGCCAGTATGTAACCAACCTTCCGCATCGATGGTCTGGGCGGTCGCCTCGGGCCGATTGAGATAGCCCTTCATAACTTGCGGGCCACGTACACAAATCTCGCCCTCTTTATTTGGCCCCAGCGAAACCCCGGTTTCCAGGTCAACAATCTTGCACTCAGTGTTGGGAGCGCAGACACCGACAGACCCGAACTTGACTTGCGCCGGATCCGAGGGCGATGAGTGAGTCACGGGACTTGTCTCCGTCATGCCATAGCCCTGCCGGATTTGGCAGTTGAGCCTCTCCATGCAGGCGCGCGTTAGATTTTCATCCAACGGCGCGGCCCCGCAAAAGATCGTGCGAAGCGAAGACAGATCATAGTTCTCGACCAGGGGACTCTTACTCAAGGCCAGCACAATAGGTGGAACCAGATGGGCTAACGTCACGCCATAATCATCGATACATTTTAAAAACTGCTCCAGCTCGAAACGAGGCAGCGTAACAATAGTCGCACCCGTGTAGAGTCCCATATTTAAAATGACCACCAAACCGTAGATGTGGAAGAGAGGTAGCACACAGATCAATGTGTCGTTTTCAGTGAAGTATTTCAAACCTTCCATCTGGCGAATGTTCGCGACCAGATTATGGTGCGTCAGCATCACGCCCTTGGGCAGACCGGTCGTGCCGCTGGAATAGGGTAGCGCAACTAGATCCTCCTTAGGATCAATCTCTACTATTGGGGCCAGGCCGTTGGCCGCAAACAGGGAGGCAAAGGAGCTAGCTCCATCAGCCTCGCCGAAGACGAATAGTTCCTCAATCAGCGCCGCCTGGGCAGCCACGCGAGCCTTTTCGATAAACGCCGGAACTGTTACAAGAAATCGAGCCCGGGCATCTTGCAACTGATGAGCAACTTCATGTTCCGTGTAGAGAGGGTTGACGAGGGTGTTGATGCCTCCCACTGACGCGACGGCGTGGAAAATGATGGCGTACTCAGGAACGTTGGGGCTTAAAATTCCAAAGACGTCACCTTTCTTGAATCCTCGCTGGGCCAGGCCTGCCGCGACTTGTGCGATCGCATCAGCGAGTTGTGAATAGGTGATAATCCGTCCCGTTGGACCTTCGATAAGCGCTGGCTTGCTGCCGAGTTCTCGCGCCCGTCGGAGGACCAACTGCGTGAGAGAGACTTCAGGTATGCTGACTTCAGGGTACGGTCCACGGAAGATCATGATTGTTGGTGGCTCAAACTTTGGTATGAGCAAAGAGCTGGAAACACCCAGCCTGAAGGCTGTGCTGCTGACGGAGCGCTCCTACCTTAACAGGGTGTCTGGACATCTGCAAAAGGTTTATACTACCGCCCCACCCGCTACCGCGAGGTCGTACTGACCTGCTCCCCCGACATTTCAATCTCGGCGACAATGGTCTACAGAGTTACGTCAGTGATGATTTTCATTCGTAG
>JACCSP010000277.1 GCA_013812905.1 Pyrinomonadaceae bacterium
ACCAGTGCCGCCGTACTTACGACTGGTAGTGCCGTCCGCCTGCTGAAAAGCCTCGAAGATAATCCGTTGTTTTTCCGAGGGAATTCCGATGCCTGTGTCGCTTACAGAGAACGCCACCACGTCACCGACCCGGCGCAGCGAATCAAGATGATAGGTCTCATCCTTTGGCGCCGGAGCGATTGTGAGTACGACTTGGCCCTCGTCGGTAAACTTGAACGCGTTCGAGAGCAGGTTCATGAGTATCTGTTGCAGTCGTTTGTCATCAGTGCGAATGGTTGAGGGCAGTTTTTCGTCTCGCACAATTATGAAATCAAGGTTCTTGTCCTGAGCCAGTTGGTGGAAACTGCGCTCTAACTGCTCGGCTATCTCGGCTACGGCAACATCGGTAACCTCAATACCCATCATTCCGGACTCAATCTTCGATAGGTCGAGAATGTCATTAATTAGCGAAAGGAGATCCGATCCCGATGAGTGAATGGTCTCCGCAAATTGCACCTGCTTCGCTGACAGATTCTCGTCATTATTCTCGGCCAACTGCCGCGAAAGGATCAGCATGCTATTGAGCGGAGTACGCAACTCGTGGGACATGTTGGCCAGAAATTCCGATTTGTATTTTGATGTGAGTGCCAGTTGCTCCGCCTTTTCTTCCATCTCCCAACGGGCCTCTTCCACTTCCCGGTTCTTGGCCTCCACTTCGGCTTTCTGGCGCGCCAGCAGTTCAGCTTTCTCCTGCAGCTCTTCGTTAGTTTGCTGCAGCTCTTCCTGCTGGCTCTTCAAGAGCTCTTCTGACTCTCGCAGTGATTCAGCCTGTTGTTCGAGTTGTTCGTTGGTCTGCTTGAGCTCGTCCTGTTGGCTTTGCAGCTCGCCTGCGAGTGACTGCGATTGCAGCAGCAGATCTTCCGTGCGAGTGTTGGCAGCAATCGTGTTCAGCACGATGCCGATGCTTTCGGTCAACTGATCAAGGAAGGTGAGATGCGTCTCACTAAACGTTTTGAAGGTGGAGAGTTCAATTACAGCCTTTACTTCACCTTCAAACAGCACGGGTAGTACCACGATGTTGTTGGGCGGCGCCTCGCCCAGACCCGAGGCCACGTATACATAGTTTGCTGGAACGTTGGTGACCAGGATTCTCTCGCGCTCGAGGGTACACTGGCCCACCAGCCCTTCGCCCACGTGAAATTCGTTAGCCAGATTCTTGCGCCTTTTATAAGCGTAGCCTCCCAATAGCTTCATTAGCGGTTGGCCGTTGGAGCTGGTGTTCACGTAAAAAACACCTTGTTGAGCGTCAACGAGAGGAGCAAGTTCGGAAAGGACCATCTGGGCCACCGTAGTCATGTCACGTTGGCCCTGCAACATTCGGGTGAAACGGGCTAGGTTCGTTTTCAGCCAATCCTGCTCCATGTTTTTCTGGGTGGTGTCTTTGAGATTGAGAATCATCTCATTGATATTGTCCTTTAACGCTGCAACTTCGCCCTGCGCTTCCACCGTAATCGATCGAGTAAGATCGCCCTTGGTCACAGCGGTGGAGACCTCAGCGATAGCGCGTACCTGGGTCGTCAAATTCGCCGCGAGGCCGTTCACGTTATCAGTCAGATCCCGCCAGGTGCCGGCGGCCCCGGGAACGTTTGCCTGCCCACCCAACTTGCCTTCGACGCCTACCTCGCGGGCTACGGAGGTAACCTGGTCAGCAAAGATGGCCAGGGTATCGGTCATGTTGTTGATGGTATCGGCGAGTTCGGCGATTTCACCCTTGGCCTCCACCGTCAGCTTGCGTTCCAGGTCGCCGTTGGCAACCGCGGTAACGACGCGGGCAATTCCTCGAACCTGATCCGTTAGGTTGATGGCCATGGAATTAACGTTGTCAGTGAGGTCTTTCCAGGTGCCGGCCACACCGCGCACATCCGCTTCGCCACCCAGCTTGCCTTCCGTGCCTACTTCGCGGGCCACCCGAGTAACTTCCGAGGCGAAGGAGTTCAACTGATCCACCATCGTATTGATGGTGTTCTTGAGTTCCAGAATCTCGCCTTTGACGTCGACCGTAATTTTCTTCGATAAGTCGCCATTGGCCACGGCCGTGGTCACTTCAGCGATGTTACGCACCTGACCGGTAAGGTTACCGGCCATGAAGTTCACGTTGTCGGTCAGGTCTTTCCAGGTCCCGGCTACACCGCGCACATCGGCCTGTCCGCCCAGCTCGCCTTCGGTTCCTACTTCTCGGGCAACGCGAGTCACTTCCGAGGCGAAACCGTTGA
>JACCSP010000287.1 GCA_013812905.1 Pyrinomonadaceae bacterium
GTGAGCGGCAACGAGCTGGACCCTCATATGAGTAATAACACCGCTTCCGAAACGACAGATGTGGTGGAATCGCAGACTCCTGTTGTGCTGGATGCGAACCTTGACGTGAGGACAATAGTTACCGGTCTAACTGAACCCACGACGATGGCCTTCCTCGCTGCAAATGATTTTCTCGTGCTCGAGAAGTCTACCGGAAGAGTGAGGCGCGTACTTGATGGCTCGCTCCTGCCCAACCCCGTCATCGATCTGGCAGTCAACTTCGGCTCCGAACGGGGACTGCTGGGCATCGCCCTGCACCCGGACTTTTCGACCAACAACTTTGTCTACCTGTACTGGACCGGGCGAGGAACTAGTGCCGAGCCAAGTGGTTTGCTCGGAGCAGACAGCAATAATTTGGCCGAACTCGGTTCGATCTGGTTCAACCGGACGCCGCTTTTGACCAACCGTGTAGACCGCTTTGTGTGGAACGGAGAGACGTTGACCTTCGATCGAAACCTGATTCGGCTGCGCTCCTATCAGGCAGATCCAGGACAGCCGTTGCGCGGCAATCATAACGGCGGCGTGATTCGCTTTGGTCCGGACGGCAAGCTTTACATAATCGTAGGAGACCTCGGTCGCCGCGGTCAGATGCAGAATCTGCCATCGGGACCGACACCAACCGGTTCAGGGGAGACGATTTCCGACGATCAATTCGGCGGACCGCAGCCGGACAATGCTCATTTGAGCGGAGTGATTCTCAGGCTCAACGAGGATGGCACGACGCCGAGCGACAACCCGTTCTTTACCGTCGGCACGTCGATCGGTGGCGAGCACGGTGCGAACATTCAGAAGCTCTACGGCTACGGCGTTCGCAACAGCTTCGGGATGGCCTTTGATCCTTTATCGGGCAATCTGTGGGAGCAGGAAAACGGCGATGACAGCTTCGACGAGATCAATCGCGTCGAGGCAGGGTTCAATGGCGGATGGGTGCAGGTGGCCGGACCCGTTGATCGCATCACGCAGTTCAAGCAGATTGAGACCAGCGCGGCGTTTTTCGGGTTGCAACAGATCAGGTGGCCGCCGACAAACCTTGCCGATACACCTGACGAGGTGCTGTCAAGACTGTTCATGCTGCCCGGCTCACGCTACACCGATCCGGAATTTAGCTGGAAATTTGCTGTCTCGCCGGCAGGAATCGGATTCTTAAACAGCAGCGCTTTGGGAGCCGAGTACAGGGGTGATCTGTTCGTCGGCGAGGCCAGGACATTTTTGGCTAACGGTTACCTGTTTCGCTTCAAATTAACAGACGATCGACGAAATATCGCTCCCACCGATCCGCTGTTAGCGGATCGAGTCGCAGATAACACAGCGAAGTATGACATCACGGAGAGCAGTAGTCTTCTCTTCGGGAGAAGCTTTGGAGTAGCGACGGATATCCAGACCGGACCAAACGGCAACTTGTTTGTGGTCTCGCTCTCCAACGGTGCAATCTATGAGATCTTCCGTCGTTAGCCGGTGATTGCGCTCGAAAGCCATTGATTGACGGAGACTCGGTGCATTAAGATTTGGACATGGAGCGTTGCAACTCAGCGAGTAAGGAGAACAAATGAGAAAGCTATGTTTGGTAGCCGGTCTGTTTTTGCTGCTGGCATCCGGCACAACATCAGCAGCCCCCATTACGCTCACGTTCGATGAAGTGACGACACCACCACCACCAACGCCAGTCAATGGACTAAGAATGATGGGCGTCACCTTCGGCTTTTTGGTCGGAGGAATGGCTTCGATGGATGCGCGCTACGGTGCCGAGGGACCGGGGAATTTCACCTTTATCAACGGTCGGGTCTTGGAGGGTGATGCCGCGGGTCTGCTAACGCTGAATTTCTCGAATCCAACTCCCGGACTGGCATTTGGCGTTGGACTGAGTAGCTTCGCGAGTGTGATGCCGGGGTTCACTGTAGAGCTGTTTGGCACGGCAATGGAGTCGTTAGGAGTGTTTGCCGTCAACACTTCTCCGCAAGTGGCAAGTGGAATTTCGGAGGGGCAGTTCACCTATTCCGCCGCGCCCGTCAGCCGAGCAGTGATTAACTTTAATGAGAATTTCTCGCCAATTTTACCAGGGGTGCGCCGGTTTGCGTTAGACAACTTGACGTTTGAGCCGGTACCGGTGCCAGTCCCGGAGCCGGCCACCATCGTGTTGCTCGGCACAGGACTGGCGGGAGTTGGTGCTGCGATGCGCAAACATCATAAAACTGTTAAGAACAAAAAAGGCTAAGGGTCGAGTGGCAGCGATCTGATACGACTTCGGGCCACCATTCCCAGCAAACGAGCGCCGTTTGTAGTCGCAAATCCTGACTTTGGCAAGTAAGAAGCCCAGGTGGAGAGCGCGGCATTGAGCACACATCTCACGGATCAGCGTCGGTCGTAAGATTTCTTTCGTCCCTTGCCGGCAACAACGGCCTCAGGAGCAGTCGCCTTATTACTGGCCGGCATTTACGATGCAGGGCGAGTGGCTGTGAGGTGCGAAGCCGTAGAATCGAGCAAGCGAACATGTCATTCCCCAGACCTGCCTTGTGGCGGCATTAGCCAACCAGAGCAATCCTAGTGAACCAATCGATCACGTATCAGGGGTTCAGCCTTTGTCCGTCTTTTCTGAGCTATCAGTAGCCCGAGCTGGGAGTAGATAACCTTCGAGCAGCTGCCGTTCCCGAGCCAACGACGATGCTCAGCTCGCCACCTGCTTGGCCGGCGTCGCGATGAAAGTAGGGCGCCGACGACGTTCTCGCAAGGGCTGAAAAAGTCTTGCGATGATTGTGCCTTTGGTCGCGCCCACCGAGATGCATGACCGGAAATGGTAGGCGCAACCCGTTATTATCAAGATTTTTGCGCACCCATGGGATATAACAATCCGACTGCGCGCCATCTCGTGCTCGACCTCTGTGGATAAAGTGTCTGAAGTAGTGGCGCGGGCAAGCCTCGCAATAGCGCCAGCAGTAGGTTCGCTGAACGCGCAATGAGGTCCGGACTCCTTGGTTTGAAAGTTCAGCCCGGACGTTGCTTGGTCATCGCCACGGCACTTCCAACGCAGTCTTGGTGCCGACCTGGTCTTCCCGTTTCCCTTAATAACTTGCCTTTTTACTCCTCAAATAAGGCAAGCCATCCCAACAGGTGGACTTTTCGCGCTCCAGGAACAGCGCCGTGTGAAGTTCAGCGATTGCCTGAAGAGAGCTTTGTGCGTTAGGGCGAAGGAAACCGCCCGTTCATAGCAAGTCAGCATCTCTCGCCAGAATGTATAGTGCTTCTATTTCGTGCGACTGATTGTTAAGAGTGCTTTTCGTAGCCCTCTTTCTCCAGTTGGGCACTTTCTGTTAAAGTTCGGTAATCCATTGCGAGTATTGCATCTAGCGAGACTCTCGCGAGTTAAGTTACGCAATGGGTGTTGCGGTACACGGTGGCTGACCAACCGCAGGTATGACCGTAGCATCATACCCCCGACTTATGAAACCTCAGATTTGTTAGGGATTCTCCTTTTTATGCGAACTACTTCTTTAAGAAACTCATTTCTGGCGCTTGCTCTATTTGCAGTCCTGTCGGCCCTCCCGGCTTTCGCCCAGACCCCTGCAGGCGCTGATGTCGTGATGGTGCTCTCTTTCGAAAACACCTCTAATCGACCGGAATACAACTGGGTTGGCGAGAGCTTTGCAAACTCTGTGGCGGAACTGCTTAACAGGCCAGGGCTAATCGTCGTCTCCAATTACGAACGCGAACTCGCCTATCAACGTTTGCGCTTGCCTCCCACCGTGATCCCTTCGCGCGCGACTGCGATCAAGCTGGCCCGAGAAGCGAAAGCCACTATGATTGTGATTGGAACTTATTCCGTCACGCGAGCGCAAGAAACCGGCCAAGCGGGTGATGCCAAAGCTGACAGCGATAAGTCGCCCGCCGAAGCCTACGTACAGGTGACTGCACGTGTGATCAAGGTCAACGAAGGACGGACTCTGGGCGAGGTCCTGGACGGCGCCTGGGCCACCCGGCAATTTGATTTTGGAGGACTGCTTACCACACTCCAGAATATTCAAGGTCGAATTGCCTATCAGATTCTCTACCAACGCGATAAAGCGTTGCCGTTTTCTCAGAACCAACTGGTGCAGGAAGCCACGAAAATTCCTCAGCGAGCGTTCGAGTCGTATGTAAAAGGCGTGCAGTTGAGCGAACGCGATCCCAAGCGGGCAAATTATCTGAAGAACGCGCTGCGCTTTTACGGTGATGCAAATGGTGGTGCGATTTACCCTCAGGCGGCCTTTGAGCTGGGCCGGTTTTATATGATTGAGGCCAAGTGGAAAGAAGCCACCGAATACTTCACTAAGCTGCAGAAGAAAGATCCGCACTACACTGAAGCCGCATTCTACTCCGGACTTGGTTACGCGAAACTCGGAGACCTGGGACGCGCGCTGGCCTCGCTTGTGCCGCTCTCGACGGACATGCCTCTGATCGGAATCTATAACAACGCTGGGGCTGTCGCTGTTCAGGCTTCGCGCGAGGAAAAGAAAGATATGGAACGCGCACGACTGCTCGAGCAAGGCACATCCTTCCTGGCTCGTGCAGCTCAGTCCGCGCCTGAAGACCAGATGGTACACTTCAACTACGCCTACTCATTATTTCTAGCCGGAAAGTATGCCGAAGTCGCGGAGCAGTTGCGTCCTGTGATTACGGCGGACCCGAGAGATGGCCAGGCGTACTTCCTTTTCGCAAAGGCCCTCGAGAAGATCGGGAAGACTGAAGCCGCCACGGCCGCGGACGATCAGGCCAGGCGTTACCTGCAAACATATGCGAAGTGGCAGACCGAATGGCAGAGGGCTCAAACCACCAGCAATGTCTCCCTTCGAATGCGAGATGTTTTGAGTCGGGACGATGTGTCTGATTTGATGCGCAAAAAGGCTGTAGCCGCCCACGTTGACGCCGGCTCAGCGATGCAAGACCTGCTCGTTAAAGCACGTGACCTCTATCAGGCTGGTCGTGACGATGAGGCGCTCCCGGAACTGCATCGGGTAGTGATGATCGAACCGACTAACGCTGAGGCCTATCTCCTGAGTGGCCGGATCAACCTGCGCCGCGGCGATCAAGAAGCGGCGATCGCCGCACTGAAGACTGCCATCTTCTGGGATCCCAAGCTCATCGAGGCCCATATACTGCTGGGCCGAATCTTCCTGGAGCGCGGTGACCGCGGCGAAGCGACGAAATATGCTTCCAGCGCGATGACGATCGATGCGAACAACCAGGAGGCAATTGCGCTGCAACGGCAAGTAACCATGGGCAAGAACTAGCGGCATTGTCCACCAACGACGGGGCGACCCCAGTTGCGGGCGTCGCCTGGTGCCACCGGCGCGTTGGGGGACGGCATCCAGACCTTTTCCCATAAGTTCCTATGATCTGGGTTTTAATCATCGTCGGCACCTGCCTCGCTCTACTGCTAATCGTGGCCGCCTTTTCCAGGCACAAAAAGTCTGCAACCTGCGAGATAAAGCTAGTTGGTTCGAACGCTCGGGTAGATGCCAAGTTGGCTCCAGAAGGCACTGTGTTAATTCATGGCGACCTGTGGCGTGCTCGGTCTGCTGACGGCAGTTACATCGCGTCCCACACAGTTGTCAAAGTGGTGGGATTGATCGGGCACCTTCTTCTTGTTGACCGGTAGGCTAAATTTCATGGGCTTGTCGGCGTTGCGTCGCTAATACCACGAGACACTTGGTAAGCTACGTTGTCCCAAACTTTAAAAAAGAGGCCGAGATGAGGCCGCCGCTACGCCCCGAAGAGTTTCAGCTTCCAGCTCCGTTAACACTAAAATGGATTTACTCCCCCATAACAACCAATCGCCTCCGATTTCCAAAAATCTTTTTCTGTGGCACAGCGAGTGCACTTAAGGAACTTCGGCAAGCACGGGAGACCAAAGTAAAGTCGGAACGTGCCCCCGCCGCCAACTTACCTCTGAGCGCCGCCTGCCGCTGCGCCTGACACCCGCCGAGCTACCCTTCAGATACTCCAACCGAAAATAGACCCAGTCAACGATGACTGGGTTTCCCGCATTTGGCTTCTGATTATTTTGCAAGCATTCTTTGCTCTATGAAATTTATTATCTCAAAAACATTTAGTTCCTCGAACGTCAGCCCCTAATCCGTTCGAGCTAACGCCGAATCTCGGGTCAATTCCAGAGAAAGCTCTTCTCTGGCACAGAAGGTGCTCTAAACCAACTCGGCAAGCACGGGAGACCAAAGTAAAGTTAGAACGTGCCCCCGCCGCCATCTGCCTCTGAGCGCCGCCTGCCGCTGCGCCAGCCACCCTCCGAGCAACCCTTCAGTTGAGCCCCCCTAAATGTGAACCCAGTCAGAAATGACTGGGTTCTCCCGCATTAAAGCCTGATTTATTTTCCGAGCCTTAGCTATTCCTCCTTCCCGACTACTGAGCCACATTAGGCCGGCGCAGAGTCAACCTCCCGCCCTTCTCCATTCCAACCTCTTACTTTCGAGACGGAATTTGTCACTTCGAAGGTGACGTTTTCTGTCGTTTTCCCGCCTAAACTCTCCGTTTGAGTCGTATCCATCCCAGCCAATAAAAATGTTTTATAAACTCTTTAGCCTGATAGTCTTGGCGTTTGATAAACTCCCTGACAATGCAGGACGCAGTTTCTACTAACACGCGCGCGAAGAAAGCTCGCACTCATGAAAATGGGGATTCCTCCGCGACGCTCGCCTGGTTAACAGCCTGCGCCCTTACTGAGGGGGCAGCTGCTATCGCCTCCGCAGCTCTCCTCATACTTTCATTTCCGAATTCCGGTTACTGGCCACTCGCGTGGCTGGGACTGGCGCCCCTCCTTGTGGCAATCGCAATCCGGCCTTCGCCGCGCAGGTCATTCTTTCTGGGCTGGCTAACCGGCGCTGTGTTCTTTTACGGCTCCTGTTACTGGCTGACGTACTCAATGATCCATTACGGTGGAATACCTCCATGGGCCGCATATCTACTGCTGGCCCCAGTGCCGATCTTTGTGGGACTGTTTCCCGGAGTTTTTGCCCTCGTGCTAGCGCAAGCGATTCGGACGTGGGGAACCAGGGCCCTGCTTTTTGCTCCCTTGATCTGGTCCGCGCTCGAATGGGGCAGACTTGCGTTAACGGGCCAGCTCTGGAACGCAATCGGTTACTCACAGGCTTATCAACACATGTTGATTCAGCCAGCGCGTTGGGGCGGCGTGTATGCCGTTGGATTCATGATTGTTTCCATAAGCGCTGCGGTTGCCTTCCTGGTTCTAAAGCGCAACACGAGGTCTATGCTAGTGGCGGGGCTGGTCTTTCTAACCGTCGCACTGGTGATAATTGCATCCCAAAGTTCACCCACGGATTCAAATACCCAAGCGCCCAAGACTGTAGTGGTAGCTTTGCAGCCTAACGTGCCCATGGATATCGTCAAATCGAAAGATGAGATGCAGGTCCTGATTGAGCGGCATGTGACGATGAGCGAAGAGGCTTTGAAGCAGTTTCCAAATGATGGCACACCCCGGCTGGTGATCTGGCCAGAGTCCCCGATGAACTTCGCTTACGGCAATGATTCGACGTTGCGAGAATTCCTGGTGCGGTTTGCGAGGGCTAACCAGACTGCCGTGCTTTTCAATTCACAGGAAGTCGCACCGAATGATGGCATTTACAACTCCGCTATAATGGTTGATCAGCAGGGTGGTCTGATCGCTCAGTATGATAAGATTCGTCTACTGCCATTTGGCGAGTATGTGCCACTACCGCGCTGGATGCCGGGAGCAAGCTTGGTGGGAACCATAGTTGGTAATTTCACGCCTGGCACGAACTTCACGTTAATGAGGGTGGGTGACGTCCGCGCGGGAGTTTTTATTTGCATTGAATCGGCTTACCCATCCATTGCCCGAAGCTTCACCCGAGACGGCGCAGACGTGCTGATAAATATTTCCAACGATGGCTACCTTGGCCCTACAGCAGTAATGCGGCAACACCTGGCCAATGTGATTTTTCGCGCAGTTGAGAATGAACGTCCGATTTTGCGGGTGACGAATTCGGGTATAACAGCCTACATCACTTCCAGAGGCGAAGTGAAAGACGCAACCGAGGGTTTTCAGACTGCCGTTCGCACCTGGAGGACGGGCCGGAGTGAAAACGCCAGTACTTTTTACTCCCGGCATGGCGACTTGTTTGTCGCCTTCAGCACCGCCATCAGTGTCCTGGTGTTTGCTGCTAGTTTTTGGCGGCGCAAATTAGGGAGTCGAGGTTAAGAATGATCGAAACTTTATCAATACAGGACTTGAGAACGTCCTATGATGATCATCGCATGCGGGTTGAGCAGCTCGGGAGGTTTCTTTGATGTTGCTGCAAGCGGGCAAGAGGTAAAGCGAATCGAGGATCAGGCCTCCTCACCAGATTTCTGGAACGAGCAGGAGGCTGCGCAGAAGTTGCTCCAAAAACGCAGCGTGCTGGAAAAGAAGGTCCAGCGCCAGGAATACTTTGAATCGCAGATTGCGGATGCGGTCGTGCTTTTTGAATTTGCCGGGGAGGACGAAGAATCATTGAAGGAACTGCACTCGCTGGTCGAGCGTCTGGAACATGAGTTAAGCCAGGCAGAAACCGAGATGCTGCTTGCCGGCGAGAACGATCATCTCCCGGCCATCTGCACGATTCATCCCGGCGCAGGCGGCACCGAATCGCAGGATTGGGCTGAGATGTTGCTGCGCATGTATCTTAAATGGGCCGAACAGCGGGGCTTTAAAACGGAGATCATTGATTATCAACCCGGTGAAGAAGCGGGTCTGAAAAATGTTACCTTCCAGGTGGAAGGCGAATATGCCTATGGTTTGCTCGCAGCCGAAGCCGGAGTGCATAGGCTGGTTCGCATTTCACCTTTCGACCAAGCTGCTCGGCGACACACTTCATTTGCTTCCCTTTTTGTTTATCCTGAAATTGACGAGAACATTGAGGTAGATGTCCAGGAAAAGGATCTTCGAGTCGACACTTATCGGGCCACCGGTGCGGGCGGCCAGCACATCAACACTACAGACTCCGCAGTGCGCATAACGCACATGCCTACCGGCATCGTTGTGCAGTGCCAAAACCAGCGTTCCCAACATCAGAATCGAGCGGTCGCGATGCAGGTTTTGAGATCCCGGCTTTACGAGCTTGAGTTCGAGAAGCGTCGAGCCGACCATGCTGAGTTAGAATCAAACAAGGCTGAAATTTCATTTGGGTCGCAGATCAGAAGCTACGTGCTCGCCCCCTACCAGTTGGTAAAGGACACGCGGACGAAATTGGAGAAAGGGAATGTCGACGCCGTGTTGGCAGGCGATTTGGATGACTTTATCAAAGCCTACCTGCTGGCAAGGAAGGCGGCGTGATTACCTTAAACGCGCGCAGATTCCAATCTATACTTTGATTTCCTGCGACACTCTGGAGTTTCCATGTCAACTACACAGCTGGAAGAGAAGCCCCGGATAATAACCCTACGGAACAGTAGGCGACAGGAGATCATAGCAATCTTGCTCCTTGCATCGGGCTTGCTTCTTTCACTGTGTCTTATATCTGCGGCATTCTTTCCGAATGATCCTTCGTGGAACTCCGCCGGCGGATCTGAAACTCGCAACTGGGATGGAACGATTGGCGCCAACGTCGCTGCGGCCCTGTTCCAGGCGATTGGTATAGCTGCCTTCCTTCTACCGCTACTATTATTTGCCGCAGCGTGGCGGCGGTTTCGCACGCAAAGCATCAGGGCACCTTTTTACCCGCTCGTTGGGCTGATAATTTTAGTCTTTGCTGCCTCCGCACTACTTTCCATATCACAACTAAAGCCTCTCTTTGACGCCAGTGTGCAGCCCGGAGGTTTGGTCGGCACAATCGTTGCGCGAACCCTCGCCAGCGGTCTTAATACCATGGGAGCGGGGGTAATCCTCATTGCGACTGCCGCAACGGGACTACTTCTGGCTACCGATTTCTCTTTTGTTGGATTTTACGAAAAGCTTGTAGTGGCAATTGGCGATCGCTTTGCCTTCCTGCGCACGGCTCCTGCTCGAATCAAAGCCTGGCGCCACACCAGACACGAAGAGGCTCGCTTGCGCAAGGAAAAGAAATTGGCCCTGCAAGCAGAACAGGAAGCCACGCGCAATGCCCTCAGAGCTGGCCGGGACTTGAGTCCAGCCGATCGCGTTGCTGAGTTCATGAAGCAGCCGAACGGGTCAACGGCTGCAAATACTGCCTCAGTGATCAGAGGCCATACGAATGCGAATCCGCAGGGCTCGATTATTGGCGCCGTAGAACCAGCAGGAGCTGCCGCTGTGGCCGCGGGGATATCGGGCGCCACGATTGTTGAGAATCGAGGTAGACGCTCGATTTTCCCGGCCGGCGGCCGCGTTGGAGTGGCGGATGAGGGGTCGGAACTTGAAGAGATGGTCAAGGGTGTATCGGTCGTGCGTACTAAAGCCGAAGCGCCTGCCGCCGGGAAGCTACCTTTCGACGCCGATCGCGCCAGACGCCTTAGTTATACAGACTACGGATTGCCGCCGCTGGAATTCCTCAATGAAGCGCCCGCGCCGAGCGAGCAGGCGGACGCGGAGTTACTAAGTCTGGCCACACGTCTGGCGGAGAAGTGCAAAGAGTTTAATGTGACCGGACAGATCAAACACATCTGTCCCGGTCCCGTGGTCACGACGTATGAGTTTAAGCCCGACCCGGGAGTGAAATACTCACGAGTCGTTTCCCTTGTAGATGACCTGTGTTTGGCGCTGAAGGCGGAATCGATCCGTATAGATCGTATGCCCGGCAAACCTCACGTCGGCATCGAGGTTCCCAATCCGCGTCGCGAAACTATCTATCTGCGTGAGGTGATCGAATCCCGCGCCTTTCGCGAGTCGGGCTCGAAACTCACCATAGCGCTTGGCAAGACCATAGACGGTTTGAATTACGTCGCCGACTTGGCAAAGATGCCTCATTTGCTAATTGCCGGAACAACCGGAGCGGGCAAATCTGTGGGCGTCAATGCGCTCATCGTGTCCATTCTTTACCGTGCTCGACCGGACGAAGTTAAGTTCATTCTGATTGATCCTAAACGCCTTGAGCTGGGACTCTACGAGGACATTCCTCACCTCGCAACTCCGATTATCACAGATCCCAAATTAGCGGCGCGCTCGCTTAAATGGGCCGTCTCCGAGATGGAAAAGCGGTACAAAGATCTGGCAGGCTGGGGCGTGCGAAACATCGATGGATACAACACGGAAATAATGCGGCGCAATCTCGTCAAGGACTATGACGACAAGGGCGAGCCATGGAAGCCTCTGCCATTCATCGTGATCATCATCGATGAGCTGGCCGATCTGATGATGACCTCCGGTCGCGAAGTGGAAGAATCAATTACCAGACTGGCCCAGATGGCCCGCGCTGTCGGTATTCATCTCGTGCTGGCGACACAGCGGCCGTCGGTCGATGTGATTACTGGGTTGATTAAAGCCAATTTCCCATCGCGCATTTCTTTCCGCGTCTCTTCTAAAGTTGATTCACGCACGATCATCGACACCAATGGAGCTGAACACCTGCTCGGCCGCGGCGACATGCTTTTCCTGCCTCCTGGAACGTCGCGCCTCATTCGCGTGCATGGCGCATACATTGATGAGATGGAAATTGGTCGTATTGTCAGCCACATAAAATCTCAGGGCTTGCCCGCTTACGACGAAACGATTACTCAATCCGAGGAGGAAGCGCTGGGTCTGGAAAACTCTGGCGGCGAGCACGACGAGCTCTTCGAAGAGGCACTGCGGATCTGCGTGGAGATGAAACGAGCGTCAACCTCTGTGCTGCAAAGACGACTACGCATTGGCTACGGGCGAGCCGCAGCAATCCTCGACATCATGGAACGCGAAGGACTAATCGGCCAGGCAGACGGTTCACGACCTCGACCAGTGCTGGGACGAGCTTATGAAATGATGGCGGAGTGGGACGAGCTGGGATCCGAAGAATAGCTGTCTCAGAATTTCAATCTCAGATGGAGTGTCTGCTTTTCTCGGCTTGTTTGGCGTGAGTTTGCCACATTTTCCACGCCCTCTGTGGAAAAGCCTGTGAACAACTTCAGTTTTTGCTGCTCAAGCCCCGTTTGTTCGACTCTTCTAGCAAATTGCACATGTGAGCGGCGCGCTTCCAAAGTCTTCACAAAGTGTGGTTTGCATACATGAAACAAAGTCTTGCAACAAGCAAAGTCCTCACCCTCTTAATTGCTGTCTCCTTTGCGTTCATTTTTTGGTTCCCGGCCTGTAGTCGTCTTCCCCGTAGCCATACTTCTGAGACTATCTCAGTTAAGACTCCCGCCTCTGTCACGAACCTAGCCCCTATAAATCTCAACACCGCCTCAGCTGCCGATCTCCAAAGACTTCCCGGGGTCGGCCCGGTACTTGCCGAGCGAATCATAAACTACAGAGATGAGAATGGGCGCTTTCGCCGTGCCGAGCACCTGATGATGGTGCGCGGTATCAGCGATCGGAAGTTTCGCGAGCTGCGGTCGCTGGTCAGAGTGGAGTAAAAGTGTGACCAAACTAGTCGGACTACGTCGAGGAGCTCGGGAAATACTCGATCACGCGCTAGGCGCCGTCGACGCGCAAAAAGCACTGCGCAATGCGGTGAATCTTGAAGGCCAGCTCCTGAGAATCGGCGACACGGTTTTCGACACCTCGACTCTCACAACTTATGTCGTGGCAATCGGCAAGGCCGCACCAGCCATGGCAATCACGCTCGATGACATTCTTGACCACATAATCACCCGTGGCGTCGTCTCTGGACCTGATTGCTCTGACTTGCACGCGCTGGAGTCCGGGCGCTGGCGTGTGTTTGCCGGCGGTCATCCTCTGCCAAATCAAGAGAGCCTTGATGCCGCACAGGCGGCGTTTGATTTACTTCGTCGTGCCGATCAAGAACATGCTTTGGTTATCTTCCTGATCTCCGGCGGCGGGTCGACAATGATTGAGTGGCCCCGTGATGAACGAATCACGCTCGCTGATTTTCGTGAAGCTAATCGCCAGCTCATCTCCTGCGGCGCGTCAATAACTGAGATCAATGCTGTCCGACGCGTCTTGTCCGCGGTGAAAGGAGGCAGGCTTGGCGCGCTGGCCCAAAACACCGAACAGATCACGCTTATGATTTCTGATACCAACCGAGATGATGAGGCAAATGTGGCGTCCGGCCCCACGGTGCCTCCGCCCGCTTGGAGTCCCCAATCAATAGACGTAGTTGAGCGATACAGCCATCGGCTGTCATTACCGAGTTCGGTTCTCAGAGCCATAAAAGAGGGTGAAAGAAATGAGGGACACGCCGACATAGCTGATAACAAACACTACGTCATGCTGGATAATTTGAGAGCGATTGAAGCTGCCGCCGCCGAAGCTCGACAACTCGGTTTCGCAGTCGAAGTATCATACAACATTAATGAACAGCCGATAGACGAAGGTAGCTTGCTCCTGGTTTCGCAACTGCGCGCAATTTGGGAGCAAGCACGAAGCGAACAGAAGCGAGTGTGCCTCATTTCGGGTGGCGAGTTCTCATGTCCCGTAAGAGGTACGGGCGTCGGTGGGCGCAATCTGGAAACGGTCCTGCGCTGCGCCATCGAATTCGACAAACATCAGCAACAAGGAAACATCGTTTCAGCGCACTTCGTCGCGCTGAGCGGAGGGACTGACGGCATCGACGGCAACAGCCCAGCCGCGGGCGCCATCGCCGACGAAACCACGATTGTGAGGGGTCTCTCACAGGGACTCGATGCTGAGACCTTTCTACGGAACAGCGACTCATTCACCTTCTTTAACACTCTCGGCGACGCGATTGTAACCGGGCCAACCGGCACGAATGTGCGCGACCTGCGCATTTTGCTCGCAAGCTCTTGATGACTGAAACGACGGGCCACTGAAACCCAGGAAATAAGCAGCGGATTTCGCGGATGAGCGCGGATATGACGCAAGGCCACCATCAACCAGTCGTTTTCATAAAATCAAGATCAACCCAGAGAAATCCACCCGTTGTTTTCCAGATTCGTATCATCCGCTGTAATCCGCGGCTGATATTTTCGAGGTCGTGTAGGCTATGTAAACAATGGCAATGGTCTAAAGTTTCATATCTTGACTCCGAGCCCTCAGGATATTATAACCGTTATTGCCGCTCTCTTGTGGCGCCGCAAGATCGTTATCCAACGCACATCACAAACGAAATCCTTCAAGCCGGGGGAGAACCTCAATCTTGTCCACACCTGTTGAGCCAGAAATAGAAACGCCCGCTGAGGCTCCAAACACACAACCGCTTTCACTTGCCGGTCTCGTCGCCGCACTCAACGCGCAACAGGGTCGTCCAGAGCTCGAGCGAATTTACGACTGGCTGGGGCGTGCAGAAATTTCTCGTGAGGAGTTGGAGCCTTACCTGGGTTTTAAAGAAGGCAACTACTGGCGGCATCGAGTTTGTCGCAACGACTTTGCTGAAATGCTCGTGTTGTGTTGGCGCCCTGGCCACAAGACGCCGATTCACGACCACAATGGCTCCCACGGCGTGGTTAGAGTTTATGACGGAGTGATGTGGGAAACGACCTTCGTCTTCGATGACGAAAAAGGGCTGGGTTATAAATCAGGAGGCGAAAGGTCTCGAGGGGAAGTGACGGGATCCGACGTACCTGACATCCATCAACTCGGAAACCCTGAAGTCAGTGGACAAGATCTGATCACCATCCACATCTATGCGCCACCTCTGGGCGTGCTAAAAACCTATAAAGTAGGAAGCGCTGAGATCGACCTCTACACACCCGACGATTCTCAATCATGAAACAGTGGCGAATGCGTGATGGCTTCCGTTCGTTGCTATTGCCCCGGCACTCTTACAAAGCTCTCCACCCGAAGGTCCTTCCCGTCAGTCGTCACGGTTATCATTCCGCTCTGGGCCGTAGTTAATACTGCTGCGCCCTTCCTTTCCCAGCGCTCCACGACTTCCCTGTGCGGGTGGCCAAACATTGAATTCTGACCAACTGAAATAATGGCAAACTTCGGACGGGCGGCGCTGACGAAATCATCTGTCGATGAAGTCTGGCTACCATGGTGCGCCACCTTTATGACATCCACGGGAAGATCAGAGTCTGTTGACAACACAGCAGCCTCTGCCAAACTCTCGATGTCGCCCGTAAGGAGAATTGATCTTTCGCCAATTTGTAATCGCAGCACTATGGAATCGTTGTTTCCGGATCCCGACTCAGCTTTCGCAGTTGCGCGGGGCCACAACACCTTGGCCGTCGTGCCTGCGAATCGAAGGACATCTCCCGCGCCAACCACGACTATGGGAATTCCTCTTGAAGTCGCGGTGCCATAGAACTTGGCGAATTCCGGATCGTTGCGTGTGGTGCGGGCCACGAGAGCACTACGAACTTCAAAATTCCGCGCTACGTCGTTCAAACCATCAATGTGATCTGCGTGGTCGTGAGTTGCGACTATGTAATCGATCCGATCCAGCCCGCGCCACCACAAATATTCCGAAACCACTGCCTCTCCGACGCTGCGGATGTCGCGGGCAAACGGTTCTTTGCCATCCACCACGGAAGTATCGTCCCTGCTGAAGAAGTTCGGCTTCCCGCCACCATCCACAAGCAGGGTTGTACCCTCAGGCATTGTAATTAGCGCCGAGTCTCCCTGACCGACGTCCAGGAAGTCCACGCGCAGTCGTCCATCGGTCGAGCCGGCGCTGAACGGGTGCAGGATGACAATGGCGAGCAGAACCACTTGGGCTAGTATCGAACCGAGGACCCCGCGCGACGCTAGCCTACCGTTCACCAACGCTGGCGGGCCTAATGGCTTCCAGCGGGACAGTGAAACTGCGAGAGCCGTGAGAGGCAAACAGTATAGGAGATAAATAAAGGTCGACCAGCCCGAGTATTCCGGCATCCGAAACGATGCGAGTCCCAACCGCATAAGAGGATCGACACTGTGGATCATCAGCCAGTTGAGGGCATTGGCCAGGCCGAATAACGGTCTGGCGATTGCGCTGCTAACCTGCTCGATTATTAATCCCGCTACAGCCACCAAGGCCAGCATCGCCATCATGACACCTACGCCAACGTTTAGAATGAGCGACGAGACAGAAACTCGGTGGAAGTAGATGATGAAGATCGGCAGCATTGTGATCTGAACGCTAAAGGACACAACCATGGCTTCCAATGAGTAACGCAGCGGCCGCTGAAGATGATAGCTCTCTAAAACGCCGGCGATGGGCGTTTTAAATAGTTTGTAGCTGTAGTTTAGTCGCGCCATCTCCTTTTTCCAGTTTCGACCGCTCCAAAAGAGCGATTCAGAGAAGCTGCGCAGCCAGGAAAAGCAAGTCGGAGGGTAAGGAGTCTCGCGGGTGGGACGCCAAGAGCCGATTTGCGAAATTCCCTGCAGCAAAGGCCATGCGAAAACTACAATCGCCAGCACTGATAAGAAGGTCAATTGAAACGAAGGGTCGAATAAATCGCTCGGGCGGCAGGTGAGCAAGACCAATGCGGCGGCGCCCAGTGAATTCAACGAAGCCCCTCTGCGAGAGACGATCGGCGCAAACCCAATTAACGTGAACATTAAAGCGGCGCGCACAACTGATGCCTCAGCGCCAACGGCTAACGCGTAACACCAGAGGACCGTGGTAGCCAGAAGGAACTGCCAGCTCCTGTTTCTGGTAATTCGACGGGCCAGAAGAAATACCGCGCCACCAATGAAACTTATGTGCAGCCCACTGATGACTAGAAGATGAAATGTTCCACCTTCGCGAAAACGTTCAGCAGTTGCGTGCGAAAGAAAATAGCGGTTGCCCAGGAGTGAGGCGAGGAGGACGCTTGCCGTATCGGGTGAAAAATGCGAAACGATTTGAGTCTCAAGCCGCTGACGCCATTGATACAGCCAGGCGAGGGGCAGAAACACGGAGTCATCATCCCCGCGGTCGATAAGCAGCGGGCTCTTCACATAACCTGTGGCGTCGTAGCCCCTGCGCTCGAGATACTCGGTGAACTTAGAGACTCCCGGATTTCGGAAGTTGTCCGCCCGATTGAGAACGGTCATCACGCGCACCCGCGCACCATAACGCAGCTCAAGTCTGTGGTAATCTTCCTGGGCAATCTTTTCATTAACCGGAAGCAGAAGAGTAACCACTCCGGAGACTAACTTCTCCACGCCCTTCATTCGGAGATGCTCCGCACGAAGCGTTAGATAGAAACCGCCCGGAGCTGATTCGGGGTAACGTTCCAGCACTCCGGTTAACTCAACTGGTTCTCTGGCGGCGATGGTTCCGTGATCAATGAGCGCCTTCAACCTGTCTGAGCCAACGCTTAGCTTTTCCATCGCGGCCAGACCGGCGCCGGTTAGCAGGAAAGCGCTGGTCACGAAAAAAGTGGCGGCGCCCAATTTCCGCCTGCACAAACTGGTCAACGCAAGCAGCGTAGAGAGCAAACAAACATGAAGTAGAAGAAAGATTGGCCCTGAAAAACAGTGAGCTCCCAGAATTCCCGCCGCAAACGCACCGGCCAGCTGGGCCAGAGGATGAGCTACGAAGGGTTGCTGGTGAGGAGCAGTTTGCATCTTCGAGTGGAGGTCTGAGATCTCAAATCTGAGTTCTAATTTCAAGTCTCAAATCTGAGAACTGATATCTGACATACTAGACTGCCCATGGTTAGTTTGCGAGGCGCACGACGGTTTCCACGTGGTGAGTCTGGGGGAACATATCAAATGCCGCGACGGAGTCAAGAAAGTATCCGGCTGTTAAGAGCTTCTTGAGATCGCGTGCCAGAGTGGCGGGGTCACATGATACGTAGGAAATATGTCGTGGGCGTCTCGCCAGAATTCCCTTGATCACGCTGTTTTCGGCCCCGGCGCGCGGTGGATCGAGCAGCAGGAAATCGAGCGCTTCAGATTCAGGTGACTGTCCATTCAGCCACGCGCCCACAGGCGCGGTGATAATCCTGGCACTCTCAAGCTGAGCGTTATGTAGATTCAGCCGAGCAAAACTTGCGGCAGTTGGATTCAATTCCACGCCAATCACGCGTTCAAAGGAGCGCGCCAGAGGAACGGTGAATAATCCCACGCCGCAATAGAGATCGATGGCAACCGTACCTCCCGCATTCCGAGTGGCTTCCTGGACTAGTGGCCCCAGCAGTTCGTGATTGACCTGGAAAAAGGCCTCGGCACTGAAATGGTAGGTTTCCCCTCCACTTCTGCGACTAACTTTCTTCGTCTCGAACCCGGCCCACGCCGGCGCCTGTGAAACTCCATCGTCACCGGCTACAACTTCAACGTTCTTCACTGCTCCCGGAAATGAGTCGTTTCGGATCTGTGCGCGCAGATCTTCCAGAGTATTCTGTAAATCGGGAACCAGGACCGCACATACCTCCACATCACATACACGATGCGAACCAGCCTCGAAATATCC
>JACCSP010000293.1 GCA_013812905.1 Pyrinomonadaceae bacterium
GTCCTGGCCAGGTCAAACGGTGGCGGTTAGTGTCTTGTCAAAGGCGTTCTTCTTAGCGGATGATCGGACTATGCGTGGTTTGGTGGGGATCTGCTGACCTCGGTCAGCGTTTTGGCCCGAAGAGATCTGCTCGATTCGTATCTCGGAATGACTATCACATCAAGAAATTTGAACAATGGATGAGAGCTTAGTTAGAAACTGAAGATTTAGAGTTTAAGGCGGCGCGAACTACTTTTCACTGACCCAATGTGGGAGCGATATGTGGGAGTTTGAATCCAGGAATTAGTAAAAGTGAGGAGTTTCTTAGAAAAACTGGTGAGCCGTGGAGGGCTCGAACCTCCGACCCGCTGATTAAGAGTCAGTTGGTCGCAAGCATAACTACGCACTCGGATACTTCAAATCGGCTTTGACGTAATTTTGACGTAATTCACAACAACCACTCGGAGTTTGGCGCCAATATAAGCAACTCTGCTTGCAATCTGCCTAACGTTTTTGGTTGATATTTGCGAGGTATTCGTTATGTCGACCCGTGGACGGGATTATGAATCCCACGCTCTAACCGGCTGAGCTACCCCGCCACATTTGAAGTTAACCACTTACGAACACTTCATGTTTCGTGCACATTATGACGCAATTTTAGCGTAATTCGCCACAGTAATGCACAGCGTTCAAAAGCTATTTTCGAGAAGCGGGCGGGAAAGAGAGCTGAGATCCGGCAGATCCGATAGTGACTGGTTCGGCACCCCGAACCAGAGAGCGTGGGAGTTGTTGACCTCAGGTCTAAACTTAGGGTTGTTGTCACTTGTCCTGCATGTCACAATTATTTGCATTGAGCTGGCCCATATGTTGGATCGTTACCCGGTTCGAATACAAGGTCTCGGTACTTGTGAATGTTGGACTTGTTCCATCCCCCGTAGCCCAACGACTTAAACGGTCTTATCACTCGCCCACGCAACCAGGTCGGCTGACGTGAATTCTCCGCTCGGTTGTTCTGATATTTCTACTGGAAGTATTCGACCATGGGCATCACTTCAGCTCTCGCGGCGCTGTAACTCTTCAGCTTGTCAGTAATGAGCAACTGCTTTACAGCACGCTGATTCCCGGCACTGCAAGTGCCTGACCCGGCGTTATTGAGGAAGTGGGCCCAGTTTTAAGCCCCATAAAACTCCGTGAGGCGCGGTTGAGGCCAGGCGCTGGACTGCCAAGATCGAGTGGCACTATATTGGCAAAATGGAAAATTGGCTTCAAGGTGCAATCGCATTTCCGCATCTCCTTACTAGAGCAGCACTCTTACTTATCCCGCCTCTGATCATGTGTTTCATCTCTGCTCTGGCATCACCAGGGCAGACTCCAGAAGGTCAGGTGAGCCCGATCAGAGTTGAATATGATGAGAAGAGTGACACGAGGAGAGTTACCCTTAATCCGATCATTTTGGTCAGCAGAAGGCATGAAGAATTGCGGCTCGGGGCGTTCTCATCACACCAAGGGAAGGTGCCCTTGACGCCCAAAGAGGTGGCACTTGTCTTCTTATCCTTAACAACGGCGGCGACCAATAAGTATGAGTCCGCACGGCAGTTGACGATCACCGCTGACGAGAATCGCTTCGGGTGCGGGGAGACGCAGCGCACGACGCAAACCGAAAAAGGGTTATTCATGGAAACGCTGATGACGGTCGTGCCGTTCGAGACCTTCGTGAAGATCGCGCAGGCGAAAGAGGTGAAACTGAAGTTAGGGATAACGGAGGTAAAGCTAGAACCGGAGCATGTGCTGATGTTACGAGCGGCAGCGAGTTACATGGGGCAGTGAAGACTATGCCAAGAAGTTACATCTGGCATTTTCTGTGCCTTCCTGACAAATTGAATGCCCGGTTTACCGCCTTGAGCGGGTTCAGTCTTAGTGGAGTGCCGCGAACCCCTTATCTGAAGTAAACGACTCTCTGTTCGCCGTTTTAAACTGGTCTAGGTTGAGGGGAATCTGGTTATTGCCAGCTTGAGACCTTGGTCTCTGGTTCTCACACCTCCGAGGAGGAGATTTCCTGGCAGTCACACGCAATTTCACCGACACAGTGCCTGTCAGCAGCTAAAGAGAGCGCGCATCAGTAGGATAAGACCTATCAGGCCAGGAGACAGCGTGAAGGACCACTCCACCAGGGGGCTGGGCCGTTTAAAGAAGCGACGGAATATTACCATGCCGCTTTTCCATCCATCTTGTTGGTATAACGGGAATAGATTCCCGACTGCCAGCGCAAGATTGAGAGTACCAAAGAACGTTCCCCAGCTTATGAAGCTGAGAATGAGATTCACTGCAATGCCCGCAAGCAGCACGAACAATTGCTGGAATAGTGGCCGCCTCTGCAACCCTGGCATGTCCATTCGGATGTAGGCGCCGAGCGGCAATAGGTGGAGTCGATAATGAACGCCATTGACCCTGAAACCAAAAAGCTTAGGGCCCCAACCGAGTCCGGCCTCGGTTACCCCGACTCGGCAGGCACGAGCCGCAAGAAAGTGCCCCATTTCGTGAAACAGGAGCGCGCCAGCAAAGCTCAAGGTGATATTGATCGCGGAATCGTACATTATTAATTTTCAACAGAAAGTTATCAGGGTGAAAGGAGAAGACCCGGGTCTCATGTGATCTTAAAGCCTGTAGCTCCTCCGGAAGTATCGTATAGCAGGAGGCATACGACTGTTGGGCTCCAAACCTCGATGCCTTACGTCATAACAGCGACGACGAAAAACGTTAGCATGAGCTGGGAGAGAAATTTCTGATGGTCAACATACAGTGGAATGACTCGCCGTGCCTATCTCAAGTGGAACCCACGTGAGGGTCCTTTCCACTCAGCGATGGCGCTAACTAAAAGCTCCTGGTTCCATGAGACTGCAGTTGATTCATGCTTTTCTTGTTTACTGAATAGGCAATCAGGATGGAGGTTGAAATTTCCAGTTACTCTCTTAACTGTTCCAGATATTGGTCGGCTGCAGTAGTCACAGATGATTCGCATGTCGTTCTCCTTGCCGTGGAAGCGCACGTACCAAATAGCCCGCGCGCCAGTTAGCCTTACACCCCTTATGCCAAAAGGTCACAACGCATCACTAACGCGAATTTGCTAAACAATTCGAACAAATAAATGTCTAGCAGGATCGCTGACACAGCTTGAGGAATCTAGTAAGTTCAAGATGACAAGGTCAATCTGAGGGCCCGTTCAGAAAGATTGCTGTCTTGGCTGCTTTCTCCGCGGAATTCACGGGTAACCCGTACTTTGGTTTAGGGGATTGTTGGAATAGTGCCGCCGAAGAACTGGTTAATGACCAAAGTTAAGTCGGAGGTTGAGAATATATCCCGATCAGCTTATAGGATAGAATCACTTAGGCTAGCTTTACCTGAGCGTAGAAGACTGCAAAAGGAGAATTCCCTAAAAGTCGTCTGAAAGCCCAAGAGGTTCAAATAGTAGAGGTTAATTATGAACATAAAAGATCTTATTGGTCTCGTAAGCAAGGTTCTCACAACGTCGACGTTAATTCTACTGGTCCTGATACCCTTGATTGCGCGGCAAGGCGGAGGTCAAAAAGCTGAGCGCGGGATTAGGGTTCAGACATCCGAGGCGGTCAAAACTCTACCCGGCAGTGCCAAACGCTTTGCGCTTATCGTTGGGGTGGACCAGTATGCGGACACGCAGATCACAACTCTCGGGGGTGCCAGTAACGATGCGAAGACACTCGCCAACGCGCTTATTCGGTATGCCGGTTTCCCCGGAGAGCAAGTTACGCTCCTCGCATCAGATCAACCAGCCGAGCGTCAACCGACGCGTGGCAACATTCTGCGGCGTCTATCAAATATGGCTGCGGTTGTACCGCCCGATGGTCTGCTACTCGTCTCGTATGCGGGGCACGGAATCGAACGCGGCGGGCAGGCGTTTCTGCTTCCTTCCGACTCACAAGTCAGTAATGATGTTGACCTGCTCGAACAGACCGCTATTAACGTCTCGCAAATCAGGGATAGAATTAAAAAGATTGGGGTTAAGCAGGTGCTAATGATCGTGGACGCCTGCCGCAACGATCCGGTGGGCCGCGCCAACGCTGACAACCCGCTGACCGCAGCTTACACACGGGGGTTTAATTTCGATCTGCGGAACCGAGAGGTGCAAGCCTTCGCCACGCTCTATGCGACTGAAGTTGGGCACCGGGCCTACGAATACAAGGAGAAGAAACAAGGGTACTTCACCTGGGTACTGGTCGAAGCTCTTCGAGGCGGGGCCGCGAATGAAAACGGCGAGGTGACGCTCGCAAGCCTCGTGAAATACTTGCAGGAGCGAGTGCCAAAGCGGGTGCTCCAAGACTTAGGGCCGGGCAAGAATCAGAAACCGTTTGCCGTCGTGGAAGGCTATCGCGCTGATGAGCTAATTATCTCAGTACGAGACACGAAAGCCCTCGGCTCGCAACCCTATGTACCCGACATGAGCACTCAAACCAATGCTCCTGGCAGGGATACTGCGATTGAGTTAGGGTCGAGCGCTCCGAACGCATCACTCGCCGGCACAACCTGGAGCGGCACCCGGGCGGAGACGGGGGAGTACACAATGGAGTTTTTAAAGGATGGTGTGCTTCACTACATCATTAGTGTGCTTCAGAACAATATCACCTCGCCACGAACCGTTAAAGGCACATGGAAGCAATCCGGCGGCAATGTCCAAATAGTGATTGGCAACTCCTACTCAGTCATGCAGGGGACGATTGATGGCGACATCATGAAAGGCGAGGGCAACAATCAAGAAGGAGTATCTTGGAAGTGGACACTCTTCAAAAAAAAGTAAACTTTGCGAAAGCGCAACATGTGTGTTATTTCTAAGACTGACAGTCGAGGTGCTGAACGAATCAGTTTCTCAATGCGGGAGCCTACTACTCGCCACGGAATGAAAAACGGCGGCTGAGCCGATGGAATCTTCAACCGCCCTCTCCCGCGTCTTAAGCGCGAACTCGAATAAAGATCAGCCAAACTACCGTGGCTTAGAGGTCTCCTTGTCCGCTTCCTTCAACTTAGCCAAGGCGCGCGGCCTCACGACGGCGTAGCCGGTGTCGTTTTGGTTCCAGTCGGCTATCCGGCGGTACAACATGGTCGCGTTTTGCTTATCCCCCTTACCTTCGTAGGCCTGGGCCGTATGATACCAGACGTATGGGTCGTCCGGATCGGCTTTGGCGAAGTACTCGAGCGCCCTGGCGTGATCCCCCTGCTTGAGCGACAGCATCCCCATCAACTCGTTGAGCCCCCTCTGTTCTGTCGGGTTGTTGCGGGTGGAGATAAACTTGCTCAGCTCTTCGATCTGAACTTTCGCGGCGTCGAACTTTCCTTGAGAGATCATCATAAAGGCGTGGTTCGACATCTTGCCCACGCGATTGTTCTCGCGGACGCGTTCCGGTAATGAAGGGTCGTCCCTGAGC
>JACCSP010000312.1 GCA_013812905.1 Pyrinomonadaceae bacterium
ATTACCCAGGTTATTTGGTTAGCAACCTGCCCATTCGAAGAACTATGAACGACGGAGAACCTCCAAGTGGCGGAAAAGGGCAAAGCTTTGCAAGCCGCGGGACAGCGCTTGTTGCGGCGCGGCAGTCGCGGTGCACGCTCGGTGGCGCGACGGAAGAGGTTACTCGGATACCTGGCTATTCTGGGCCCGGGAATGATCACTGCCAATGCCGGCAATGATGCCGGCGGTATTGCGACTTTTGCCTCCGTCGGAGCCGAACACGGTTATCGTCTACTCTGGATTCTTATTCCCATCACAATCAGCCTGGGATTAGTTCAGGAGATGTGTGCGCGCATGGGCGCCGTCACCGGAAAGGGTCTTGCGGATCTGATTCGCGAGCGCTTCGGCGTTAGATGGACTGCGTTCGTCATGCTCGCCCTCTTGATCGCCAACGGCGGAGTTACGGTGTCCGAGTTCGTGGGAATCGCCGCCGCTACGGAACTGTTTGGTATTCCGCGGTTCATCTCCGTGCCAATCGCGGCAATCAGTATTTGGTGGCTGATTGTAAAGGGTTCATACAAACGCGTTGAGCGCGTGTTTCTGTTGATGACTTTAGTGTTCCTGGGATACGTGGTGTCGGCGTTTCTGGCTGGTCCAGAATGGGGTACGGTCGCAGTTGAATTAGTGAGGCCGAGATTCAGTTTGGATCGAGCTTACTTGTTTACTCTGGTCGCCATCGTGGGTACCACTATCTCGCCCTACATGCAGGTATATGTTCAGTCTTCAGTCGTGGAAAAGGGTGTGAGGCCAGAAGATTATCAGCGCACCAGAATTGACGTCTGGGTAGGAACGATTTTCGCGATTCTAATCGTCTTCTTCATTGTGGTCTCGACTGCCGCCACACTTCATCAGCGTGGCATACAGATCAGTAGCGCTGCCGATGCGGCGCGAGCGCTTAGACCCCTGGCCGGAAATTACGCGGAGGTGTTGTTTGCCATCGGTTTATTCGGAGCTTCAATGCTCGCGGCCGGCGTTTTGCCGTTGGCCACGGCCTATTCGGTCAGTGAAGCGCTCGGCTTTGAGAAGGGAGTATCACGTAGCTTTCGTGAAGCGCCCACTTTCATCGGCATCTTCACTTTTCTGGTGGCGGTGGGCGCCGCAATTGCGGTAATTCCAAATCTCCCGCTAATCAAAGTGCTATTGGTCACTCAAGTGATTAACGGTTTGCTCTTGCCGGTCATCCTGTTTGCGATCCTGCGTCTGATTAATAATCGCGAAGTAATGGGGACTCATGTGAATGGCCCTGTCTATAACATTGGTGCTTGGCTAACCGCAATTGTCGTAACCTCGCTATCCCTTCTGCTGGTGTTGGTGACACTTTTCCCTAAACTCTTCCGCTCTTGACCCCTCCGACGGAACGCTGGGAGCGGCTCTCGCCAACAAGCCCAAAGAGTGATAAAAGAATAGCCGTCATAAAGCTATCGGTCTTTTCAACTCTCGCTAGCTGAACTTTACATCCGCTGTGAATCGCCCTAATCCCAAAAACAAAGTCATATTCTTTTTGGTTACGGCGTCGATAGCGCTGCTCGGCCTATCTCTCCTCATTCATTTCGACCTGCGTCTCCGTGAATTCCTGCGGTCTCAAATGGGCGGGCTTGATTCAAGGGCGAATATGGTAGTTGATGTTTTGCTCCTGGTCCTGCTTGGGATTCTTGCTTATCTCTTTGTTCGCGCGCTCAATAACTTCATCTTCGGCCTGGTCTTCCGATTGCGGAAAGGGTTTGAAGCGCCCACGTTGGTGCGGAACATTTTCTCGATCGTCGCATTTACTGCCTTATTCCTACTCATCTTCTCTTCCATATTCGAGGACGTTAACCTCGGCGCACTCTTTACTACCTCGGCGATCTTTGGCGTCATTCTGGGACTCGCCCTCCAAGACACGCTCGGAAATTTCTTTGCCGGAATATCTTTACAGGCCGACCGACCTTTTCAAGTCGGTGATGTGATCACGGTCGGCGCTCAAAAGCACACCGGGGTTGTCGAGGAAATCACCTGGCGTGCGGTAAAGATCAGGACCTTTCAGAATCACGTAATAGAGATTAATAACAGCACCGCAGCTAAGGAGCCTCTGGAGGTGTGCCCTCGTGACAACTTAAACGCCCGTCTGATCTTTTTTAACGCCCTCTACTCTGACTCCCCAGCCAAGACCATCCGGGTTGTCAGTGAGGCGGTACGCGAAGCCGACAATGTTTCACAAATGATTACGCCGATTGTGCGTGTAAGGAATCTTGGCGAAAACGGGGTGGACTACGAGCTTAAGTACTGGTTGGAAGACTACGCGAAGTACAACGACACCGACGCGCTCATTCGCCAGCGGATATGGTATGCATTCCGGCGTGCCGGACTCAACTTTGCTTACCCAACCCGGACTCTACATGTCGAGAGAACCCGGAAGCTCGAAAATCAAGACGGTGAAGGAGAAATAATTGCTGACCGACTTTCAGCGGTGGATATTTTTGCTCCTTTGTCCGATGAGGAAACCTCTATGCTCGCCCAGGCCGCGGTAACCCACGTTTTTGCTCCCGGTGAAACAGTCATACGGGCAGGGGATCCAGGTTCATCCATGTTCGTCGTCCACAATGGCCGGGTTTGCGTGCAGATTAATGACAAGGGAAAACTTCGCACAGTAGCTACTCTCAATGAAGGCGACTTCTTTGGTGAGATGGCACTTTTTACCGGGGAGCCCAGGACCGCCAATGTGGTGGCCCTTGAGGAGACTGAGGTATTGGAGATTGGCCACAAAGCGATGAAGCGGGTCTTTGAAACGAATCCGGGCCTGGTAGAATCGCTAAGCTACATTATCGTCGAACGGCGGCAGGGATTGGCGGCCAGAGCCGACACTATGGAGACCGGTACAGATGGACCCGCCGGAATCCTCTCCGCCATCAAGCGCTTTTTCAAGCTCTAACGCTCGTATCGGGTTTTTATAAACTTCTAGCAGCCTGTCGACAGACTTGACAGGGAGGGACTCAATCTTTATTATAGGGGCACGCTCAGCGGCCGAATTCCCCTTAATTTAATAGCGAGGAGCTAAAGGTGGGGAATTTTGGCGGCGCTTTCAACATTTTTCAAGAATTAAAGGAGGATTTTCCAAATGAGTATTGTGAGATATGACCCGTTCCGCGACTTGCGGAGTTTGCAGGAAGAGGTAAATCGCCTCTTCTCCACCAACCTAACACGAGGGTTCGGAGAAGAAGGTATCGGCAGGGGCGCCTGGAATCCTAGCGTCGACATCTATGAGAACAAAGATCAGATCGTGCTGGAAGCGGAACTTCCGGGTATGAACAGGGATGATTTCGAGCTTACTGTCGAAAACAACGTCATAACGCTTCGCGGCGAGCGTCAGTTTGAGAAGAAGGACGAAACAGACAACTACCATCGCGTGGAGCGCTCTTATGGCTCGTTCACTCGTTCCTTTACCCTGCCGCAGACCGTTTCCACGGAGGGAGCAACTGCTGAATATCGCAACGGTGTGTTGCGGGTCACCTTGCCCAAGCGCCAGGAAACCAAGGCTCGTCGCATTGAGATTGGGTTGGAAGGAGCTACCGCTGGTAGCAAGACGATCGAAGCAAAGGTCGAGAAACCGACGTCTGGCGAGAAATCGAAGGAGATGGCTGGCGGAGGTTAAGTTCGATCAATAAACTGGTAGCAGCGAAAGAGCGGGGCTGCTCGATTGAGCTTAAGCCCCGCTCGCGTTTAAGAAGAATTCATTTTAGCCTAATTTTTCATGCGCTTAGATAAATTTACATTGCGAGCTCAGGAAGCGATTCAGGCAGCAATTGAGTTGGCTGAACACAACCAGAACCAACAGGTCGAGCCGGAGCATTTGCTCGCTGCGATGCTTGATCAACCTGAAGGTATCGTGCGACCGCTTCTGGGAAAGTTGGCTGTTAACGTCCCGGTTCTGCTCAATGACCTGCAGGCTGCAATCGGTCGCTTCCCTCGCGTCCAGGGAGGTCAGCAATATTTCAGCCCCAGACTGAGTCAAGTCTTGACCGCCGCACAAAAGCAGGCGGAGAACATGAAGGACGAGTTTGTTTCCACCGAACATTTGCTTCTTTCAATCACCGATGAAAAGGAGGGCGAGTCGGGAAAAGTTCTGCGCCAGCACGGCGTTAAGCGTGAGGACCTGGTGAAGGTCATTGAGCAGACCCGCGGCGGTTCGAGAATCACAGACCAGAACGCGGAAGAAAACTATCAGGCCCTCTCCAAGTATGCCCGCGATCTTACGGACTTGGCCCGCAAGGGAAAACTCGATCCTGTTATCGGCCGCGATGACGAGATTCGCCGAACCATCCAGGTCCTTTCGCGACGCACAAAAAACAATCCGGTTCTAATCGGGGAGCCAGGTGTGGGCAAGACCGCGATCGTGGAAGGCTTGGCTCAGAGAATCGTTTCGGGCGATGTTCCGGAGACGCTTCGTAACAAACGCCTGGTAGGCCTTGACCTTGGGTCCATGCTCGCCGGGGCCAAGTATCGCGGCGAGTTTGAGGATCGTTTGAAGGCCGTACTCAAAGAGATTGAGAACGCGCAGGGTCAAATAATCCTGTTCATCGATGAGCTTCATACGTTGGTCGGAGCCGGCGCCGCCGAAGGTGCAATCGACGCTTCCAATATGCTGAAGCCTGCATTGGCCCGGGGCGAGCTGCGATGTGTAGGTGCCACCACACTCAACGAATACAAGAAATACATCGAGAAAGACGCCGCTCTGGAGCGCCGCTTTCAGCAGATCTATGTCGGCGAGCCCACCGTTGAAGACACGATTGCCATTCTGCGTGGCTTGAAAGAACGCTACGAAGTGCACCATGGCGTGCGGATAAAAGACTCGGCAATTGTAGCCGCGGCGACGCTATCAAATCGGTATATCACCGATCGCTTTCTTCCAGACAAAGCAATCGACCTGATTGACGAGGCTGCTTCGCGGCTGCGCATCGAGATTGATTCGCTTCCCCAGGAGATTGATCAACTTGAACGGGAAACCATTCAGCTGGAAATCGAGCGGCAAGCTCTCCAGCGCGAAGAGGATGAAAAGTCGAAAGCGCGGCTGAGGGAGATCGAACAGCGTATAGCTGATCTCAGGGAAGCATCTTCCGGAATGAAGGCTAAGTGGCAGTCGGAAAAAGAGGCGATTGAACAAATGCGTACGGCTAAAGCTGAATTGGAGCAATTAAGGCTTCAGCTCGATCAGGCGCGCAACGCCGGCGACCTCGGCCGGGCCTCTGAACTCCAGTACGGTAAGATTCCGGAGCTCGAGCAACGGCTGGGAGCGGAGCAAGAGAAGCTCGCGAATCTTCAAAGTGATGGAGTGATGCTCAAAGAGGAAGTCGATGAAGAGGACGTTGCCGAAGTAGTGGCGAAGTGGACCGGAATACCCGTTACGAAGATGCTCGAAGGAGAGATGCAAAAGTTGGTCAGCATGGAAGAGCGCCTCCGCCAGCGGGTGATCGGCCAGGATGAGGCGCTCACAGCGGTAGCTAATGCTGTGCGCCGGGCGCGAGCCGGTCTCCAGGATCCTAATCGCCCAGTCGGCTCATTTATTTTTCTTGGTCCCACCGGAGTTGGTAAAACTGAAACCGCCCGCGCTCTGGCAGAGTTTCTCTTTGACGATGAGCGCTCTATGATTCGCCTGGACATGTCTGAATACATGGAGAAGCACGCAGTGGCGCGAATGATTGGGGCGCCACCGGGCTATGTCGGCTACGAAGAGGGTGGTCAGCTTACTGAGGCAGTGCGGCGCCGGCCTTATTCAGTTGTTCTCTTTGACGAGATAGAGAAGGCCCATCAGGATGTTTTCAATGTGCTGCTACAAATCCTCGACGATGGTCGCCTGACTGATTCCAAAGGGCGCACCGTGGATTTCAAAAACACCGTATTGATCATGACTTCGAATCTTGGGTCGCGTGAGATTCAGGCCGCCGAAGGTGATCAGCAGCAAGTGCAAGAAGCGGTGCTCGAGGAACTGCGGCTGAATTTCAAACCAGAGTTTCTAAATCGGATTGACGATATTGTGATATTCCGTCAGCTTTCGCAGACGGAGATTGCTCAGATAATAGATGTCCAGCTCGACCGGCTGCTCCACATGCTCAAGGACAGGAACATCGCGATATCGCTAGACGAATCAGCCAGAGGACTCCTTGCGCGCGAAGGCTATGATCCGGCTTATGGCGCGCGGCCATTGAAGCGCGCCATACAGACTCTGATTCAGAATCCCCTGGCAGTGAAGATTCTGCGCGGGGAGATCCTCCCGGGACAGGTAGTGAGAGTTTCAGCCAGCGGCGACAACATGACTTTTAATAGCCAGACAGCAACGGCAGTGGCGTAAAGGGGGAATGGACGTGTCGAAGCAATGGAATCCCTTGCAGGACTTAATGCTCTTGCAGGACCGGATGAATCGCCTTTTCGAAGACGCGACAGAGCGGCGCGCGCGGGTCGATGCCGAGCCGAGTGACGATATCGAAACTGCAGAGTGGTATCCTGCGGCTGATGTTTACGACCACGATGGGGAATACTTGGTTGCGGTAGATCTGCCTGGAATCGACCGTTCCGCTCTGGAGATTACCATTGACGACAACCGATTAAGCATCAAGGGAGCGCGCGCTGTTGGTGAGAAATCAGGATCTCGAACAGAGCGGCCGACCGGCCGCTTTTTGCGAACCTTCAGCGTACCAAGTTCAGTCAGTCAAAAAAACATTCACGCTGCGTACAAGGATGGGGTACTGGAAGTCCGCCTTCCGAAACGTAATGA
>JACCSP010000334.1 GCA_013812905.1 Pyrinomonadaceae bacterium
CCGTTTACACAAGCGCGAAGCACGCAGGCAGTCGAGCTTACGCGGCGTGATGATAAGCGAGCATTAGAGCGCTTGATAGAAAATTTAGCACTGCCCGTCCCCAAACTCAGCAAACAAGGCTGGGGTAAGGGACTGACATCACTCGCCACTGCGTTTCCGCATTCGCTCAATAACTGCGGTCGTTGAAGCGCCCTCAATGAACGGCAGAGAAACCACTCTACCCCCCGCGGCCTCTACCTCTTCGCGGCCGTGAATCTCACTAAGGCCATAATCCCCACCCTTGGCGAGTACATCGGGAAGCACTTTTGCAATCAAGGTACGCGGAGATATGTCATCAAAAATGGTTACGTAGGTCACCTGCCGCAAGGCCGCGAGTATTTCGGCGCGCTCTTTTTCCACGATTACGGGGCGGCTGTGACCCTTCAATTCCCGAACGCTGCGATCACTATTAATAGCCACAACCAGCGCGTCCCCGAGCGCTCGCGCCTGTTGAAGGTGCCGCACATGCCCCACGTGCAACAGGTCAAAGACCCCGTTGGTGAAGACCAGGCGTTTACCTTCAGCGCGCAAGGTTCTGCGCTCCCGAAGCAGGTCTTCGTGGCTGAGTATCTTGCCGCTCATTCAACTAACAATCTAGCATGAGGCAAGTCCAATTGCCGATTGCCAATTGCCGATTGCCGATTTTACGAAGTATCGCTCAATGTCAGAACCGAGGAGTCGGTAACGACCGGGTCCATTGCGCGACGGTCGACCAACGGCAAAATTCGGTTTTCTTGCGACTTGGATGGAGCCCTGGCGGACCCGGTCGCTACCGCTCCTCGGTTCTGACATTGAGTGGCAACAGCTTCGCTCATGCCAAACTGCAGTACTGACAATTGGCAATTTCGGACCCGCTCTCTATAATCAGCGCTTTACATTTAGGAGCCGAATTGTCCATACCATTCATCGAAGACAACGATCAGACGCGCGCGCGTCACGCGCATCTGGAAGCTCTGAGCCAGCTCGTCGGCAACGTCTACCCAAACAAGTTCGAGCGCAGCCAGGTGGTCAAAGCCGGCCGCGAGGATACGATCACCGCTGTAGTCGAAAAGTTCCACGGTTATGAGCCTCAGACAGTTAAGGGAGAACGGCCGGCGTCCGAAGCAATTGAGCTGGTCAATCAAGAGCTGAACAAGATCACAGTGCGCCTCGCGGGCCGCATAGCTTCGCCGCCACGCATTATGGGCAAAGCAGCTTTCGCGCATTTGTCCGACGGTGTGCAGCGTCTGCAGGTTTATGTGAAGCGCGCTGAAGTTGCAGGCGTCCGAAACGACTCGAAGGCCGGAGAGGTCGATGGTTGGGAACTCTTCAGTTTACTGGACCATGGCGACTTCATCGGTGTCGAAGGTTACTTATTCATTACAAAGACAGGTGAGCTTTCGACTCACGTACAGAGGTTGCAGTTCCTCGCGAAAGCCCTGCTGCCCCTCCCAGACAAGATGCACGGTATCCACGATCCTGAGATTCGCCAGCGCCAACGCTATGCAGATCTCATCGCCGGCAGCCTGAAATTGGAAGTTGAGCAAGGCGAGTTATCCCCCCGTGAAGTCTTTGAGCGGCGCTCGGCGATTATCCGGGAGATGCGCCACTTCTTGGAGGACCACGGCTACGTGGAAGTCGAAACGCCAATGCTTACTTCTAAGGCCACTGGCGCCGCAGCCAGGCCTTTCAAAACCCATCACAACGCGCTGGACATCGATCTATACGCGCGCATTGCGCCTGAATTGTACTTGAAACGTCTCCTGGTCGGTGGCTTCGAGAAGGTTTACGAACTGAACCGTAACTTTCGCAATGAAGGCATTGACCGCGTACACAATCCCGAGTTCACGATGCTGGAATTTTACTGGGCCTATGCGGACGTGAACCGTATGATGGATTTGTGTGAAGAGATACTGCGCGCGAATGTGGTGAAGGTTTTGGGGACTAGCGAGCTGCGCTATGGCGACTATGAGATCGATTTTTCCCAGCCGTTTGAACGACTCACAATGAAGGAGGCGATCAGGAAATATGGGTCGCCGGGCACGGCGGACTCCAATCTCGATAGTCTTGGGGGGGCCCGTTTGGCGGAGTTATTCGAAGCGACTGTCGAACACGTCCTCGTCCAGCCCACATTTATTACGGATTTTCCCAAGCCTCTCTCTCCACTCTCGAAGGGCTCCCCTGATGATCCGTCGGTGGCCGAGCGCTTTGAACTCTTCATGGCCGGCATGGAATGCGCCAACGGGTTTTCCGAACTCAATGATCCTAAAGAGCAATACGAACGTTTCACGGATCAGATGAGACAGCGCGAGCGTGGGGATGAAGAGGCGATGGTAATGGATGAAGACTATATCAGGGCGCTGTCGTATGGGATGCCGCCGGCTGCGGGAATAGGCATCGGCATCGATCGCTTCGTTATGTTGCTGACAAACCAGCTATCAATCCGAGACGTAATTCTCTTTCCACACATGCGTCCCGAGCGAAAAATAGAAGAGCTGTAGGTCTTCGCCGGCGGAGCGGACGCCGTGAAAACCAGCGTCACAGCCAGCACGGCAGCACGAGAGTTGGGACTTGTCTAAAACTTCTTACTCGCCTCGCCTTTGAAGAGATCAGCTAGTTATAGCCGGTCAGCGACGCAACCTGGGCGCTTCAGCTCTTACATAGGCCAAGATGGTGCCCCCAAAGCCGACGGCCCACCCATGTGTGCGGTTCGCGAAAAAGACACGCTCCAACGGATGAGTGGTGCCGCTAGGTTCGACGGTCCAGTGTAAGCCACCGTCCTGGGTGTATATTAAGGTACCTTCGGCACCCACGGCCCAACCTTCCAAAGCATCAAGAAACTTGACGTCAAATAGGTCAGCCGAAACGGTCGAGTTTTGCGCCTGCCAGGTACGTCCTCCGTTAACAGTACGGTAGACGTTTCCTCCACTTCCCACAGCCCAACCCAGACGATTGTCTACAAACGAAGTGGCCGTGAAGCGGACGCCTTTTGCGTTTGGCAACAGGGATCGATGCCATGTTTCCCCGCCATCGGCAGTCTGCAAGATGGTGGCTCCGGCCCCCACCAGCCAACCGCGGTTGTCGTCAAGGAAAGTGCCACCGAGAAGGAGGTGCCGCGTGGGAGCCGGCACTCTAATCCAGTTTAACCCGGAGTCGTGCGAGGTGAAGATGGCTCCGAACTCGCCAAAAGCCCAGCCGCGTCCCCCGGGACTAAAGACAGCTCGGATGAGGCGTGCGTCGACATCAGCACCACCGATGTTGACTCGTTTCCAATGCGCGCCGCCATCGGTTGTATTCATCAGATACGTGCGCGGATCCTCGTTGCTTTTCAGTTCGTAGACGTTTCTTTCACAGACGAGCCACCCATTGAGTTCATCTAAAAAATAAATATCGCGCAGCACATCCGCAGAGGGGCGTGGTTCGGCTTTCCAACTTCTGCCGCCATCCTGGGTTGCCAGTAAAGCGCCCTTGCTACCGACGACCCAACCCCGGTTCTGATCGAAAAAGAAGACTGAATGGAGCCAGGCAAGTGTGCCGGTTGACTGGCGCTTCCAGGCACTGTCTTGAGCACGAGCTTGCGGACAGAGGGCGGTACCTAAAATAGCGACAAGTAGAAGAACAGTAGGCACTCGGCAGTAGGCGGTCGGCAGTCGGCAAAAAACAGACGGCAGGAGTAGACGGCAGTAATCAGAAGGAATCAGCCATCCAGCCTTGTCACTCATTCTTGTAGGCTTTGCCGGCAACATATTTTCATCGATTGACTCGGCAGGTGCTCGAGGCGCCCTCCTTAACAGTCGGATACCGCCCTACCAAGCCCACTTGACGGGCGCAAGCGTCTGCCTAGTGCCGTCTGCTCCTCTTAAAAAAGCCCTCCTCCCGCGAAGATGCGAGCGAAACTCAAGACTGATGTAAAGCTCATGATCTTCTGGAAGGTTTTAAGTTTGTTGCCGGGAACCACGACTTGATCGCCCGGAACGAGGTAGGTGGTATCGGGAGCCTTGCCCTTGTAAATCGCTGAAACGTTTACGGCAATCGATGACAGCATGCCATTTGGCTGGCGGCGCAGCACCACCACCCGGCTGCGATTACCGGTCGGCAGCACACCCCCGGCTTCGGCAATAGCCTCCGTGACCGTCATGCGATGATTCATCAAACGAATTCCCGGCTGGGCAATGTCGCCAATGATGCTGTATCGATATGACGAAGCCTTTTCGAGGGACACTGTAACCTGCGGGTCGATGATGTACTCGTCATAACGCTGCTTAATTAATTCAGCGACTTCGTCGACGGTCTTGCCGTTGACGAAGACTCCGCCGGGTATCAGCGCCAAGGATATGCGTCCGCTCGGCGGAATAGCGATTCCGGCCCGCGAATAGCGCTCCTGCCCAAAAACACTGACCGAGATAACGTCTTCTGGACCCAACCGGTAGGTAGTGAAAAAGTTATTGTAGAAGGGCACAACCGCAGCCTCTTCGGATAATTGTTCGTGGCGGTTTGCCTGCGCCGCGGCCGGAACGTCTTTAGGCGGAGTTGACGTTTCATCGGGCTCGAGCCGGTCGCCTGCGGGATTGGCCGGACTTGCTTTTTGGACCGGCGCCTTGGCCGGATCCTGAGCAGGCTTTACGGCTACTCTCTGGCGAGTCTGATTGCCGGTGGGTTCCTGCGTTTGGGCCATGACGGCTGCTGCTGGGGAGATTGTAAATGCGGCCGCGAATCCGAGCGCTACAATTCTGTTTACTGTCTTCATTTCAAAACCTCCAAACACTGCGGCAACCTTAGCGGGCGCCGCGTCCAAAGAGAATAATTTTGATCGTCTCAAACATGACTATGGCGTCAAGAATCAAACTCTGATTTTTTACGTAAAAGAGATCATACTGGAGCTTCTGCCTGGCATCCTCTATTGATGCTCCATAGGCGTACTTGATTTGCGCCCATCCGGTCAGTCCGGGGGGGATTAAATGACGCTGTTCATAGTAAGGAATCTCCTTAGCCAGCTGCGCCACAAAATGCGGCCGTTCCGGACGAGGTCCAACGAAGTTCATTTCGCCACGCAGTACGTTCCAAAATTGCGGAATCTCATCGATTCGACTCTTTCGAATGATCCGGCCCAGGCGCGTAGTCCGGTTATCGTCTTTGCTCGCCCACACAGGGCCCCCTTCCTCTGCATCCACTTTCATGGAACGAAATTTTAGGAGGGTAAACGGTCGGCCGTGTTCCCCAACTCGCTCCTGCCGGTAAAACACTGGGCCTTTCGAATCAAGTTTGATCAGGATCGCCGTGACCACCACAATTGGCAGGGAAAGAATTGCTCCCATCAACGCCAACACACGGTGAACCACGCTACGCGTGATTCCAGAGATCCGAGCCTGTCTCCCGCGCCCCGAAAAGATCAACCAGGAGGGGCGGAGCATATTTAGAGATACGCGGCCGGTTACTCGTTCAGAAAAAGAAGCTCCTTCCTCGATGGACACTGTCCCGGCCAGACTCAACTTCAGCAATACCTCCGTCGGTAATTGACCACGTCTCTCGCCCATGGCCACCACGATGCGGTCGATGTTTTCGCGTCTCACTATCTCTGGAAGCTCGGACGTTACGGCAATTACTCGCGGATTGATCAGACTCTGGCCAAGAAGTTCTGAATCAGTGCCCACAAATCCGATGATGCGATAACCCGCATCAGGCCGCTCGAGGACCTCACGAGCGACGTCCACCGCCAGGTTGCCTGAGCCGACAATTAGAATCCGTTCTCCGAATTCGGGATGCCCGAGAAACCAATGAATAGACACGCGCCACCCGACCATTAGGCCCAAGGCAAGCGGCAAAGCTAATAAGGCTACTCCGCGTCCAATCATTAATTGAGGGAACGCGTAGAACATAAAGGCCAAGGCCATCCACGCCAAGCCGAGTGCCTGCACTAATCGCAAGACTAGTTCTCGGCGATCGTGCATCACCACGAAGTCGTAGAGGTCGAAAAGGTAGAAGGCGGCCAGGCAGAAAGCGCTCGCGAGCCCGACCTTTAAGAATCCCTGTCGCTCTATTAGTTCGTAAACTGCACCGTCACTCCCAAGCCTCAAATACATAGCGCTTATCAACGCGCCGAAAACAACCGCGGATTCGGCGAGGATGAGCAGCACAGTGCGACCATTGAGGCGAGACTTTCTCAACTGACGATTGCAACCTCCTCTTCACTCTCTTCCTTCGGGAATCCTCCATTCTGCGCAGGCAGCCCCCGATCACGCTGGGAGTATCTTTGCTGGTAGTAGTAGGAACTATCATCGGGTTGATCCTCGGTGCGATTTAGGATCACGCCCAGGACTCTTTCCCTCGGTAGTTGCTCCAGCAACTTGTCTATTTGGGAAAAGCGGGTCTTGCCGGCACGGACCACCAGCAGCGCTGCATCCGCGCGACTGATCAGAACGTTGGCGTCAGTAAAGATTCCCAACGGCGGAGCATCAATAATAATGTAGTCGAACATGCGGCGGGCCTCCGTGATTACCCGCGCGAAAGTGGGGCCTGAAAGCAATTCGGCGACATCATCCCGAGCTCTTCCGCCGGGCAAAAGATAAAGGCCCGCAGGGTCCAGGCGCACGATACCCTCTTGGAGGCTGATTTGGCCTCCGAGGACCTCCGAAAGCCCAACAGGTGCGTCAATACCGAGATAATCGGTGGCGCAGGGTTGGCGCAGATCGCTATCGATAATCAATGCCCGCACTCCCTCGCTTTGGGCCAACAGCCAGGCAAGATTAAGCGCAGTCAAAGTTTTGCCTTCACCAACTCCTGAGCTGGTGATTACGAAGGCCCGCATCTGCAGCCGTTCACCAGCTTGCAGGATTCGAGTACGAAGGGAGCGAAACTGTTCGCAGTAAGCGGAGCGAGGTTGGCTGATTGCAATCAAATGAGGCTCGACGCGTGCCGCGGAAACGTCGTAAGAGACGAATCCCGCGGTACGCGTCGCGCCGGCAGCGCCCAAAGTTGCCCCAACAGCACGCGAAGCCATACCGCCGGGGAGTGCCGACCCGCCGGGAGCATCCGCAGTGTGCGCAGTGGACGCTGAACTATGCACCGCATTATCCGTGCTCAGAATTGAAGAACCGCTAAACAACTGCTCTTCAACCTGCTTTGCGGAAGGGAGGCCACGATCGGCCGTTCCGGTGCGGTGCTCAGAATTGTGTGATGATCGCTGCTTCGCCGGTTCACTCTCCTGAGTGGTGCTAGCGCGTCTTATTGCTTCGAAAACTCTTCCCATCAGTTCTCCCTCTCAACTACTACCGCTCAATTTCTCCTCGCGATGATTTTCACTTTGCTGGTTCATCACAAGGTTTTAATTCTGCGTTGCGTTATCTTTGTTCCACTGGTACCGGCTCAACCGCTTCCGTTTCGCTCTCATGCGTGCCGGTTCCGGCCGCCCAGAGTTCGGCGCGGCCGGCAGCCGAGAAGATTCTGGCGGGCGATTCTCTCTCTTCACCGGGTTGCATACCTCGTTTACCAGACGGAAGCATGTCGAACGTTTCCGCCACTTCTTCTATGACCGCACTATCGATGTTGGGCTCGCTGGCGGCATAACCCGCCAGCAAAGCGTTGTCGCAAAGGTTGTTAACGTTGCGCGGAATTCCCTCGGAGCAACGAAAGATGTAGTCGATTGCGCCCGGGGAAAAAATGTCCGTCCGTTCGGCGCCGGCTACCAGCAGACGCGAAGTAATGTACCGATCGGTTTCCTCCACATTCGGCAGCGGCTTGATTACGCAACGGAGGGCGACGCGTTGCTTGAGCTGGCGAAGGTCGGGGTTATTGAGCACCTCGCGCAGTTCGGGCTGACCAGTCAAGACGATTTGCAGTTGCTTTGCCGTGTTCGATTCAAAGTTAGATAGTAGCCGGATCTCTTCCAGTACATGTGGGGAAAGCCCCTGGGCCTCGTCGACGATCAAGACCGTACGCAGCCCCCTGGAGTGCCGCGATTCCAGCGCCCGTCCCAGTTCCATCAGCAATTCCGACTTGGTTTCCCACTTCTGCACGTCGAGCAACGTGGCGACGTGCTGGTAAAACTCCGGAACCGAGAGCCGCGGGTTAAAGATGTAGGCTACGAGAACTGTGCGATCCAATCGCTGCATCATCCAACGCAAGATCGTTGTCTTGCCAGTTCCCACTTCCCCGGTGACTACCACCAACCCTTTACCGCTCTCAATGCCGTAGTGAAGATTGGCCATCACTTCGGTGTGCGAGGGAGTGAAGTAGATAAAGCGCGGATCGGGCGTCAGCGCGAACGGCAATTCTTTCAGCCCGTAAAATTCTGCGTACACTCTGTTGGACCTCCATGTCGGGGATTAACTAGCATCCCCCGGGGTGAACGATCAGGCGTGTCCTGACGAGAACAATTCGAAAACATGCGTAGCTCTTAAGGCGAGCGCAAGCAAAGGAATGCTGACGATGGTGGCGACGACGCCGGCGGCCAGCAGCAACCTGCGGCGCCTGGGAATTGCGCGCGCTTCCTGCGGCGTCAGCAAGTTAGGCACTGTGGCGAGCAGCGGCAGACCGGTATAGTGCGTCGCATCTTCTCCGGTCTGGATTGTCAGCAACTTCGGAGCTTCAAACACTGCGGCCAGTAATAGCCCCAAACCCAGTCCCATACCCAAGCCCATCGCAAAGAGCAGAAATCGTTTCGGAGCTACCGGCTGTGAAGGTAGGTACGCCGAGTCGATCACCTGGATGCTTTCACCCTGTTGCTGGTTCGCCGCATCAGCGCCGAGGGCGATCCTCTGTTGTGTCGCCAGAAGTGAATCGTAGGCAGCCTTCTTCGTTTGGTATTCGCGATCGAGTTTTCCTAAATCAACCTCTACACCCGGAACGGTGTTTATCCGCTGCATCAGCTGGCTAATCTGTATTTCAATGTCGGCAAGCGTCCGCTGTCCGCGCTTTATTTCACTGTCCATCAGTCTTAATTCTGCTTCCAGGCTGGCGACGTGGAGGTCCGGCCGATCGCGGAGCTTTTCCTGTTTGTCTTTGATCTTCTGTTTCCAATCGCTGACCATTTCGTCCATTGACCGCTTGACTGAGTCGACCTCAGCCTGTTTGGACAGGACGTCCGGATGTTTGGGCTTCAGTTCCGTCAGCATGCGCCCCAACTGCGCCTCGAGGTCTGCCTTCCTTGCGGCGAGTTGAGCCCAAGCAGGAGTCGTTTTTGGATCGGTGGTGTTTTCGATTACCTCATCCCTTACCTGTTCAGTGGATTTCTTAATCAGTGCGAGCTGTCCGCCCAGCGCCGAGCGGCGATCCTGAAAGCGGCCAATTTCCGAGATGTAAGCTTTCTGCTGCTCGCGCAAACCCGTGAGTTGTCCTACCAGGGATGCTGCTCCCGAAGGAAGATTGCCGACGTTTTGCTGCATAAAGTCCCCACGTCTATTGTCTATGACATCGAGCTCTTCCTTAGCCTGACTGACTTGTTGGTCGAAGAACTGCCGAGCCGAGGTAGTGGAATTGATGCTGTTCTTGGTCTGTTCGTTGATGTACTTGCTGGCCAATTCAGAAGTTACCAGCTGAGTAGCCTTGGGATCCCGACCATGATAGATAATATTGAAGCCGTTGGTGATGTCGTTACGAGTGTTGACCTCCACCCTGATGTCCTTGCGCATCTTGTCGATGATGACTTCCATCGGTTCGCCCCGCATCCTTTCGGTCTGGTAGATCCCATATTTCTCCACTAGCGGCTCCAGGGAGCTGCGACTCGTGACCACCTGCGCAATATTGTTCAATTGACGCGTGATCGTATCTTCGCCCATGGTGGGAACGGCCGAAGTGGGAAGGGTTGACGCCTTGACGACTATAAGCGTGGAAGATTCATAAACGTCAGGCAGACGATAAACCACCCAGGCAACAGCAGTGGCCACTGCAATTGCTGGAAGGATAACTAACCATTTTCGCCTCCAAATGATCTTTGCATATTCGGCTGGTTTTCGACTGCGGAATTCAACACTCATATTGCACTCCTATTTCTATCGCCTATAATCGACGTTCGCTGCAACAATCGCCGGGCAGTGGCGTGGTCCAGGTCCAGGCCCAGAAAAACCTCAAACTGCTTGCCGGGCTGGACGCCCGGATTCCTTCAAAGACACCAATGGTCTGTCGCTTGAAAACCCAGCCATCAAAGTGTGGCGAGGGCCTTCTTGGCTTCCTCTAAGTCTCGAAAAGGAACTTTATCCGCCAGCCGTAGTGCGACTCCCAGTTCCCGTTTTGCTCCCTCATTGTCCCCTTTAGCTTTGAGCGCCATGCCCAGGTGGTAACGATAAGTCGGGCTCGGGGAACCTTTAACCTTATTAGCCGCTGCCTCATCAAGCGCGACTGCCTTCTGCAACTGCTCCACGGCTACTGCATTCAGCCCTTTCTTTAGATAGATCCACCCCAACGTGTCCACGAAACCCGCGATCTGGGGGTTCTTCTGCACCACACCTTGTGCGAGCCGTACCGCCTCGTCGAGATTGCCTCCCAACTCGTCTTGAACGGCATAAAGCCAGGCGAGGTTATTGGCGGCGATTATCGCGTTTTGATCTTTCTCGAGTGCCTTTCGATAAAAATCGGCAGCCGCCTTATAGTCCTTGTTGGCGTCATGGAGCATGCCAATCAGCGTATAGGCCGCCGAGTTATCGGGACGCTTGTCGACAATCTTCTGATACTCGGCGATGGCCCGATCTGTCTGTTTCGTATTGACGAATAAAGCCCCAAGCGCAGAATAGGCATTGAGGTAACTGGAATCCAATTCCAGCGTTTTGCGTAATTCGGTCTCGGCTCCCTGCGAGTTTTGCTCAAAGCCGTAAATCTGTGCTTTCAAATAATGCAGCGAAGGATCATTGGGGTAAGAGCTTAACGCCTGATCGATTCTGGCGTGAGCTTTACCAAGCTCCTTTCGGGCTGCATAAAGCTTAATTAGGCCGTCTAATGCGTTAAACTCGGTACCCGCAATGGAAAGGGCCTTCTCATACATCGCGATGGCCTCATCCGGTTTGTTTTCCCGCATAGCGATGGCGGCTAAGTTGACATAGCTGTCGGTCTGGTTCGGAGCAATATCGCGGGCGGCTGTGAAGTCTTGTCGGGCAGCTACCGTATTACCCAGTTGGGCCTGGGCCGCGCCGCGCGCCATGAGCGTTTTCGCTTGTACCTCACCCAGCATCTGGGGAGAGTTTTCTCGGTCTGGCCCGGTCTTTGCCAGCCGTTGAATCAAGTCGTTAGATAAGCTCACGGCTCCTTTTGCGTCCCCGGTGGCCAGGGCTAATTGAATCTGCATCAACTTGGCAGGAACGTAGTCCGGATAGTTTCTTTCCAAATCGCCCGCGAAGACCCGCGCCTGATCGATTAAACCAAGACTGAAATTAGACTGGGCCATGAGGTAGAGCCCGACCTTCGAATTGGGTTCTTGTTTCAAGACTTCTTTCAGATCTTCGATGGCCGCTTTCTGTCCTTCGGCCTGACCGCTCCGCGCTTTGATTCTGGCGCGAAGAAGGAGCGCTTGTCTGTCGCCCGGATCTTTCTTCAGCACTACCTCAACCTGATCGGTGGCCGACTTTGTGTCACCACGCATCAGCATGATTTCGCCCAGACGGTAGCGACCCTGCGTGTAGTCGGGATTCCTGGTGAGAATGTCCTGGTAAACTCTTACGGCATCATCGAGACGGTTGACGCCGGAATAAAAGTCACCCAGCACGGCCTGGCCTTCCGGTTTATCTTTCTCCAGATCAGCTAGCGCTTTATAGGCTTCTTCAGCTTTATCGAGCCGCTTGTTTACCAGGTAGAAACTGGCGAGAACAAAACGGGAGTTGTAGTTCGCGGGCTCTACTTCGACTGCCTTGCGCAATTCGATCTCAGCCTCGTCCAGACGATTTGTTTGAACGAGATACTTTCCGTATTCCGTATGGGCCAACGCGGAGCTGTTATTGATCGAGAGTGCTCGTCTAAAGGTTTCTTCCACCTTGGCTGAGTCACGTGTCACGATATAGAACCGCGCCAGGCTCATGTACGACTCGATGCGCTTCGGATCTATTTCCACAGCATGAATAAAGCTGGCCCGCGCTTCATCGCGCTTATTCTGCGCATACAGGACGCTGCCTGTCAGAATGTGGCCTTCAATGTGATTCGCGTCCTTCTGCAGTACTTCTTTGGCAAGACGCTCTGCTTCCGCAATAATTTCACCCCTTCCCCTGCTCGCCGCAAGATAGAGAGTCCCGAGCTTCACTCGGGCCTCCAAATTGTTTGGATCGAGTTCGACTGTTTTCCTCAATTCCTCAAAGGCTTCCTGACCGCGCAGCAGGCCTTCATAGGCGCGGGCCAGACCCCAGTGAGCGGCGGCCAGCTTGTCGTCGATCTGAACGGCGTTCCGATATTCGATGGACGCTTCCTGGAACTTTGAATCCTTCAGGTAAGCGTCTCCCTTGCTGAGGTGAGCCGCCTTGGTTTTTTCGGGATTGCTGCAGCCGCCTAAGGCAAACACGGCGGTCAGTAGGACAGACAGTAGGGTGGCGTATTTAAAGTGGTTTCGGCACTGCGTTTTCATTCTATTCTAGACTCCATCGCGAACCAGGTTCCCTGCTCGCGTTCATACTCACTTTGTTAATCATCCCAGGCGGGCAACGCCTCACATGGTTCACAGAGTTGATACCGGGAGGAAAAGGCCAACTCCGCCTAATTTCCGCAAATTGAAAGCTCATCCAGCCTGGATCTGGTTTCCAATTCGGGCATCTCAATCCGGAATAAATTCCGGCAGAAACGGGGAAGCACTTGCGGCCAGCTCGGCCGCGGCCTCCAGAGCGGCGGTTTCAGACTTACCGACTGGAACCATCACGCGCACCATTGCGCCGTCTGAGCGACGCAGCTTCACACTATCGATCACGGTGTAGATCTTACCCCAGTACTCGCTGGCGACGGTTCGTCCCCGCCCCTGGTACCAATAGACCAGTAATTCTTTGGTCCCACCGTTTTGGATCAGGTACTTGTTAGCCTGGAAAGGCGGCTTTCCCGGTGGAGCAATCGTGACACTGCCGGGGGCAGTCATAGTCCATCCAGACCCAGGCAAACAGTTCAAGGGACTGTGATAGGTAGCGCCATCTCGCTGGCTCGCATAAAAACCGACGTAAAAGTTACCCCCTTGGCCTTCCGCCGTTCGGTAGTTACGCATGAGGTAGTCGCTTGCTCGCAACACGCTGAGCGTCGCCTCGTCAAAGCTTTGGTCCGGGCCCGTCTGCTGCCAGGCCCCGAGTTCCTTTGGAAAATCTTTCAGTTCCTTACGTGGGGCGGGCGCCTCGCCGAGATACTCCCAAGCATTAACGACGATGCCGCCAACTAAGATAAGAATGAGCAAAACCGCAAAACGCCACGAGCTTTTCATTTATTCCGTCCCTTCCACTTGAATTACCGGCGTCGGGGCTCCGGGTCCCGCAATGGATGCACCACGCTCATCTGTCGCGACTTTTTCCTCACCCTGGGGTGCCGCGGCCGGCGTCTTGAGGTATGCGGGCCGGAAACGATCAAGTATCCACCCAACCCCGAACAACAAGAGAAAAGCGGCAATGTAGATCACCCATCCGGAAAAGGAGTGGAAAAAGCCATCTGCCACTTCAGGTCCATAATAATGAGCCAGCACGCCCGTACCGCTAACCCTCAAAGCGTTCGTTAAGATCGCAATGGGCACAGCGGACAAGATAATTACTGCGGAGCGCCAAAAGCCATAGCTCTTCAACCACTCGCTGATTCCGCGTCTGTGGCCTCCGGAGGATCCGTCAGACCTTGGATGCGTAAAGTAAGCAAATACCACCGCCAATGTGACCAGCGTCATCAGCGAGCGAATACCGCTGCAGGCTTCGACCACTTCCAGCTTCTTTGTTTCTCGGGCACCCAACGGTAGTAACTCAATTACGTTGCCTTGTCGCAACACCGGGATATCCAACAGACTCATGGACCACACTGCACAGCGAGAGGCGAAAAGCTGTAATGGGAAGGCTATTTTGTTGAATATGATCGCGGGAATCGGGATGGCCAGCAACAGCAGGCCCAAAGGAACGAGCGAAAGCTGTAGCACCCGAAAACCCCAGAAATAAACAATTATTCCCGCGAGGATCAGGACGAGGGAGATTCTTTGCAGGAACAACTCTGCGCCAGCAGTTCCTGCCCAGAGAGTCAACAAGCCAAGTAGGACCGCCGCGCCACCCCACAAGGTTGAAGGTTCGGTTGAATCTCGGGCGAGCCGCTCCCGCTGAGTCCATAAAATGTAGGCAATGATGAGAGGAATGAGAAGGCCATGGGAGTAGTTCGCATCGTTCCACCAGGTGTGCGCGAGCTTCGACAAAACGAACGCGTACGTGAATAAGAGAGCAGAAGAGATGGCGAGAACTCGCCACAGATGTTTCCTGGCCAGGACACTCATTAGTTAAATTCCTTTAGAAGGTCTTCGCAAGAAAAGGGCAAGTTCCCTTACGAAACGAAATGGATGACTCAAATGAAGTCAGCTCAAGTAGAGACCCGCACCGAAGCTTATCTCAAATGCCTTAAAGGTACAATCCAACCGCTTAAAGCTTGAGCGTCGGCAATACTTGGTAAAGCACTAATGCGCCGGATATTCCCAAACCCGAATCTGGTTTGGCCAGAGCCCCGATTCGATTCCTGACGGAGGGGATGGTTCGGAATAGCCCATTATCCGGACTCATTTGGGCTCCTCTGAAAAGAGGGCGACTCTATTTCGAGTCGCCCTCTTGGTGGAAAGGGAAAAGTAAATAACGAGAGGCGACGAGTCTTAAAGACCGAATCGCCTGCGATACTCCTCGGAGGCGAGAAAGGCTTTAACCATTTCCGCGCTTACATAATTGCCCTCAAACTGGTTCAGTTTGTTTCTCCAGAAGTTGAAACCAGCACTGTCGGGATCGCGTCTTAAGTAACCGAAATATTGCATTAAGACGAAGGCTGAGTTGAATTCACTTCGCGAGAAAACATCGTTCTGAGCAAGTTTGCCGAGAACGTCGGCTCGCGACGATCCGCTCGCCAGATCCAGAATCAGCCTGTCACGCTCCGTGGGATCGAGTGTTACACCAAGGTTAGCGATTAGCGCGTCCACGTATCGCTCATTCGTTAAGGAGGCGTATCGTATATTGAAGTCCGCTCGCTGCACCCAACTTCGGAGGAACTGCTCCTTATTGGCCGCGAGTCTGGCTTCCCAACCGCTGGACCCGACGATAACTCCCTGCCCGATGACCGCGTTGTCCGGCATAAACTCGAAAATCGATGGAATACGCCCGTAGGAAGACTTGTACAGACGATGGACGAAATAGCCCGTCTGCTGGAATTCAATCGAAAGGAAAAACGCGGCGGAAACATGGATGCGCTTCTCTGCAAAACACTCCACGTTTGTTCCGCAACCCGGGAACTGGTTGGTCCAATACTCGTCCCCTGCCTGGTCCGGTTCACGGTCAAAGAAGTCTACGTAATGCTGACGTACGACATAGGACGCGGAGTCAATGGCGTTGGAACCGTAGGGGTTTGCGATGAACACACCGCTCAACTCCAAACGACTGATTGCTTCGCGGAGATGGCTCTTAACGCCCGGTAGGTATCCAGCCACGGCTGCGGTGTATGCCTGGAGGGCGTATTGGAGCGCAGTGCCGAGTTCCCCCTCGATCCTCGTGGCGGCGGGAAAGACGCCCCGCTCCAAGTTGAACTGGACTTGAGCTTCTTGGATCTCTCCGATAAGGAGCTCGAGCTCGTCCCTCGACGTCAGGTCCATCTGTTTAGCGCCGCTACCAGCCGATAACACAGCGCCAGGAGACGCCAGTTGATTGCTCAGATGCTGACCTCTCGTCTTAGCCTTCTTCACCCTTACGTCTGTCTGCGGAGTTGAACTCGGTGTGGGGGCGGGGGTGGGAGTTGGATTCGGAGTGGGCGAAGCTTGTGAAGTCTTGCCCGCGCGATCCCATGTAGCACGTCCGCCGTGCAGAGTGAAAGACAAACCATTGATTGTCTTATTTTCTAAACCTACCAGGCTGGCTGCCACTTCGAGACGCACCCATTGTCCCGCGGCTGGCATTGGGCCCATGTTTCGGCGGCTATTCGTATTATCTGTACCGAAGGGTAAGTTGTTGGCGCCCCAATAGGCTCGCTGGTCCCAGTCGCCGTCATTCCATTGCAGCATTATTTCGTTAGGAACGTTGCTTGGGTCGATAAAGACATACGCAACCAGGGCGTCGCCGCTATTGACGGTTAAGGTAGCTGTAGCCCCTGTGAAAAAGCATTGGTGTGTTCCCGAGTTAAGCGTCGATTGACTCGCTAGTGCCCCGGAATAAGGTGAAGGGTTTCCGCTCACCCAATTCCATGGATCACTCAAAATTGAGACAGTTGCTCCGGCCGGCAGCGAATCTTCCACCCACACGGTTTCTGCCGATTCACCAGGCGTTGGCGCTGGAGTTGGTACTGGTGTTGGTGCCGGCGTTGGTGTTGGTGCCGGCGTTGGCGCTGGCGTTGGCGTTGGCGTCGGGTTGGGGATCGGAGTTGGTGATGGAGACGGAGAAGGAAGAGTGTTACCTGCCTGTGCCGCATCGAGGGCGTTGAAGTCTGCTCCGGGTTCTGTGCCCCCAGTGCCAGTGCCCTTGAATACCGAGGTCGCAGAAAGCCTGTAATTACCGCCGTTCCCTCCGTTGTAGTTTGTGAAGCCAGTGTCCTCGTAAGCGTTGGGATAACGGTTTCCTGCCGGATAGCGCGTCGCCGCGTCCCAATACTGAAGAAGGGCCCCGACCAGCAGGTTGCCGGTGATGGTATGTGGAGTCGCCTGAGACGTGTACGAGTCTTTAGGGCCAATCCCTTCACCGATGATGCCGCCATTTTGGTGCTTTACGATGTTGTTCGTGAACACAAGATTGGGATT
>JACCSP010000321.1 GCA_013812905.1 Pyrinomonadaceae bacterium
GGAGTTGCTGGCGACCACGGTGCCGGCGCGCGCCCGCCCCGAAGAGTCGCTCACCAGTATCCAGCAGGCGGTCATGAATGCAACGGTTTTCAAAGGTCGCAGGGGAGAAGCGAAAGAAACAGTGGAATTCATATTACAGTCCTTATCTAGGCCTAGTAGTGTGACAGTATCCGCTGCACCAGAGGCGCTCCGCCATCAGGACTACTGATCGACAGAGCCAGACAAGATATGAAACAAGAGCACCAACATGTAGTGCCGCGAGCAAGGAAAGCCGGCTTGGTCGTTAAGGGTCTGAATGATGAATTCCTGGTTTATGATTTGAAGCGGGACAAGGCCCACTCTCTTAATCAGAGCGCCGCCTTCGTCTGGAAGAAGTGCAACGGGCGCAGGACTGTCGCGGAAGTAGCTCAGGCGCTGAGTAAAGAGTTTGAGGTTCCAGCGGACGAGCAAACTGTATGGCTTGCCCTAGAGCAGTTGAGCAAGTTCTACCTGCTTGAAGAGAAGATCGAACGACCGGCAGGGATGCCACGGATATCGCGACGCGACATGATACGGATCGGCGCAGCTGCCTTCGCCCCTACCTCTCATCATTTCCATCGTCGCCCCCACCGCGGCCAACGCCCAGACAGCTATTTCCCCCTCTGAGTGTGCCGCACGCCCTCAACCGAACTGTGGGGGCACACCATGCACGGGTGGCGGTTACAGAACGTGTAGGAACCAGGGCCCAGTTAATTGCAAATGTCAGTAGTCGCGGCCATGAATTTAGCTGCTCATGGCCGGAACGGCAAGACTGTTGCGGCCGTGCTTACTGGCGCATGGCGCAAAACGCCTCCCTCGCTTAATCTGTCCACCTCAGAGTTAGAGGAAGTTACGCCCCTTCTCCTCGAATCAGGAGCAGGGGCATTAGCTTGGTGCCGCGTCCGCAACTCCCATCTAAAAGCGACTCCGGCTGCCGCCAAATTGCAACAGGCTTATCGCTTGCACGCGATTCAAGCCGCTCTCCACGAAATCAACATCAAGCAGGTGCTTGGGCTCTTTCGTGCTGCCGGCGTCGAGTCGTTACTCGTTAAGGGCTGGTCCATCGCGCGCCTCTACCCGGAACCGGGTATACGTCCCTACGGCGACATCGATTTGTGCGTCCGTCCCGAAGACTACGGTACGGCGAGAGAGGTGCTGCGCACCGCTGGGGATCGCTACCCCGTCGATCTACACAAGGGGACGGGTCTGCTCGACGACCGCGAATGGGATGAACTCTTCGCCCGCTCGCAACTCGTGCCGCTCGACGACGTCGCGGTACGCGTCCTGTCGGCGGAAGATCATCTGCGCGTCCTGTGTTTCCACTTGTTGCGTCACGGCGTCGAGCGATCCATCGGTCTTTGCGACATTGCCGTTGCTCTGGAGTCTCGCTCGCGCGACTTCGCGTGGCAGGTTTGCCTGAGCAAGAACCGCACGCGCGCGGATTGGATTGCCTGCACTATCGGATTGGCGCATCTGTTACTCAGGGCCGAAACCGGCGACGCTCCGTTCGTACGGGCCGAACAACAGCCGCTTTGGCTCGTCAACTGTGTGCTCAAAGCGTGGGGTAGTCCCTTCTCAGCACATTTCACACAACAGAATTCGATGGGTTTTTACCTGCACGATCCCCGCGGATTGGGACAAGCACTGGTTGCTCGTTGGCCAACGCCAATCGTGGGCACGGTAGGTACCGGCGGGGCTTTCAACAAGTTCCCGCGCTTCCCCTACCAACTGGGCTATCTGCTGATTCGATCCAGGCGGTTTCTAAAGCAATTGACGAGGTCAGAATCGGAAGCCGCGTTTCTTTAACTCTCGGAGTCGCCGCTTCTAATCTGAGAGGGTCACTACAGGTGTGTTGTGCATTATAGAGATGAGTGACTACGTGGCTTGAGCGGAGCGCGCTCCGCGTGCCGCCAATCAAACCTGTAAATCACCGTAGCAGGCATTAGTATCTCAAGGTCGCGCTTCGTAAACGATTCGGCCATCGACGATTGTCATCACGACTTTGACGTTCTCGATCTCAGTCGGGTCGATCTTAAAAATATCTCGCGCAATAATCACCAGGTCCGCCAATTTACCAGGCGTGATGGTTCCCTTCTCCTTTTCGGTAAACTCCGCGTGAGCCGAACCAACAGTGTAGGCACGAGCAGCCTCTTCAACCGAGATCTTCTGCTCAGGAACCCATCCTTGCGGGTTCTTACTATCCAGCGTGCGACGAGTAACCGCTGCATAAATACTCAACATCGGATCGAGCGGGGCCACGCTCCAGTCGGTGCCGAAGGCCAGCGTGGCACCGGCGTCGAGGAGGGAGCGGAAAGCGTATGTGGTTCTCGCGCGTTCTTTGCCGATTCTCTTCTCCGCCCAGCGGCCGTCATCAATCGCGTGATACGGCTGCATCGAGGCGATCACTTTGGCGCGGCTGAAGCGTGGAATATCTTCGCGCCGCAAATGTTGCGCGTGTTCGACGCGAAAGCGCCGATCGCGTTCACCATTCTCGCGGATTACTTGCTCAAAGATCGATAGGATGAGATCGTTTGCCCGGTCTCCAATGGCATGAATCATGATCTGCAGGCCGGCGCCGTCGGCTTCGCGCACGCGCGTTAGCATCGCGCCCTCCGGAAACATCTCGTCTCCGGCAAGGCCACTTGTATTCGGCGCATCCTTGTACGGCTCATAGAAGAATGCGGTAGTTGAGCCGAGGCTGCCATCGGAAAAGCCTTTCAGCCCTCCAATTCGCAACATGTGGCTGCCGAAGCGTGCGCGTACGCCTGTTCGCGCCAGACGCTCCCAGCCGGGCAAAGGTGAAACCGCATAGACGCGGGTCTTCAACTCGCCGCGCTCCAGAAGGGTTTGGTAGACCCCGATGTCATTTCCCGCAGACATATCCTGAACGCTGGTAACACCGAGTCGTGCTGCATGCTCCGTCGCCGCGCGTGCGGCTACGAGTTTCTCTTGAAAACTGGACTCGGGAACGATCTTCCAGACGTAACTCATCGCCGCATCCTTCAAGACTCCAGTCGGCTCGCCCGTCTTCGGGTTCCGTACGATCAGACCGCCTGGTGGATCGGGGGTTTCTCGCCTTACGCCAGCCAGCCTCAAAGCGAGGCTATTCGCCAGAGCCATGTGGCCATCGAGACGGCTGACAAATACGGGAGTGTTGGGGGTAAAGCGATCGATGAGCTCTTTGGTGGGGAGCGGAGCGCTGCCGTTTACATTAGCCCAACGCTCGTGGTCCCAGTCGCCCCCGGTGATCCAACCCCCGGACGGGAGTCGCTCCGCAAACCGCCGAATACGGTCGGAAAACTCTTCCTGTGTGTCAGCAGTACGCAGATCGACGTTCGAAAGCTGGAAACCGCCGCTAAGGAAATGCACATGCGAATCGTTAAAGCCAGGCAACACCAATTGTGCTCGAGCGTCGATTACGCGCGTGCCCGCGCCGGCCATTCCTCTGATCTCTTTATTGGATCCAACGGCGACCACGCGTTGGCCGTGGATGGCAACAGCCTCAGCGGTAGGCTTGCTAGGGTCCATAGTGCGAACCGTAGCGTTTACGATAATCAAAGTCGGCGAAAAGGTGCGTTCAGTGGCGTGGCTCGGCAAGTTAGAAACCATAAGGCTGATTGCGGTGAATAGCACCAACAGAAGTTTGAGTTTCATTTGCGTATGGAAGAGTTGTTCGATAGACGTTACGGCTTCGCCGCCCGATGTGAGGAAGCGGCTATGCCCTTCCGTCAAAGTCGTTCTTAAATGAGTGGGGGCTCCGCCCCGGAAGCATAGCCACCGCCTCACATCAGACGGCATAGCCGTAGTGACAACCGCACCCGTGTTTCGCATCCTCGACTGCGAAACTGAACCAATAACACTCATAGGATATTCTTAGCAGATCAAGGTGTAGTGTATCATTGCGTTGTTTGACAAGCAGCAACGATGATCTTTCGTCCCGACGGCACGAAACCAGCCAAACACATTGGATAACCTAGTCGAAAATTTGCGCGCGATTGTGGGACCTGACGCCGTGCTTTCGGAGCCCAGTGAACTGATCGTTTACGAATGCGACGGTCTGCCGCAACACAAATATCCACCGCGCGCGGTTGTGTTTCCAAGCTCAACAGCACAGACAGCTGAAATTATGCGAGCTCTAGCCGACGCGGGTGTTCCGTTTACACCACGAGGCGCAGGCACCGGTCTCTCCGGCGGAGCGCTCGCGCTGAACCGTGGCGTGGTAATCGAACTTGCTCGGATGCGGAAGGTTTTGAGCGTCGATGAGGGAAATCGTACGGCAGTGGTCCAAACTGGGGTGGTTAACGCTCATGTTTCCAAAGCAGTCGCGCATCTGGGGTTGCACTATGTCCCTGATCCATCAAGCCAGGGAACCTGCACCAACGGAGGAAACATAGCCGAGAATGCGGGCGGTATTCATTGCCTCAAATATGGCACTACCACGGATCACGTAATTGGCGCGCGCGTGGTGCTGGCAGGTGGGGAGATTGTCGATCTCGGCAGTAGTGAGCCAGGTACGACGGGCTACGATTTGCTCGGAGTCTTCGTCGGATCCGAAGGCACATTTGGGGTTGTCACTGAGGCAACTTTAAGATTAGTGCCGGTGCCGCCCGCAGTGCGCACCCTCCTGGCGGAGTTTCCTGAAGTGAACGACGCCAGCCACGCGGTTTCCGCAATTATCGCCGAAGGGGTAATGCCGGCCGCGCTGGAGATGATGGACGGTGAGATCATTCGAGCAGTTGAGGAGAGTGTTTTTGCCGCCGGACTTTCACTGGATATCGGCGCGGCTCTGCTGGTTGAGCTCGATGGGATGGAAGCTGGAATCGACGACGAGGCAGACCGGGTGCGGAGTATTTGTCTTGAGTATCGTGCCCGCAGTTGTCGACTAGCCCGGGACGAAGCGGAACGGAAGAAACTCTGGGCGGCCCGAAAGGGAGCGTTTGGAGCCGTCGGCCGAATCGCCCCCGATTCGATGATCCAGGATGCGGTAGTCCCGCGCTCGCGTTTGCCCGAAGTGCTGGCCGCGAGTTACGGGATCGCCTCGAAGTATCAACTGAGACTCGCCAATGTCTTCCATGCCGGCGACGGCAACCTGCATCCATTCATCTGTTTCGATTCGCGCTCGCCTGATCAGGTAAGGCGGGTGAAAGATGCGGGACGCGAACTTATGGAAACCTGCGTTAATGCCGGAGGAACCATCACGGGAGAACACGGCGTGGGTCTCGACAAGCGAGATTTTCTGCCGCTGATCTTTTCCGATGACGACATGGAAACGATGCTGCGAGTGCGCGCAGCATTTGATCCGTCCGGACTCTGTAACCCCGGCAAAGTCATTCCGATGCTGCGCGGCTGCGGCGAGGCCCGCATCTTGTCAGAACCGCGAGCGGACCGGGATCCCAAAGCGGGCAGCCCGCTTGGGGTGGTGGTAGCGACCGGGTCTGTACGCGAGCCAGAATCAACCGCGAAACAGCGAGGCGAAGCCCGCGTCTTGTCAGAACCGCGAGCGGTAGTGACCGGGTCGCTGAAGGATTTGAATGTAGACAAGCCGGAAAAGCGAAGCGTTACCGACCTGGAAGCCGACAAAGCCGCAGGCTCTAGACGCGGGTATTTCGAGCAAGATGATGCAGCTAAACAGTTAAGCGCTATTGTCGGAGTAGACCATGTAGGCGAGTTCCCGAGTCTCCCGGTACTCGCGTCCTCCCGTCTCTCTGTTCGTCCATCACCGCTCGTGGCCACACCCGGATCTATTGAAGAAGCCTGCGAGGTATTGAAACTCGCTTCACGTGAAGGCTGGTCAGTTGTGCCCTCCGGCGCCTGCACTTGGCTCAATGCCGGAAATCCAATCGAGCGGATAAACCTCGTGATCAGCACCGCCCGCTTGGACCAGTTTCTCGATCACGAACCTGCGGATCTGGTGGCCAGCGCACAAGCAGGAGTCACGCTCGAAAACTTTAATCAAGCGCTAGCGCAAGGTGGACAATGGCTACCGCTCGATCCTCCCGACGATGGACGCGCCACGATTGGCGGCGTTGTGGCCACTGGTCTCAGCGGTCCGCAAAGACCGGGTTACGGCGCGCCCAGGAACTTTGTGATTGGAATGAAGGTTGTACCTTCTGATGGAAAATTGGTGAAAGCCGGAGGCAGAGTCGTTAAGAACGTTGCCGGCTACGATCTTTGCAAACTCTTCACCGGCAGCTATGGCACGCTTGGCCTAATTGTTGAGCTAACTTTCAAGCTTCGACCGCGACCGGCAAAAGAAGTTACAGTTCTGGCTGAAGGATCATTAGCGGGCGTCATAAGAGCTGCCCAGTCAGTTCAGAAAGCGCGACTATTTCCGGTTGCGATCGAACTAGTTTCATCAGCTTTGGCGCCGCGAATCGGCGTCGAAATAGCCACCGATAGTGTGTTGTTGTTAACCAGATTCGCGGGCATCGAGAAGACTGTTAGCTATCAGATCGCGAAAGCATCGGCGGAGATTAGTAGAGAAGCAGGAATTGCTGAAGTTGAAATGGAGTCAGACGATCAAGGCCTCTGGCGCAACTTGGCCGCAGCACCAACGAAGCTCGATAAAAGGCTAAGTTGGCGAGCAGCTGTACCACCTACTGGGCAGGGTCAGTTTATAGAGATCGTAAAGGACACAGATCCTGACTCCTTCTCCAAGTCTCTCTGGCACGCGGGGATAGCTGACGGTCGGGTGCGAATGATGGAACCCGAGCGCGCGGATCCTGCAGAACACTCGAGCGGACTCATGCATCTGCGGAGTGTCGCACAGTCGTTTGGTGGCTCACTGGTTATTGAGAACGCTTCGGAAGAGATAAAACTCGCGATGGACGCCTGGGGTGGTCGCGGCAGCTCCGAGACCGTGATGAAACGAATCAAGAATCAGCTCGATCCGCAAAACCTTCTTTCGCCGGGATGTTTTTGACGCTGGAGATCGAAGTACAATGGGAATGGTCACATTAAGATCTGAGGGGAACATTAATCCGGCTGAAGCCGGGTTTGAATTAGAGGCAACAGCCTGAGGAAAGCCACTTCTGGAGATGAAAATGAAATCGTGGACTAACCTTAAACGCGCCGCTCTAACTCTGGCAATCGCCTTTTCGCTCACCGGCACTCTTTCCCTTAGGCCGAGTGGGACCTTCCACGCAGCAGCTGCCTCTCGAGATCCTGTTCGGGCCAGGCGTGGCCTCGTTGCCTCAACGAGCCAGATATCTTCGCAAGTTGGCGTCGATGTAATGAAGCGGGGAGGCAATGCTGTCGACGCGGCAATTGCTGTCGCCTTTGCCCTCGCCGTCACCTACCCCGCTGCGGGAAATCTCGGCGGCGGCGGTTTCATGATGATTCGAATGCGCAACGGCAATACGGTCGCCATTGATTACCGCGAGATGGCCCCATCCGCTGCCCACCGCAATGTCTATCTCGACAAAGACGGGAACCTGCTCAAGGGAGAAGGCTCATCAACCGTGGGCTATCGGGCTTCGGGCGTTCCGGGCACCGTTGCTGGAATGGAACTGGCCCTTAACAGATATGGGTCAGGTAAGTTCACTTGGTCCCAACTCCTCGAACCCGCGCGCCGGCTGGCCGCCGAAGGCTTTCCCATGGGCCATATTCTGGCCAGCTCTCTGCGCGGCAACGATTATCTTTCAAAGTACCCTGATACCCGCAGAATATTCTTGCGGAATGGAAACTTCTATAGCGACGGCGAAGTTTTTCGACAACCCGAACTTGCCGCAACATTCGCACGATTACAAAGATTCGGCCCAAAGGAGTTTTACCAGGGGCAGACGGCAAGGCTAATCGTAAACGACATGAAGCGGCATGACGGTCTGATAACCATGGAGGACATGCGTGCTTACGTAGCCAAGGAACGCGACCCGCTGCGGGGTTCATATCGGGGTTATGAAATCGTCTCGATGCCTCCGCCTTCGTCTGGGGGCGCGGTGCTGCTGGAGATGCTTAACATTTTGGAAGGCTTCGACGTCGCGAAACATGATTGGGCGTCATCAGACCGACATCATCTGACCGTGGAAGCCATGCGTCGCGCCTTCGCCGACCGGGCCGAATATATGGGCGACGCGGATTTCGTGAAGGTGCCGGTGGCCGGGCTGATCGATAAGGGCTATGCGGACCACCTCCGCAAAACCATTCGTCCGGACCGCGCGTCCACTAGTGAGGAGGTCAGCGCTGGTCGACCGACCGGTTACGAGTCTGAGGAGACTACGCACTTCACCGTGGTCGATGCTCAAGGTAACGCAGTCGCGAACACGTACACTTTGAACGACTCATTTGGTTCGGGTGTCGTCGCTAAAGACACCGGCATAGTTTTGAACAACGAGATGGACGACTTTGCGGCCAAGCCGGGAACGCCGAACCTCTATGGCTTGATTCAAGGAGAGCGAAACGCGGTCGCGCCGCGCAAACGCCCACTATCTGCGATGACCCCAACGTTTGTGCTACGCAAAGATGGCAGCCTTTGGTTTACGGTGGGCACACCTGGTGGACCAACGATCATCAACACGGTGCTGCAAGTGATCACCAACGTGATTGATTACAAGATGAATATTCAGCAGGCGATTGACGCGCCCCGAATACACCATCAATGGCTGCCGGATGAAGTAGTTTGGGAACCGTATGGGTTGGCAGGAGACACCCAGCAGGCACTGACGAGTCGCCGGCATAAGCTTGCTACAAAGCCTCGTTACATGGGCGACGCACAGGGAATCATGATCGAGGAGAAGACAGGCATTAGACTGGGCGCAACCGATCCGCGCAGAAGCGATGGATTAGCCGTAGGGTACTGATTCCGTTATGGAGGAGTAATGGACCAAAGTCCGCCCAAACCGAAACAGATACGGATCGCAGAGTCAGGTTCGCTCGCGAAGACTCTGTTTTGGGGCGCAGTTACTCTGGCCGGCTTCATTGGCCTTCTCTTCTTTCTTTATCAGGGAGGAGCTCAAATGAATCCGCCGGAGTTTGAAGGCAAGGTAGTTGATAAGTGGGCCGGTTATACCCATTCAGATCAAGGTTCGTTCCCTTATTTCCGTCTACTCGTACAAACCGCCGGAGGGACAAGGTCAACAGTAGCCGTCGACCAGGAAACTTACGATCGTGCGAAGGTGGGAATGTGGATAAAGAAAACGAAAAGAGGAATTGAACTGAGCGCCCTAACGGCTTCATCACCTGATGTGAGGACGCGGCTTAAGATTAACCCTGCTCTTCGGCTTCGCCGCCCGGTGTGAGGGCGGCGGCCTAGGTTAAGCGAACCCTACGCTTCGGCTTGGCCGCCTGATGTGAGGCGGCGGCCTAGGTGAAAGCTTCTCGAATGGCAATTTTTCCCAGAACATTAGGCTCCCGAGTCGAAAGTGTGAACGCCAACTGCGAAAAACTCGCAGGTTGGGAAGGGTGGTTTACCCCCGCCCGACGTTCGTTGGAGGCGACATTCGAGTTTTGACACAGCCTCGATGCCCCGCTCCGGGGCGCAAACCCCAGTAACTAGAAGAACAGCGTTGGCGGAAGGGCATAACCACTTCCTCACATCAGGCGGCGAAGCCGTTATTAG
>JACCSP010000324.1 GCA_013812905.1 Pyrinomonadaceae bacterium
CCATTAGCTGAGCCGGAACTCTTGAAGTGTTTGTCTGTTTCGGCCAGTTAACTCCGCCACTACAACTGTGCTACTGCTGCAACACGAAGTTGTAAGTGATCACTCCTGACACCTTCACTGCCTGGTCCCCCAGCCGAGGCGCAAAGCGGGCTTGGAATGCAGCCTTCTGGGCCTCATTTACGAGAAAGGCATTTCCAGAAACCGCTTTTGCCGAGACGACCGTTCCGTTTTCATCGACGAGCACCTGAACACTCACTACGCCATGAATCTTCAGTTGCTTCGCCATCGCCGGGTAGGGTGGCTTAGGTAAGTATACCGCCTCGCCGTTGATGATCTGCTTCCTTACCACTTTTGGAACAGGGGTTTGAACGGGCGGGGGAGGCGGAGTGTCGATATGGACGACGACGTTTACAGCACGTGGAGTTGATCCGCCGTTGGCTGCTAGAGAATCGCCAGGACTTGGATCGCTGTCGGGTCCAGGTCTTACGATGCCGGCCTTCGGCATCGGCAAGTGGACGTTAGCTCTGGTCGAGATCTTATCTGGAACGATAGTGGGCTCATTCACGTTAGCCAGCGCGATCTCTCGCCGGAAGTAGCTCCCTTTGCTCGCTGAATTTGTTGAGCTGATGGGTTTGCTTGCTGGAAGGAGCGCCGGAGGCTTATCTATCGGAAGATCGACCATCGGCATCATTGTGACGATCTCCAGATTCAGGTCTTCCATGCGCGCATCGTAGGCATAAATGCTGACGACCCCCGCGATAATGAAGAGGAGAGCGTAACTCGCGGTGGTGAAAAGAAAAAATGAGCCGCGTCTCCTGAATTCGCTTCCATGCGAACTCGATTCAATCAAGTTAGTAAACATTTTGTCCTTTCATGCCGGTGCCATTCGGGCGGGAGAGCTTGCTCCCATACCTTAGACCCCGTTATCGACCCGGAAGTTCCTCAATCGTCCAAAGTCAGACGTCCAATGTCCAAAGTCTAACTATCCCCACCCAATGATACTGCCTTTTGTTGTGTTCAAATCCAGCTTCGGACCCAACCGGACGTTGGGCTTTGGACCTTGACTTTGGACTTGCTAAGGCTGTTGGACTTTGCACATTGAACACTCTAGGATTGCACCGCTCTCGCATCCCCTCCAGGAGTTAGTCGGATGGCCACCAAACAAGTCTTTCAGGAACAACTAAATCCATTTGAGATTGCCAAGCAACAGTTCAATAGGGCCGCCGATTACCTCGATCTCGACCTCTCCATGCGGCACGTACTCGAGACGCCGAAGCGTCAGCTGATTGTTTCCATTCCCGTAAAGATGGACGGTGGCGATGTGCAGGTGTTCGAGGGATACCGCGTCCAGCACAACATCGCGCGCGGACCGGCCAAAGGCGGGATCCGCTACCATCCGAATGTCTCGCTTGATGAGGTCAAAGCGCTGGCTTCCTGGATGACGTGGAAGTGCGCCACTGTGGGCATTCCCTACGGAGGCGGCAAGGGTGGAGTCATCTGTGATCCGAAGCGAATGTCAAAAAATGAGTTGGAGCGTTTGACCCGGCGCTATGCCTTTGAGATTGCACCAATCATCGGTCCGGATCGGGACATCCCCGCTCCCGATGTCTACACGGACGAGCAAACCATGGCCTGGATTATGGACACCATTTCGATGGTGCGCGGGCACACTGAACTCGGCGTGGTTACCGGCAAGCCAATATCCCTCGGTGGCTCATTGGGACGCAATGAAGCCACGGCCCGTGGTTGCCTCTATGCGTTGCGCGAGGCGTGCAATGTGAAGGGCATGAGCCTCAAGGGTTCGCGGGTGTCCGTTCACGGCTTTGGCAATGCAGGTGCAAACATCGCGCGGCTGGTGGCGGCGGATGGAGCGCGCGTCGTCGCAATTTGCGATTCCAAAGCGGGCCTCTATGCGGAAGGAGGAATTGATATTCAGGAAGCGCTCCGTCACAAAGCGAAGACCGGTTCCTTGACCGGTCTTGCCGGACTGAAGGAGATACCGCGCGACGATGTGCTGACGGTCGATTGTGACATCTTGTTGCCGTCGGCCCTGGAGAACGCGATTACGCTCGCGAACGTCGGACAGGTGAAGGCCAGGATCATTGCGGAGCTGGCGAATGGACCAACGACGCCCGGATCGGATCGAGTTCTGGCCGACAATGGCGTCTTCCTCATTCCTGATATTCTGGCGAATGCTGGCGGCGTCACCGTCAGTTACTACGAATGGGTGCAGGACCAGTACTCGTTTTTCTGGTCTGAGTCGCATATCAATGAAACTTTGGAGCAAGGAATGCGGACCGCATTCAGGAGCGTTCACGATACCGCGCAGCGCTACAACACGGATATGAGAACAGGAGCGTACATCCTCGCCGTCGACCGCGTGGCGGAGGCAACGCGAGTTCGCGGGATATTTCCGTAAGGAAAACGTGCTTTGTTCTTTGGTCGTTGTACTTTGTTCGTGATTTCAAAGTTGACGCGGACAAGATAGATGCCGAGCGTGCAAAGCACAAAGACCAGAGTCCAGAGTCGAGAGTCATCATGAAAGACAACATTGTAGTTTACCAAAAGCCAACTTGAACGAAGTGCCGAGCAATGGATCGACTACTCCGGGAGAGTGGCATATCGTTCGAAAAAGTTAACTACTATACTGCGCCGCTCACAAAGAAGAAGCTGCGTGAATTGTTAGCGAAGATGGGGCTACCGGCACGCGCATTGGTGCGTGCGAGCGAGCCGATTTACCGCGAGCTCGGTCTTGGCAAGGACGAGTTTTCTGAGGACGAAATCATTTCGCTGATGATTGAGCATCCAGATCTTATTCAGCGCCCGATCGTCGAACGCGGGTCGCGCGCGGTCGTCGGCCGGCCAACCGAGAATGTTGAGGATCTCTTGTAGCCACTTCGATGTAAGCTTCTTTTCGCAACAGGTTTTGACCCCCCTGCGTTGAGTAGGGATTCAACAAGCTGACGATCCACGAAATTACCTGACGATCCACTAAACCACATGACGCAGCCCGTTTTCGGGCCGCAACCAAAATATAGCGTTGACTGAGATTTTCTGTAATGATTCACAAAACTAGAGGGTCGCAATACATGTACGAGACTTTGAACTCG
>JACCSP010000325.1 GCA_013812905.1 Pyrinomonadaceae bacterium
CTTAACGCAGCGCGCGAGAAAGCGAAAGCAGAAACGCACGTGGCGGCGTATCAGGTTATCGCGGGCATGCCCGGAACAACCTACATGTTTTTCAGGTCTATGAAGTCGCTGGCCGAATACGATCTCAGAATTGGCCCACGGGTGCGTGAGGCAATGACCGATGATCAGAAAAAGAAAGCGGACAAGATGGCCGGTGAAAGTGTGATAGCGAGCGAGACCAGCATTTACGCGTTCAATCCTAGCATGAGCTATTTGCCGAAAGAGTTCACCGCGAGGGATTCCAGTTTTTGGAACCCTGCACCTGAAGCGGTAGCCAAACCAAAACCAAAAAAGCGAGTTGTGAAACCAACTACTACTGGAGCAGCCCAGTAATCGCGAGCGGCAGAGGCTGTCTGAAACCCAAAGAGGACGTACGGTAATTCGGGTTGGGAAGGGGGCAAAGCGCAGCGCCCCCGCTCAACATTCCCGGGCAGTGAATTCCCAATCCAAGCTAAGAGAATTTGCAGCAAGAGGTTTGAGCTTTGTCTGATGTGGAGTGAGGGCTTTGCAACTTGAGCGGGGGCGCGCTCCGCTTTGCCCCCTTCCTTACCTGCAAGTCGGCGTCGAATGAATAGTCCTGGAACGTGCCTGTGCTTTCCAAGGCAGCGCACTCAGTCGTGCCGCAGGGCTTTGACCGGGTCGATGCGTGCGGCTCGAGCGGCTGGATACAGTGCAGCAAGGATCGAAATCACGACCGCCAAAAGAATCGCGCCGAGCGACAGATAAGGCGGCAAGGAAAAGAAATCAACATAAGACGCACCCTGAGGCTTCAAAATAAACTGATAAGCGAGTCTGTTGGCAACCCCATCCACTGCCCACGCCAACAGCGTTCCTAACACTCCACCCGTCAGACCAATAACGGCCGCTTCAACAAAGAATATCAGTTTGATTTCCCGCTCCTCGGCGCCGATAGCTTTCATGATCCCAATCTCACGGGTGCGCTCAAGGATCGACATGATCATGGTATTGGCTATGCCGAATGAAGCCACCAGGAGCGAGATGCCCCCCAGCAATGCAAGCACCGAATCGAGAATTAGAAACACGGTGCGCAGTTGTTCCAACTCGTCAACTATCGAAAAACTTCCAAAGCCCAGATCGGTAATGCGTTTTCGCACCGTTGTGAGCGCCACGGGATCCGATACCCTTACGACTGCCGAATCGTAGCCTTCGGTATCTGAGTCACCTAGCGCGCCACTCCCTCGCGCAAGTTCCAGGGCTACCTGGCTCATCGGACTGCGATGCGCGAGCGTCCAGGCGCGCGCGGTCGGGAGAGGGAGATAGATATCGGACGTGGGCAACAGTCCGCGTAGACCTCCCTGCCCTGGTCCTTCTCTAACCTCGGTTTTTAAAACGCCAGCAATGCGAAAGGTTTCTGTTATCAGCCCTTCCCGAGTAGACTCATCCAGAGGTTGATCGTCGAGGGGAATCCCAAAAAAGTTTGCCGACTCTTGGTCTGCTGCACGTTGCTCGCCTCCATCGGCCCTCTTTTCACCGGGAGGCGCAAGCAGCTCAACTGTCTTGCCGACGGCATCCGGAAAATTCTCGTAACCAAAGTCCTTGGCAAAACGCTCGCTGACCACAATCTCATCAGTCTTGGGCGAACTGATCATCTTTCCCGCCACAAACTCTTGAAAGCGCGATGAAGAGTTCGGTGCCGCTACGCCGCTGGCGAATTGTGTCGAAACGCGACCGTTGGATTGAACGTAAACAACAAAGCTGATGTGCGGCTCGACGTAGGCCACTCCCGCGATTTTCCCAATCTCTGCAACTGCCGTGTCGTCAAGGATTCGTGTTGGCGGATTGTCTGGTCGCAGGCGTCCCTGGCGTCTCTCGCTGGGTTCGTTACTCCTTCCCGCGCCCCGGTCCTTCGCTGTCGCAGCCATACTGCCCAAGCTCTGACCAAACACTCTAATCTCGCTAAAGAGGTCCAGCGCCTTGAACCGGGACAGCATGTTGCCCTGCAGACCCAGGCCGAAAGAAACCATTGTGACGATGACGGCCACTCCGACGACAACTCCCATCGTGGTCAGCACCGCTCGCAGTTTGGCCTGACGCAGGTTTCTTAAAGCTAGATGAAGAATGTCGCTGAAACTCATACTGGATAGGATGAAGGATGGAGGCGGAAGGGTGAAAGATCGTTATTTAAGAATGCTCGAATAGAGGGCAAAGAAACAAGGTCCCTATTATTCATCCTTCCTCCTTCTCCTTCATACTTGTGAAAACAGATGTCGCACCGCGTCTACGTTCCAATCAGCAAGACACGCAGTTACAACCTCCGCACCTACCGCCCGTAACTCAGGTTCCGAGACTGTGTTCGTCACCGCCAGGGTACGCATGCCGGCCGCTTTTCCCGATCGAATTCCCGGCGGGGAATCTTCAACCACCAAACATTCGCGAGGCAGCAAAGGCAGCACCCTGGCATCACGTCGGCGCTCGTTAAGTTTTTCCATGGCGCGCTGGTAGCACGCAGGATCAGGTTTGCAAACAGGCACGTCGTCCGCAGTCACGACGATTGTAAAAAGTTCGCATAGCTGTGCCCGCTCAAACACGTAACTGATTTCATTTTTATCCGCCATGCTTACCAGACCCAACGAGAAATGGCGTGCGCTGGCTTTTAAAAACGTAACAACTCCCGGAAACAGTGGTAAATCGTCTTCGATCATTTTCCGATGCACCTCCGACTTAGCCTGCAACACCACCGCTGTAGTCTCGACAGTCAACTTCCCTGCCCGCTCAAGTGCGGTGCGTACAAATGTGCGGTCATCCATACCCAACGATGCGAAATACTGCGCCTCAGTCAATTCGATGTCGTATCTCTGTAACACCTGCTGGTAAGCAGCCATTTGCAGCCGTTCATCATCGATGATGACGCCGTTGAAGTCGAAAAATATAGCTTTGATCATGTGTTGATATTTAACTCTCGGCTGGCGGCCGGCCCTAGTTCGAAACCTGGACCTTGGCCTCTCTGATTAGACTGTTCTGCTCCTCAAAGAGTTTTGGCAAGCGTTCGGTTTCAAGCACATCTAATCGTCGCAACACTTCAGTAATCGAAAGCTCGTTCTTCAGATTGACCTGGTAATCCAGGTCGGCCCGAAGTCGATCTTTTTCCCCCTGCCGATTCTGCGACATCATGATTATGGGGGCTTGAACTCCGGCAATCATCGCGAGCACCAGGCCTAACAGCTGGTAAGGCACGGGATCGAATCCGTTAACCAGAATGTATGAGTTGAGCGCAATCCACAGAATGATTATCATGCTCGAAGCGCCAATAAACTTCCAACTGCCTCCAAACTCGGCGATTTGGTCGGCGGCACGATCAGCCATAGTCGATCGGGCCCGCTCCTCATCATTAGCGTTTCGGGAAACGCGCCTGCGCAGCAGTTCGTCAGTCCGCCGCAACCTGTCCGTGAGCGCAGAAAGCATGACCAGGGCCACATCGGGACTCGAGCGAACGAAAGACAGGAAGGCTGTCCGGGATAAGACCGCCAGACGCGCATCTTCAAACACGCTGGCATCAGCCGAGCGCTGACGGCCATCAATCAGGGCCATCTCGCCGAAGAAATCACCTTGAGCAAGTTCCGCCAGCGTCACTTCTCTGCCGTCCTCGTCCGTAATACTGATGCTCACCTTCCCGCGCTCGATCAGGTACATAGCGTCTGCTGAATCACCCTTATGGAAAAGTTGCTCGCCGCTGTTTACTTGCTTGCTCGTCAGGAGGCTGCGCAGTTCCGTTGCTGCATGGTCATCCAGCGATGCGAAGAGCGGAACGGATCGTAACGACTCGAGCGTCATTTCGGTTGTTGGATTGTTCATATAATTACCTCAACAAGAGAATTGATGTGTGTGAATGTCTAGGCATTTCCATTTCTCACTTGCCATTCTCATCCTCGACGCGTAGCGGCGGCGTGAATTTAGCCCGGTCTTTCAAGGCCGGGGGGCACAACATTCAACACCCTCGTCGCTTTAGCGACGATTGAATGATCGCTCAGGCGTCGCTGACGCGACGGATATTTTGTCAGCTTGCTTTCCCGGCTTTGAAAGACCGGGCTAAATTCACACCGACCGCTACGCGTCGAAGAAGTGCGATTGATAATAAGGCGGAAAATCCGCTACCTACCCCTTACTCCCATTTACAACCCGCCCGTCCCTCATCAAGACAATACGATCAGCGAAGCTGGTGGCCAATTCGTGATCGTGGGTCACCATCAGTATCGTCAACGCGTCTTGATTGACCATCTCTCTTAGAAGACCGAGCAATTCGTGGGCGCGCGTCGAGTCAACGTTTCCCGTAGGCTCGTCGGCGAGCAACACCTTGGGACGATTTGCCAGCGCTCGGGCAATCGCCACTCTTTGCTGCTCGCCGCCGGATAGCTCGAATGGTTTGTGCGTCAGACGATCAGCCAGGCCCACCCGCTCCAGCAATTCCTCGGCGCGCTCGCGCCGCTGGCTACCACGCAGGCCTGCGAATGCAAGGGCTAATCCGACATTTTCCTGGGCGGTCATGGTAGTAATTAAATTGAAGCCCTGGAAAATCATGCCCACGGAATAGCGACGGTAACGAGCCATCTCTTTTTTTGTAAGGGGTCCGAGGGCTTTCGAACCAAAAAGGACCTCCCCCGTCGTTGGATGATCAAGTCCTCCCAGCACGTTCAAAAGCGTGGATTTTCCCGAGCCGGAAGTTCCCTGGATGGCGACAAACTGTCCTTCTCCTACGGCCAGCGAGACCTTATCGAGCGCTCTCACACTCGTGGCGCCCATCGGATAGATTTTGGATACTTCTCGCGCTTCTAAGATTGGCATCTACAAAACCTGTCTCAGTCAACCGCAGAACTCGCGGCCGCGGTGGCCTTCTTCCTTCCCACCCGCCACAATTCAAATCGCTCCTCGTCAAATCCCTTCAACACGATCTCAAAGGGGACTGCCTGGAGATTCGTCTCCGGCGAATTAATAAGCTCCCTCACCTCCGGATCGTCATAAATAGATCGTGAGATAATCACATCGTCACCCGTTGACAAGCCTTCAAGACGCGAGGCCATGTTTACCGTGGATCCGAAATAATCGAGTCGCTCGTTCAGGGTAACTGCAATGCAGGGTCCGCTATGCATCCCAGCTTTCAGCGTGAGCGGGGCGGTCCCCTCGGGCGGAGCCGCCAGAACCTGTTGGGCCATCAACACGGCCTTCAAAGCTGATGCCGAATCACGAAAGACGCCCATCACAGCATCCCCAATGGTCTTCACCAAGGCGCCATCCGCCTCTGCAATTGCTTTCTTGAGCACGTCGAAATGATTCAGCACGCGGCCGAAAGCCGTCGCGTCGCCAATTTCCCGGTAGAGCTGGGTGGAATGTCGCAAGTCGGTAAAGAGCACCGTCAGGGTACCTACCGAGATCTGCTCTCCGGGACGAAGCGCCTCACTGGAGAACAGATCTCGGAAGACTTGCAGCGCAGTAACCTCGGCCGCAGTGGCTGCCTGATCGCCCCACTGCAGCCGCTCTAGAATAAACAATTGTTCAGCGTCGCTGGCGTTCTCTAATTGCAGGGTTGTGCGAGGGGCCAGTTTCAACTCCTGGCCGGAAACGTGATCTGAAATACGCGCCGTCGCGGTCTCGGCGCCCTCGGCGCTTACTGTGACCAACTGTTCGCCTGGAAGTTCTAATGTCCGCAGGCGATAGCTTCCCTCCTCGAGTGGCAAAACAAGGTTACGAGTGGTGTGCGGCGCCAACAACTGCTGGACTACAACATGCGGGGTCCGTTGTGGACTGCCCATGCAATAGTCTTTAACCTCAGCGCGCCGCACCGAAGCGTTTGGCTTAAATGTCATCTCGACGAATCGATCGAAGTTAACGGTGAAATCTATGCGGCAAGTGTCGCAGTGAACTTGGGAACTGATGTCACCCAGGGAAGTATTGCTTTCTTGGGGGCCCCGACATAAGGGACACAGCAAGTCCCATTGCATATCGAGGAGGCCCTGACGGGTTCCCAGAAGGCAGGCTGTCAGCACCGCCCGGCGCGGCTCACCCCACTGATCGGCGAGCGCGTACGGCCTGATACGCGCGAGCGAAAAGTCATCTGCTCGCTCAATGAAGTCAATCATTTTCTCCACCACTGCGGGAAGGGCGCCATCAACCAGCAGTTTTTCTTTCAGAGCTTCGAGCCTTCCGCGAACGGTGGGGGAGGCTCCTGAGATCGAGCGCTCGGAGGGCACAGGGATTTCTGCGCGGGCCGTTTTGTCATAGCTCTCGAATGCACTGGCGAATTTTCGCTGGCTGGCGTAGCCCACCTGAAGCGGAATTAGCAGGAACCCGAGTAGCGATTTTGGCCTGGCCCAAATCTGATAGATAAGTTGGGTTCCGCCCTCGTCGCGGCGTGAGAGTTCAGCAAGTACCTTTAGCTCAGCAATTGGACCTTTGCTGTACTTGCGAATCACGCCAAAGCGCGAAGGTTTGATCCATTCAAATGGCTGCTCCTCCCATTCAACTGGAACGCCCAGAAATGAAAGGCGCAAACGACGACGCGCATTGCGCAGTGTTTGTGTCTTACCTTCCGCGGGCTGCAAGGGCGGCACTCCGGCATCGCGATTAAAACGATTGGTATCGGCAACAAAAGACCAGAGCTGCTCGGGGCTCGACTGTAGTTCGTATTCCCAACGGTAATGGAAATCGCGGTAGGGCATCTGAAGGGAGTGGTGAATTGAGGTAGGGACGTTGGAAGTCTTTACACCTCTTTATATTCAGAGTCGACGTCCTCATGCGATGAGGCAACCCGGTAATTCTTCGACTGGAGTTGTGTTGTGATTAGGAGGTCGCCTTTGGTCTTCAGGAGGTCGGCTCGGTTATAGACGGACAGTTCAAAGTTGTACCCGTGAGTAATTGCATCCTTCGGACACGCTTCCACGCAATAGCCGCAGAAAATGCAGCGGCCGTAGTCGATGTTGTAAACCTCGGCGTAGCGTTCATCGACACCGATGCGCTGCTCCGCGGGGCGAGGATCGTCTTTGGCTACGATGTAGATGCAATCAGACGGACAAGCCGCCGCGCAGAGGAAGCAGGCAACACACTTCTCCCTGCCCAACTCATCGACATGGAGGAGGTGTTGTCCACGGTAGCGAGGCTGAACGGTAACCGGCTCCTCCGGATATTGCACCGTCCATTTTTGTTTCGGGATGTATGACAGTGTGACCGCCATGCCCTGAATGATGGCCTTAGTTGTTTCGATTGCGTCGCTAATGATTGACATGTGGATGCTGTGCTTAATCGTGGATTTTTGATCTTTGTGCTTTGTTTTTAGTTCTTTGATCTAACTGAGGTCGGTTTTCATTTTATCCGGGAAATCTCTGAGCCGACAGCCTGCCAGCGTCCGTCCCGCCAGACAAACTTATCCGTAAACCTGAAAGCTGCCTCCTGTTCAGGAAGTTGTAAACGAATTACCCCGTCTAGAGTTGCCCTGTCTCCTATTAAGTTCACGTTCAAGTCCTCAAACTCCCATTTTTGAATCGCCGTGTCGCGCTCTATCGTCCGTATGTACTCCGCTTTCCCCTGATTCTTGCCCTCGATGGACATCCCGACGTAGTCGTCGGCCAGAATTCGGTTGAGCTTCTGTTTGTCGGCATTGATGTTGGCAACGGTCCACTCGTGCTCGAGATCCGTAAGAGTGGCGAGCACTACATCCTTGTCCGTGGGCGGAGAAGCTGCTGCATCTTCATCGAATGGCGGGCTGCTGCTCTCAGTGTTGGTTGAAAGCGGCGCATTCGAGTTCAGATTGGACTTTGGCTCGCCTTTGCGCTCGACGTCGGGATTGGAGCCGTTTTTATTGGACGCCGTCCGCAGCATTTTGGGGGCGAGGATCGCCCCCGCAATCACAATCCCAATCAAGCCGATTACTAGGACCAAGATTCCCATAACCCAGGGCCACACTTTCTTGGTCTCAGCGGCTGAAGTCGGAAACCCGGGTGGTTGGTAGTCCGAAGCTTGCCAATCGCGCGGCTTGTACACCTCAGGCGGGGTCGGAATGCTCGCCCTGGCGCCCGCCGAGGGAGAAACCACAGTGGTCTCGTCGTCGCGTGTTGCAATCGCGATGAGGGGCGCGCCGTCATCAAGACAGAAACTGAGGTTTGGGTCAGTGAACGTCTTGTTACAAGTGGGACAACGCTTCATCTAAGCCTGCCCTATCTAGACAATCTCGATCTGGCTAAAGAAAAATGAAATCTCTATAGCAGCGTTTTCATCGGAGTCAGATCCGTGAACGGCATTCTCACTCAAGGACGCGCCAAACTCTTTCCGCAACGTCCCTTGATCGGCCTTCGCCGGATCGGTAGCGCCCATCAGGTTGCGCCAGGCCCGCACAGCTCCAGTCTTCTCCAGCGTTATCACCACGCAGGGCCCACTCGACATGAATTCGGTTAACCCGGGAAAGAAGGAACGTTCACGATGGACCGCGTAAAAGCCTTGCGCTTCCTTCAGCGTCATGTGAATAAGTTTCAACGCGCGAATTTCGAAACCGTCATCGATGATCCGTTGAATAATGCTACCGGTTGTTCCCGCCTTCACCGAGTCGGGTTTGATAATTCCGAATGTAAGGTTGCCTGTCATTCATTTCCCCTAAATAGGCCACAGAATTTACACAGATGAATGCGGATGAAAGAAAAGATGATTAATCGAAAACGAACGTGACTTCAGTTTCGCTTCGTTCTTATCCGTGCCTATGCTCGATTATCTGTGGCTTATAATTCTTAGGCCGCGGAGCCGACGCCCAGAGCGTTCTTCATCGCCGATCCAATGTCCGCCGGCGACTTCACCACGCGAATCCCCGCGTCTGCCAACGCTTTCATCTTCTCAGCGGCGGTTCCCTTGCCACCGGCAATGATCGCGCCTGCGTGGCCCATGCGGCGTCCCGGTGGAGCGGTTTGGCCGGCTATAAAGGCAACAATCGGCTTGGTCACGTTCTCTTTGGCAAATTGCGCTGCTTCTTCTTCAGCCGTGCCCCCAATTTCACCGATCATCACAATGCCGTCGGTCTCATCGTCCATTTGAAACAATGACAGGGCGTCAACATGCGTAGTGCCGACAATAGGATCCCCGCCAATACCGATCGCTGTTGATTGCCCAAGACTCAGTGCTGTCAGTTGGCCCACCGCTTCGTAGGTTAGAGTTCCTGAACGAGAGACAACACCAACCCGGCCCTCGCGGTGAATGTGTCCCGGCATAATTCCAATCTTGCACTTGCCAGGAGAGATGATTCCAGGGCAGTTCGGCCCAATTAGTCGGGTAGCCTTATCGCTTAAGCACTCCTTAACCTTAACCATATCGAGAGTCGGAATTCCTTCGGTAATACACACAACCAACG
>JACCSP010000331.1 GCA_013812905.1 Pyrinomonadaceae bacterium
GTTAAAAGGTGGCGTTTCGATTCAATTTCAAGACTTGCAGGATTGCGAACGGCGTCTCGCAAGCTAGGTCCTAATCTGATTTTCACACTGCCCGGGCCGGGCACTCATCAAGATTTTGTATCCGCTCTGAATAAGAATTTGTCCCGCATGTTGTAGGCGCACCTTAATAGCCGCGGAGCAAGGCGCATGGCAATTACCGACAGAGAGATTTTTCGGCTTTTTAAAAAAAGATTGGCTTCGCTCAAACCCTCAATCGCTCCTTTTTTATCCCCCAGAAAGAAGGCTTTTTTACCCTCGCACAGACGCAGCAGCGCATGCATCTCAGCCCGCTTCTGCTCTGTTGCCTCGCGTTCAGCCGGCGAGAGGTTCATCGTTCTCTCCACCTTATCCAAAAGTTTCAACCAATTATTTAACAACCAGATCGGTTTGGAGGTATGGCTTCCGCGGCGCTGGCGATAGTAGCCGAGCACTCGGCGGTGATAAGTAATTCGGCCTCCCTGATGCAGGATGCGCAACCACAGGTCGAGGTCCTCCGCGCTTCCCAAAGACTCATCGAACATTCCAGCCCGCATGATAATCTCGCGCCGTGCGGTGACGCCAACCCAAACGTTACACTGCTGCGTAATCAGGTTCGCAAAGGTTATCTCGCCCTCGACAGGGCAGACGTCCATAAATGTTTTTCCCGCAAGCAGCGAATCGCCGAAAAGCATGGCGTTCGGGAAGATCACATCAACCGTCGGATCATCTTCCAGCGTCGCCACCTGCACCGAGAGGTATTCAGGATGCCACAGATCATCGCTGTCGAGTAACGCGACAAAACGCCCGCGCGCTACACGTAGACCTGTGTTTCTCGCGCTGCTGGAACCGCGATTTTCCTGTTCGAGGTAAATGACGCGCGCGCGGTAGGGATCAAGCACGCGCTCGAGTTCTTCGGTGTCTGGGGACCCGTCGTTGATGAGAATCACTTCGTAGTCGGTGTAGGTTTGGGCGAACAGCGAGTCGAGCGTCTCACCAATGTACTGTGCGGTATTGTAGTAAGGGATGATGACACTAACCGCGGGTACGTGGTCGGAGAGTCCATCTCGCGGCGACGCTTCGGCTTCCGGCATCAGGAGACTCCTCCGCGCACCGTGGCGGGCGAAGTGCCTGCTGTCACATTTCTCTCTTCTACGGGGCGCGATTCTGACTCATACAGGCGCCGGAGGCACACGGCATAACCGACAAGGTAATATGCATAGAACAAGTACGCCACTGAGGCGAAGAAACTACCTACCATATAGCCGATAAGCGAGACCTGTAAGCCTATGGCAAGATAATAGAAACGTGAAGCACGGCCCTTTGATGACGTTTCACGTACGATCTGCCGCAGCCGCCCGAATGGTGCGACAATAAACATTGTATAGATCACCGACGCCACAATACCCATCTCAGCCGCCACTTGAGTAAATGAGTTATGGGTCACAGCTTCACGGATTGATACAATATGAAAATTACCCATTCCGATGCCAAACAACGGATTCGCAAGCGCTACCACAACGGATCGTTTGAAAAGCTCGCTGCGCGCGGTCGAAGAACCGTTCGGGTCGAGGCTGGAGTCAAAGATTGACCCAATTCGGGTCATGTAGTTTCCGGGCACAAGAGAAATAAACAAAACGATGCTGACGATTGTCAGCAAGAGAACGGCCAGCCGATTACGGCGACCAAGTTTCCATGCCAGCACACCTGCGACGCAGACGAGACCGATAAAGCCTCCTCGTGAGTAAGTAACCACGATGGCTGCCACCATCAACACCGCGCAAAAACTATAAAGCACTTTCGTTAAATAATTGCGCGTGCCGAGCATTAAGGCTACAGGGATCGGTAGGATCGTCACGAGATGTAATGCCATATCGTTCGGATTGCCGAACATGCCTCCAATCGATCCCGTAATTCGGTAATCCTCAAAGGCGAAGCGACCACTACGATAGTCGTTGAATGCATTGAAGCTTAATAGGCAGCTGACGGCTAACGCTAGAAAAAGCATGCCCCTTAAACGTCGTTCTGTGCGCACTACATTAACGATGACAATGAACATCAAAACAGCTTTGATAAACTCTTTATTGAAGGTTTCCCACGCTTCACCAGGGTTAAGTGCTAACGGCATCGAAATCAATGCAGCCAGAACCAACAACAGAGCAAGGTTTACTTCGCGCGGGCGTGTGGTGAGATTGCCTTCGAGTGAAAGTTGCGTTGGTAAAAAAACGAGCAATGTAGAAAATGCAACCCAGAAGGCTAGTGACGTCAAGGATGAGAGTGCTGGAATGAGCTCATAGGGACGAAAATAAAGGACGACGGTGAACAGAAAGAGCCCGGCATAACTGAGCGTGTGTCCGCGCTTAATAATCCAGTTCTCTTTAAGTAGGCGAGGTGTTTTCTCTTCATGCTTTCCTGGAGTTCCTTCCGGAATAGAGACTTCGTTCCAGGTCGGCTCCTTCGATCGCCAGGCTTGCTCGTCATTAGCAGCAACGACATCTCGCAAGCTTGAGTCGGGCCGCAGGCGCACCCTCATGAAATCATCTTTCGCCTCGGCTCCTGAGATTTGGGAGTTGAGTGAGCGAGTGACCGGTTCGTAGTCAGTAATTTCGGTGTGACGTGGCATTCTCTATTTCATTTACTATAGTTCCGGCATGTAGCTCTAGTCGTTAATAATATCCAGAACATCTTAGCCGTTTCACCGGAATCAATCTTAGGCTGCTTCCCCGAAAAAACAAAAGAAGCCGCAACGCCTTTGGGCGCAGCCGCTTCAAATTAAGTTGCTCGTACAGCTTAGCTTCAGGACGGATTCACCTAAAGAGCGAAGATTGCACCGATTTGTTGGGAATTAGTCTACCTGAACGGCCAACTCTTTCTCCGGCGTGCTCACCAGGATTTGAACCCGCTCGCGCAGGGCGCTTTCAAACCTTCTGGCCTCTTCGACTTCCGAGAAAGAAAGAGCGCGCAGCTTCTGCTCAATGCGCCGGCGATAGTCTGACACCAGGGAGTCCGAGACGCCGAGAGCGGCGGCCACCTCGAGCTGGGTAGACTGCTCGGGGCTGAGATAGCAGTGCCACAACACACCAAGAATCCGGTTGTATTGCTTGATTTTTCCCCTTACCGTTTCGTGCAAGTTCTTCAAGAATTGGTCCACAAAGCCCGCAGCCGCGTTCTCGGACTCGCGGCGTAATAATCCCTGTTCCGCGTTTTCCCGCTTATCAACGGGTTCAAAATGATTCTCGTTGTCGCTGTCGTCACCATCCAACGGGACAAGATAAATGTCCATCACCGGCAGTCGAGACATCACCAGGCTGCGCAGGGTGCGTACGTCCGCCGGCGAGTCCATGGAATCCAAAACCGAAACGATGAGGTCCTCGAGATCCGAATTGCTGATAACCACCTGAGAATCCCCGGTGCAGCCAACCATGCGGGTGTCCCGTGCTCGCACAGAAACCATGTGAGCACGCTGCTCAAGGTCATGTGAATCCCGACGACGCTTTCCGTCAGGCCATTCGCTCAAACCGTAAACCCGGTCGGCAAGTCGCCGGTGCGGTTCATCATTCGTGCCGCTCGAATCAAAGCGGCGAAAATTGGAACTGGATTGAACAAGGGTGGAAATCCGCCTGGCCAGACGATAGCTTTCGGGATGACGCTTCCGGAGTTCAGCCGTCAACAGGTTTGTCAGTTCAATCTGGCTGATCTCACACTCAATCTCGTAATCCGTCATCTCCGTTTCGAGATAGTGTTCAAATCTGTTCTTACTTAATAGCTGAACAAATAGTTCCTGGGTTAAATCTGTGTATGCGGTGGTGGCGCCTTCCTCCACGAGTAGTCCTGCGCTACGCGAGGCCCTGACGAGGGGGTGGTAGGAGACAATTCGGTGGAGCTCAGTCCAAAGGCGGCTCACGTCCGAGGAACGGAGGCTTTCAACCCACTTGCCACTCTTCGCCTGTCGTTCCGAAGTACGTCGCGTCGGTGGCTGCGACGGCTGATCGCCGGCGCGTGGTTCGAGTTCTTTTTCGATTTGGTGACTTATGGATTTCACTGGTTTATCCGTTGTGGCCCAGATGGTTTATCGGTTTCTTGCTCAAAGGGAGGCAAGTGTTTAGGTATTTTGGCGGGTGGTTTTGCTGAACTGAGCTGTTAATGTCCTGGGTTATCTCTCAAAAAGAGGGGATAGAAGGTTGCATTGCGGAGTTGCTGAAGTTGAATGTCCTGGGAGGACTCAGAATCGCAGTCGCTCCGCGGTTCAAGCTCGCATTGCGGCCGATACGGGGAGGTACCTCACCCGTTTAAGAGTGTCAATTGGGATGCTGGCTCTTATGCGAGCCGATGATTAAGCGAAGTTCTTCCTGGGAAAGAAAGAGTCAAAGAGCCGAGGCCCTCTGACTTAACGGGGCATATCTTAACAACATTTTAAATATTGAGCAACAATTTTTTACACTCGGCCAAAACTGTGGATAACGTTAGAGAATAGTTTGATTCTGCGGGGGAAATCTCTGGAATTGGATGTGGATTAGGTCTTTCCTACAGTTGAAATAACTAGCTCCTTCACCGTCGAAACCGCCAAATGCCCCTGGCTCTTCTTTGTCTGGCCGATTGGAGTACCGAAGTCCGAATTTGAGCAGCACCGGGGTTCAATGAAAGTCTCAAGTGTAAACTCCTTTACAAAGACGATGGCTTGCCCTTCGTCTAACATATTACTCTCGTTCCATTTCCAGGCGCTCTCGCCTCAAATCAGGACTCTCATCAGTCACCATCTGGCTGCCTGTGACTTTTGTTGCGCTGAGATACCTTTGCTGGCTCATTATCAAAGGGGGCGCAAGGGAGGACGCAAGCTGCCAGAAATTCCGGTCCATCTGCGGATTCTGGCCGAATCGTTGCTGGGGAAGAGCCGAACGAAGGCGTCAAAGCGGAAGAAAAGCGTGAAGTTGGCCTTTCAATAACCGGGCGTGGCAATAGTTTCGCGCTTGATAGCAGCTTCAGGTGCTGCGGAGATCCCGTTTGCTTGCGGCAGGTCGATTTCAAAAGTGCTGCCCTGCCCTAACTCCGAACTAACTCTAACCTCCCCGCCATGAGCCCGGGCTAAGTGTTTAACTATAGCTAAGCCAAGACCAGTTCCACCCATATCCCTGGAGCGGGCCCGATCCACCCGGTAAAAGCGTTCGAAAAGACGTTCGAGATGCTGGGCCGGAATCCCCTCCCCAGTGTCTCTAACGAGAATGCGAGTGCGCGTGCCTGCTTCGCAGCCTATTGTAACCATTCCGCCATCGCGGTTGAACTTGATCGCGTTATCCACCAGGTTGTTAAGCATCTGTTCGAGGCGTCTGGGGTCAACGAAGACAATTGTGTCGGGCGAAACGTCGTTGAGCAGGGTAATGCCGCGCGAAGACGCTTTCGCCGTAAGAGACATGATCACATCATTTATTAGCGGACGGAGTTCTATTTCTTCCGCCTTAACACCCACATTGCCGGCTTCAATTGCACTCAGTTCGAGGATGTCATCGATAAGATTTTGCATTCGAGCGGCATTCTTGCGAATTATCGCAAGGAATCTTTCACTGTTTTCACGGTCATCGAGCGCCCCTGCTTCAAGTGTTTCTACAAACGCGAGGATCGCGGTTAGTGGGGTCCTCAGTTCGTGGGAGACATTCGAAAGAAACTCCTGCCTCACACGCTCGAGTTTCTCGAGTTGTGTTATGTCGAAGAAGACACCAATCGCTCCCGCAGTGGTTGTGCCATCGCTGCTGCCTAATGGCACCACTCTTAGATCAAAAACGCGGCGGCTCGGGTCGTGTGTTTCGATTTCCACTCCCGACCGCTCATTTCCTTTAAGCGCATCGTGAAACGCACTGTAGATCGCCGGGTTTCGCGTAATTTCCGTCAAACGCTGGGACTCAAGTCTGCCGGTCACCAAATTAAAGAGCCGGTGCGCGGCAGGATTCGAAGCGACTACGCGCAGGTTGTTATCGACGACAAGCAACCCCTCGCGCATTTCATCCAGAGTGGCTTCGAAGAGCTTTCCTAGCGCGAAGATCTCGGTTGAGCGCGAGTCCGAAGAGCCGGGTACATTCTGAGGGGGGAGCGAGGACATGCCCACTTGGTTGACGTGTCGGACCTTCAGCAGGAAGTATCCCGCCAGAAATCCAAGCGTGGCTGCCAGAAGCGCAGTAAAGCTAAACGAAAAAATGAGGAGGACCCCGACAGATGCGGCACATAGGGCAAGCAAAAGGCTGTAGTGCCTGGACACAATTCGCCACCTTCGTCCGTTCTTAAGCCACGGATTTACGCCGATACCCGCGGATAAGAACAGAATATAAAAAGGGGTATGCCATCATTCGGGTTAACTCTTTTTTCTCTTCGCTGGTCCGAGCTAATCCGCGTGAATCCGCGGATAAATCAAGACTGGGTATGGTCAATCGCCTTCCGGCTTCTCGGAGCAACCTATAAAGCGGTAACCCACGCCGACGACCGTCTCTATGCAATTGCCACAATCTTCCAACTTTTGTCGCAAACGCCTAATGTGGACATCCAACGTCCGGGCGTCGCCATAATAACTGTAGCCCCATACGTTATCCAGAAGCTGCTGCCGTGTTACGACTCGGTCGGCGCTCTTGGCTAGCACCGAGAGCAAGCTGAACTCTTTATTAGTAAGTTTGATTTTGCGCCCATCGCAAAGGACACGAATGTCGGCGAAGTCGATCATCAGGTGGTCGTCTTCATAGGTCTTGGTGCCGCCTTCATCCATGCGGCGCAGGACCGCGCGCACACGCGCCAGGAGTTCTCTGACGGAGAAGGGCTTGGTTATGTAGTCGTCGGCGCCAAGGTCCAAACCAGCAACCCTCTCAGACTCTGATCCCTTGGCGGTCAAGATAATAATCGGCGTACGTCGGGTTAAGGGTTCCCTACGAAATCGACGGCAGAGCTCGGTTCCGCTCATCCCCGGCAACATCAGGTCGAGCAGGATTAGCATCGGCGGATTGCGCTCGTTAAGAGCCTCGATTAGGCCTTGCTCGCCGGTGGCTGCGAGAACGGTTGGAAGCCCTTCTCGCTCGAGGTTATATTTCAGACTCTCCGAGATATCAGGATCGTCTTCGATGATCAAAACAGGTCGCGCCATAGGCCTCAATTGCTGTGCTTGATAAAAGCCGCTTCCGCCATGTAGACAGTCAACTCGCAGATATCGGTGACGTAATCACCGATGCGCTCCAAGTGCTTGGCGACAAAGATCAACCGCGCGTCGCGACTAGCTGTCGAAGGCTCCGAAACCATTCTCTCGATTAAGTTATGAAACACTCGATTGTAAAGCTCGTTAATGTCAATATCTCGCTTAATGACCTCTCGCGCCTCCAGCGCGTCGTTGGAAGTGAAAGCGTCTAGCGCAGCGCGCAACATGGCAGAAGCTTGTTCGGCCATCTGGCGGAGCTCGATATTCTGTTTAAGCTCCGGCTCATTATTCAGATCGATGGCGGCACGCGCGATGTTACAAGCGTGATCGGCGATCCGTTCCAGAACTGGAGCCATTTTGGCCACTGAAATCACAAAGCGAAGGTCCCGGGCGGCTGGTTGCCTGAGCGCGATGATATCTATGCATTGCCGATCGATTTCTACTTCAATCCGATCGATCGCATCGTCGTGATTCAAGACACCACGCGCGAGATCGCTGTCCCGATCCATCAGCGAGTGCATGGCCTTCTGAAGTGCTGCTTCGGCTTCGCCGCCCAGTAATAACACCCGATCCCGCAGCGAATTCAGTTCGTCGTCAAGATGTCTATGTTGGTTCATGAATTAAATCTCAATCCGAATCCACAGATTACGCAGATTCCGCCGATTACCCAGAGACCCCAAAGGTCGAACCGGCAGAAGGCTAGAACACTACCGAGCACGCTTTTAAAGGTTCCATTCTGTGTAATCTGCGTAATCTGTGGATATCCCCTCCTTAGCCAAATCGCCCGGTGATGTAGTCTTCAGTTAACTTCTGGTCGGGGTTGGTAAACATCTTCTCAGTTAGGTTCACCTCAATGAGCTTACCCAGGAGGAAGAACGCCGTTACATCGGAAACACGGGCCGCCTGCTGCATGTTATGGGTAACGATCACTATCGTGTACTGCTTCTTTAATTCAACAATCAGTTCCTCGATTTTCGACGTGGCTTTCGGGTCTAATGCCGATGCGGGTTCGTCCATTAAGATAATGCTGGGACGAATGGCGAGCGCCCGGGCTATGCATAATCGTTGCTGCTGGCCACCCGATAAGCCCAGCGCGGATTGCTTTAAGCGATCCTTAACCTCAACCCAAAGCGCCGCGTCCTTGAGCGCCTGTTCCACACATCCCTCAAGCTCCCTCTTGCTCGAGGTCATCCGGTTGATCCTTAAGCCATAAGCTACGTTGTCGAATATTGATTTTGGAAATGGGTTCGACTTCTGAAAAACCATTCCCACTCTACGCCGCAGTTCCACGACATCGATTCCGGTGGCGTAGATGTTCTGATCGTCAATCAAAACCTCTCCTTCAACCCGGGTAGCCGGAATTATGTCGTTCATTCGATTTAATATGCGCAGAAATGTTGATTTCCCGCAGCCTGATGGGCCAATGAAAGCCGTAACGATCCGTTCTGAAATATTCAAAGAGATATCGAAAAGAGCCTGCACGCGGCCGTAATAGAAGTTGAGATGGCGCACGGTTATCTTGGCCGCCGAAGTGATCGTCTCAATGCTGTAGTCGGGTCGCTCGATCGTCGCCGTACTGGGATCGACTGATTTCGAAAGCTGTGCGGACATGGAATTCAGTTTATCCAAAATGCCCCGTAATGTATTCTTCGGTCAGCTTGATGGCTGGATTCTCAAACATTACCTTCGTAGGCGCTAACTCGATAAGCTCACCCAGGTACATAAAAGCTGTGAAATCAGATACCCTTGCTGCCTGTTGCATGTTGTGCGTAACAATGACAACCGTCACCTCGCGCTTCAGATCAAATATCAGATTTTCTATCTTGGCAGTGGCTATGGGATCGAGAGCGGACGTCGGCTCGTCAAACAGCAAAATCTCAGGTTCAGTCGCCAGGGCCCGGGCAATGCAAAGGCGCTGCTGCTGCCCTCCTGAAAGAGTGTAAGCTGACTCGCGCAGCCGATCCTTTACCTCGTCCCAGAGGGCTGCCGAACGAAGCGATTGTTCAACCTGGTCCTTAAGTTCTTTGCCGGCAACGCCTCGCAAACGAAGTCCGAACGCCACATTGTCGAAGACTGACTTTGGGAAGGCGTTGGGTTTCTGGAAAACCATGCTCATGCGCATACGCATTTCCAGAGGATCCGTTTCCGGGCCAATCAAGTTGATACCACTTGGCTGGAGGATGATCTTCCCCTCGTAACGAGTTTCCGGGTAGAGGTCATGAATTCGATTGAAGCAACGCAGCAAGGTGGACTTTCCGCAACCCGAGGGGCCAATGATGGCCGTAACCTGATTAGCGTTGAAGCCCATGTTGATGTTCTTGAGAGCCTGCAGCTTTCCATAAAAGAAGTTCAGCCCTTCTACCTCGGCTTTGATCTTCGGCGAACCAACAGTCTTCTGGCCCGCCTCGGCGACCTCCGAGCTAACCTGCGGCTGAGCATGTTGATCACTTATCGTCATTTGCGTCAGGGAAGCAATCCCTATCTCCAGGCTTGCGCTCATTGGCTTCGGTCTATCACCACTTGATTCGCTTGCGCACTCTGTAGCGGATAAGAATCGCAATCGCGTTCAGTAGCAACGTGACCACGATTAATACTAATCCTGCTCCCGCCGCGTTCACCACGAAGTCCTGGTCTGGGCGCGAAACCCAATTAAACATCTGAATCGGCAGCACTGAGAATGGCGACCATAACCATTCAATAGATAGAAATGGGGGCTGGGTTGTTACCGGCAGCGGCGGCAGGAAAGCGATAAACGTAAGCGCCCCAATGGTAATGAGCGGGGCGGTCTCGCCGATGGCCCGAGACAGAGCGATGATTATTCCGGTCATCGTTCCACCCAACGAATATGGAAGGAGATGATGTCTGACTACCTGCCACTTTGAGGATCCCAGCGCGTAAGCCGCTTCACGAATACCCTGCGGAATCGTTCTTAGTGCTTCCCGCGTAGCGACTATTACGATGGGCAAAATCAGAAAAGCAAGCGTCAGCCCGCCCGTGAGCACACTCTGGCCCAGTTTGAATTGGTAGACGAGGAGACCCAGTGCCATCAAACCATAGATTATCGAAGGTACGCCGGCCAGGTTGGCTATGTTTATTTCAATCAGATTCGTCACCCAGTTCTTTCGGGCATACTCTTCCAGATAAATTCCGGCGCTCACTCCCAGGGGAACCGCTGTTAACGCAGTCACCAGCATAATGAGCAGTGTTCCGACCCAGGAAGAGAGAATGCCTGCGCGCGCGGCGAATCGCGAAGGGAATGAAGTAAGAAAGGTCCAGTTAAGACGGGTGAGTCCATCCATCAGGAGATCCGTCAACAGCGCTCCCAGAGTGACTATGCCTACCAGAGTGCACATTATCCCCACGATGTTGAAAATGAAGTCCTGTCTCTTACGCTTGGCAATGATGCGTTTGAAGTCACTCACTTAGTAGACCTCTCTGAAGCGCTTGCGCAGAATGTAACCGAGGATATTGAAAATCAGCGTCATGATGAAGAGGGTTACACCCGCCGCAAAGATCGATTGATACCCGATACTGCCGTGGGGGAGATCACCGAGGCTAACCTGGACGATAAACGCCGTAATTGTTGCGGCCGGCTCACGTGGATCGAGCGTTAGATTGGGCTGCATTCCGGCCGCAATAGCCACGATCATCGTTTCGCCAATCGCGCGTGAAATGGCGAGGATATACGAGGCAACGATCCCCGACAACGCAGCCGGGTAGACAACCTTAAGGGCGGTGATAATGCGGTTCGCGCCCATCGCATAGGCGCCCTCGCGAAGCGACATGGGAACGGCGCGCATCGCGTCCTCGCTCAGCGAACTCACGTAGGGAATGATCATGATTCCCATGACCACGCCGGCGCTCAGCATGTTGAACGTCGGTAAGCCCGGGAAGAGCTTCTGCAAAAGAGGCGACATGAACTGTAAGGCGAAGTAACCGTAAACCACTGTGGGAACCGCGCTCAGTAGTTCAAGCGCCGGCTTGACGATCTCCCGCACGGACGACGGCGCAAATTCGCTAAGGTAAATTGCCACGACGGTACCAATGGGCAGGGCCACGACTAAGGCTACGACCGTCGTCACTAAGGTGCCTGTTATGAGTGGTAGGATACCGAAGCGGGGTGACGCAAAAAGCGGCGTCCAGAGCGTGCCGGTTAGAAACTCTTTGAGCGAAACGTATGCGAAAAAGCTCGCCGATTCGTAGAGCAAGGTGCCCACGATTCCCACCGTGATTGCCACCGAAGAAAAGGCTGCAAGGAACAGCAGCACTTCAATAAAACGCTCTTTAATATAAGACAGGCGTTTGGTGACAGAAGGCGCGTTACCGGATGGCGATCCCATTCCCAGATCGGCGGCAGCCGCGACCGGATGTTCCAGAGCTGGTATCTCTTTCATGACTGACTTGTCACGTAATATCGTTCGTTGAGCGCCAGCACTGGTCGCTCTGGAGCTAGGTTGTGTGAAAACTCAGGTTCTATGCGCCAAAGGCGCGAAATGTGAAAGCCTGGGCCATCGGCCCAGGTGGGCTCGTGGCGCTTCTGAGCGCTGAAGGCGCGAAATGATTGTTGGAGCCGGCGCAATCGCCACTGTGTCGACACGACCAATTTCGCGCCTTCAGCGCTTCAAAACTAATCGACCCTCACCTAGGGCGTTGCCCTTAGGCTTTCACATTTCGCACCTTTGGCGCTTTGGACTGGGTTTTCATAAAAGTCGCTACCCGCTTGCGGTTCTATATTGAGTGGACTGGCAGTCAAAATCATCGCTTTCTTCATTCGACCTGGTTTCGCGACAGCCTCTATGACTTTGGTGGTCGCTTGAGAATCTCTTCTACCGGAAGTCCGACTTCGGGAACTCCGCCAAAGCCCGTCCCGGTCTGCAGTGTGCGGACTCGCTCCATCGCCATCTGGTAAGCAGTATCGGGAAGCGGCATGTACTTGACCTCTGTGGCAAGAGTCTTGACGTTCTTAAGATAGAACTCCACGAATTCTTTCACGGCAGGCTTATCGAGCGACTTACGGCTGACGTAGATGAAAAGCGGACGCGACAGCGGGTTGTAGTTTCCGGCTAACACGTTCTCGGGGCTCGGTAGCACCGGTTCCTTAACCTTATTTTTCTCCCACTCAATACCGACTGCTTTCATCCTGTTGCTGTGAGGGGCAAAGTAGGCGTAGGGAATGTAGCCGAGAGCGTATTTGTTACCTTCAATTCCCTGCACCAGCACGTTGTCGTCTTCACTTGCCGTGTAGTCACCCCGGCTTGCTTTAGCCTTGCCGACAATGGCCTCGGTGAAGTAATCAAATGTCCCTGAGTCGGCTCCGGCGCCGAAAAGTGCAATCTTCTCATTGGGCCATTCGGGACGAACTTGGTTCCAGTGAGTGATCTTGCCCTGAGCCTCAGGCTCCCAGATCTTCTTAAGCTCAGAGACTGTTATGGAAGTCACCCAGTTATTTTGCGGGTTAACAACCACTGTCAGTGCATCGAAAGCTACGGGCAGCTCGAGAAACTCGATGCCATTGGCCTTCGCCTGGGCCATCTCGTCGGTGAGAATGGGACGCGAGGCATCAGCGACATCGATCTCACCACGCACGAATTTTTTGAAGCCGCCGCCGGTCCCTGAAATGCCCACCGTCACGTTTACCTTTCCCAGTTTCTCTTTCTGGAACTCTTCAGCGACTGCCTCCGTGACCGGGAAGACGGTACTTGAACCATCGACCTTGATGACAGCTGATTCAGTGGGTGCCGTACCCGAGGGGGTGCCTCCGCTGTTGCAGGCAACTCCAAACATTGCCAGTGAAATGGCAATGAATAAGGCAGGCCACCGGGGTGTTTTCCAGGCAGAGAACATATGAATCTCCTATACGACCCTTGGATTTTTTGGTCGATCCTATGTGGGGGCTGTTACATCCATCTGAATTCCATCTAAACTCTAGATAAACTCTGGCCTTGCCGCCTGGCAGAAGCAAGGGAAGCGATTAATCTCGCGGGGGGCTTTCCAGGAGTAACCTGTAGCCAACGTTGACCATGGTGTCGATCCGCAGGTTGTGGGGCATGAGCTTGGTTCGGAGCCGGTAAATATAGACGTGCAGACTTTCCGTGTTAAGGGGCTTGTCATTTCCCCATGCGTATTCCCACAGATCCTCGGCCGACACTATTCTCTCGGGAGAACGAGCCAAACGGGAGAAGATTAAAAATTCCGTGCGTGGAAGCTTGATCGACTGGCCGCCGCAGGAGACATAATAGTTCTTGTGTTCCACCCGCAGAAACCCGTCATCGTAAATATCATCCATCTCCGGTTTTTCTTCTTTCCGATCGATGAGCGATGTCTCGTCAAGGGACATAACGTTGAATTCTGAACTGTCCGACAAACTCTAGGAGCCTTTGATTAACCAGCGAGGCAGTGTGAAAACTCTAGGGATCCTCAACAGCACTCAAGGCCCGCTCAAGCTGCAAAGCCACTCAACTCTGTTACCCACAATACTGTGGTAACTGAAGTCTCTCCCTTTCTCTTCTTAATAGGAGACCAATCAAACTCATTGCTTTCGGGAGCAAGGGCGCGCTGTACTTTGGCCCTTCCAACCTGAGAGGTACTGCAGTTGGGTTGTGCATGACAGAGTTGAGTGGCTATGCGGCTTGGGCGGGGGCGCGCTCCGCTTCCCCCTTCCTTACCTGCAAATGACCACTCGGGCTTGCCGCCGCACTCCAAATATGTTCTTCAGCATCCCCTTAGAATTTCAGCTTGGCTCTGAACTGCATGACTCGCGGTCCCCCAACGGTGCTCGTGATGCGCCCGAAGTCCGGACTACCCAACTCAAAATCCGGCGAAGCGAAGTTTGCCCGGTTGAATACATTGAAGACGTCCCAACCGAGTTCCACTGCCACGTTTTCCGTGAGCTTCGTGGTCTTCACGATCCCAAGGTCAAACCTGGACTGCGATGGGGCTCGCAGAACGTTGCGGCCAAGGCTTCCGTTTTGCCCTAAGGGAGAGCAGAGAGCCGAGCGATTGAATGCCGCTTCGGTGATGTCAGAGACCTGCTGGTCCAAGTCGCCACAAAGCGAGGGCCTGCCGAAGCCAAGTCGATAAAGGCCTCCGGATCCGCGAACCAAATCAGCGTATTGCGTTGCGCTACCGATCTCAGGCTCAGGAGAGAAGATGGAGTAAGGCGTCCCCGTCTGTGCCTGGAAAAAGCCGGAGAGCTGCCAGCCGGTAAAGAACTTGCCGCCGGGTCCAATCGTCGGAATGTCATACACGAAGTTAAGACTGAATCGATGCGTGCGATCATAATCGGAAGCGGCTCGGTTCGCATCGAGATTACGCAGGTCGCCCTGGACCACGAAGCCGGTGTTAGGCACGTCTGGTTTACCGGAACCAGCCGTACTTCCCGGGTCACTTGAGCTCGTATCAATCGACCTGGACCAGGTGTAGGCGGCGTTGAAGTGGAGGCCACGAGTCAGACGTTGGCTCAGACTGAATTGTGCACCATGATAACTCGATTCTCCGTTTGACAGCAGCTGCAATGCTTCGGGCACGTTAAAGCCGAGGATTGGCACACGAGCCTCGAAGTTAATAACCTGACCGCCGCCGATAGTGCCCGAAGTGGCTCCGGGCGCCGCGTTGGCGGTGCAGGTAAGTCGGTTTGCCAAGTTCAGATCTATCGGCGTTCCCGCGGGAAAGGTCAAAACGCCGGCTGGCGAGCAGGAAGCCGAGAGGCCGCCGACATAAGGGTTCGAGAACCCGAAAGCACGACCTATGCCCCGGTCACGAGCGCTCGAGCCTGCGTTAAGTGCGCCGTTAGGTGCGCCCGCTGCAACGTAAGCTTGATTGAAACGTTCATAGATGTGGTCCGGCGTATTGGTGTCGTTGAGATCGAATCCCTGGTTGAAAGCAACGGCCTGCAACAGATTCTTGCCGCGCGTGCCGACGTAGCGCGCCTCGAACAGCATGCTCTTCGTAATCTCGTACTGAAACCCGAGGTTCCACTGTTGCACGTAGGGAGTCTTCAGATTGCGATCCACAGCGCGAAACTCGAAGGTTTCGGCGATGTTGCCGAGGTTGGCGGCATTGCTCATGTTGCCTCGCGCGTCGAACGCGACGCCCGTGTTGTCTCGGATGACGTAAGTGCCCCCCGTACCGGAAGCACGGGTAATACGAAAAGGCAGCCAGTTGCTTAGTGGCAGCGTGGTCGGCTGGGCTGAAAATGCAGTTGTGATGGGCACATTGCCGGACGGCACGGTAATTTCAATTTCCCGCAGAAACGGGTAATTGCTGAAGACCGTGTTGATGAAAGCCGCGCTCGGCCGGTCGTAGAAGAAACCAAAGCCACCGCGAACTACCATGCGGCTCGAGTCAAGAGGTGAGTAGGCAAATCCTATTCGCGGGGCGAAGTTGTTTGTATCTTGCCCGTTGAGTGTGTGCTGGTTGCCGGCTCGGGCCGTCACAGCAATCGCCGCGTCCACATTGCCGAGCCCGGTCGACTGCACGTTGTCTGGCACTATGAAGCCCGGCGAGGGGCTATCACAAAGCGCCAGCGTTCCGCCCGTCTGCGAGAAGCACTGCTGGAAGCTGGAAAAATCGAAGTTGCCGATGCGGCCCTGTTTTTCAGTGGGCCACATGAAGAGCTCGTAGCGCAGGCCCAGGTTCAGGCTTAGCTTGCGGGAGACTTTCCAGTCGTCCGCGATATAGCCGCTGAAATCCTGGAAGCGGAAACTCTTCTCAGTAATTCCAAACTGCGTGTCGGCCTCGGAGGCGTTGCCCGTCAGGAGTTGCGTGATGCTGTCGAACTTCTCAAATTCCGTCGCCTGTTCTTCGGGCAAACTGGAGTCATACTGGTGACTTTTGTAATCGCCCCCGAGGCGAAATGTGTGATTGTTTTTGATCCACGTGACATTGTCAGCAAAGCTGTAGGTTTGCTGCTTGCGACGGTTAAAGGAGTCGTTTGGTCCACCAAAGGAAAACTGCGATAGATTAGTTCCGGGTCTGCCGATGAAGTGTCCAAGGCGTCGCGTGCCGGGGCTGTCATCGAAAAGTAACGCCGGGTTGTTTATGCCTAACGCCGCGCTTGTCAGTTCCTCCGAGAGGAAGGGCTCGTCGAGAGTGCGCGTGTTATTCAGCAGGAAGAAGCCGAAGCGCGCCTCATTAATGAGCGTCGGACCAAATACGTGCTGGTCGGAGATAGCAAGTGTACGGTTGCGATCAGCGCGGCGCAGCACAAAGGGCGAGATCAGGCTGGACGGATCCGGAAAAGAGTCAAGTGCCGGAAAGTTACTGAAGAAGAAGGTGCCGCTCAGCGTATTGGCAGTAGTTAGCCGCCCGTCAAGACGAGTGGTGAACTGGTGCTGCTCGAACTCCGAGGGGCGCACGTTGAGCTGCTGCACAAGCGGATTGTTCTCACGCAATGTGCGACTGACTACGCCTGGTGCTAAGCCAAACTGAAAGGCGCGAGCGCCCGCGCGATCAATTCCGCCGCTCGTGGTGAGCAGGCGCGCATTTGGGCGTGGTGAGGGGATGACGAAGTCTCCCGTCGCAGGGTTCATCAAGTTAAATAGCCGCAGCGCTACCGGCGCAATGTCGGCCGCAGACAAGCAGTTCACACCAACGGTGCACCCGTTCTCTGCATTGAAAGCGGCGGCGAGATTCTGCGCCGTTCGAGCGCCGCTAATCCGTCCCAAAGCCAGTGGCAGCACTGATGTGCTTCTGGCCGTCGGCACGAAGCCAGTGATAGCCTTGGTGTACTGGTAGCCGCCGAAGAAGAAGAACCTTTCTTTGACGATTGGGCCGCCGATTGTGAAGCCCCCCTCGTTGCGCCGTGCTTTCGGCCGGTCAATTCCTTCCTTGTTGAAGAAGAAATCGTTGGCATTGAACTTTTCGTTCTGGATGTAGTAGTAGGCAGTCCCGTTGAACTTATTACCGCCAGTCTTGGTAACGAGCTGGAAGTTACCGCCACCGGAACGTCCCGTCGAGGCATCGTAGAGGCTCGTTTGCAACTTCACTTCCTGCAGGGTCTCCGGCGCAGGTGCAATATTGTCATTCAAAGAACCTTCGTTGGTGGTGATATTTGTAGCGTCCACAC
>JACCSP010000095.1 GCA_013812905.1 Pyrinomonadaceae bacterium
CGTCCATCGTGAGCCCTGGCAGCGACCCTCAGCGCCGTCTGTCCAATTCGATAAGCGCTGCCTTCATCGCCATACACCGGACCCCAGCCGCCCACTTTTACCCGTTCACCGCTTGGCCCAATGCCAAGTACGCAAGACCCTGTGCCAGCCAGGGCCAAAACTCCGGGACGCCCGCCGAGCGCCCCTGCATGAGCAATCACCATATCCCCCGTGATTAGCGACCGAGTAAAACCGATCTCTCGAAACGCCTCTTCCATTTCACCCGCCCCGGTTTTGTCGTAATCAACACCCGCCATGCCGGCTGAGACGCAAATTACCTGCTCAGGAAGCAGCCGACTTGGCGCCAACGCTTTGCTGGTTGCTTCCGCGAGCGAATCGAGCACGACATCTCTACGCACCAAAAGATGATTAGACGGGCCGCTCTCGCCGGCGCCGACAATCTGACCCTGTCGGTCAACCGCCAGACACCGTGTCCGACTGCCACCTCCATCAATGGCTAGAACGATCTCCATAGCGTACGGCCAAGCGCCTCATTAAATCCAAAACTAGGGTTTGAGCCACCGATCCAACCACTCGTAAGCCCGGCGCGAAACTTCCTTTGGGAAATTATGTCCGCCATTGAAGAAATGACCTTCCATATTTCCGTCTCCATGAAGCAGGCTGTAGACGGGCTCAAGACGAGCCAGCGAGCGTCGCGCACTCCAACCAGCATTAGGGAACACGAAGTCTTCATCAGAAGTTGAGAGGAAGAGCGGGCGTGGCGCGATGAGCGCTAGCAGCTCGTGCATGTCAAACGGTGTCTGGATCACTTCAGAATCAGGCACCGCCCGATAGAAATCCATATTGATATGCCGGCTTCCCAAATAGAACCCAAGCCGCGGCATCAGCGCCGTGGCATGCGACCAACGCCAGACATTGCCATCAATGCGAAACGTGTCAAAGCCGCAGTTGCTTGCACCCACTCTAATCCTTTCATCAAAGGCCATTGCGAACAGCGTTGTAATGCCACCATGCGAATGACCGATGCAACCCACGCGAGATGAATCAATGAAGTCAAGCGTTTCGAGGTAATCCAAGGCACGACTCAAGTCCCAGACCATTTTGCCAATTAATGACCATCGTGGGTGGCGACGGTAAAAAGGAATCGCATCGCCGTAATGGCCGCTCGTCGGATCGTGGCGCTCACCAAAGCAGAGCGCATCATAAGTTAAGGTTGCATAGCCACGTTTCACCAGATGCAGCGCGGTTTGCAGTTCCGGCTTGCCGGCAATTCCCGCGGGCTCGCGCTTACCTTCCTGGGTTGTCTGGTGCGGACAAATAACCACAGGTACCCGTCCCCTTACATTCTTAGGTATGAGTAACAAACTGGGAACACGTTCGCCCGGTTCAGTTTGGAAGCTAACCTCTCTTAGCGCATAACCCTCTCGCGAAGTCTCTGTGGTGGTCGCTGGAGCGAGCGGCGGTTTGCGGACAGGGGTTTCTCCCATGATCCCGTTGATGGTCTTTTTGATCGCGGCCCGGCGAGTGTCCCACTGCCCCTGAGAGGTTATCGGTCCGCCCCGTCCTGTAAGTAATTCAACCAATTCGGCCTTACCGGTCTGTTCACTCCTGAGGCGCGGACGCCGTTCACCTGTGATCTCACGCCATCGTCGCCAACTCCAATCAACATAATCAAACTCACTGTTTGGCAAGGGCCTTTGGGCCAGAGCCGGAAGCTGAGTAGCCGCGAGAGCGAGCGCGGACATTTGAATGAAGTTGCGACGTCCTAACATTACAGTCTTTTTTCAATATTTCATTCGCATCGCGAATCAGCGCAGTGCAAACACGAGCTCGTGCTGTCCCGCAGGTACCAACAGTGAAATCATCCCCTCCGAGCTAATGTAATTTGTTGAAGCCTGAGCGAGATCCCGGCCATCAATCTGCACTTTTGCAGGAGGCACCCCCGTGAACAATCGTATCTGTGTTGCACCTGTAGCTGAGACGTTAGCCTGAACTTTCTCAACGTCAAAATGAGCCGCGAAGCTCGCAGGCTTATCGCTGCGAAATAGTTGGCGGCCTGAGCGAGAAACAGTCCGGGCGTTGTGCGCCGACAACATCACCAATTGCTCGCCGGCCTCAGTTACGGACCAGGACGCGGCATCTGTCAGCCATTTGTCGTAGGCTAGGGGTTGGCTTGGGCCGGCTACGCGGAACATCACCAGGTCTCTTTCCGAGCCCCGCCTTGTGTCTATTCCGAACCACTGCTCGCTCTTCACTTCTGACATGTTCCCGGAGAGCGCTTGCGCGGCGGCGATTGTTCTTGCCGGAACCAGCGCCACCAAAAATCGGGTAGCCCGCATGGGCCGGGTAGCAAGATCGAGAAACGCCGGCTGTGCCGGAGTCGCTGGTGGCGTGCGCGTAGCAAAGTCGTGATAGGGCACTCGCCCTTCGCGCACTTTCATGTGCAATTTTCCCGGCGCGAAAACATGCGCCGCAAGTGCTGCCTGTTTGCCTTGATAAATCGCAAGCTTGTCCTGAATCTCAATTCGCGAGCGGTCGGGAAGATGCAGGAGCCAATCGAAGCGCGCCGGCTCACCTTTCGCCACCAGATCGTCGAAGATCACAAGATAGTGTGGCTTTATGAAAACGATCCGCCGCGTGAATCGTTCGAGGCGGTCCTGGTAGACAGATGCAAGCTCGCTGCTGACTGAATCGTAAAACTCGCTGGTGACTGCATCAGTGATCCGCGGATAACTGTTGAGCGCGGTAAACTGAGGGGTGTCGGCAATGCTTTGGCTTTCTGGATTTCCATCCACGAGCACCGTGCTGTGCCCGATCGCTTGTGTGAAAAAAGTGGCGTAAAAAGGATCTTTGTAATAGTCCGACCAGCCTGCTTCAGTGACCAAATTCTCTCCAAATGCGTTAAGCAGAAATGATCCCTGGTCGGCATGGTGATGGTTAAAGTTTGGTCCGGCGCGGTAAAGGAAGATGATCGCATCTTTGTCCCAGCCGGTGCGGAAAACGGCGTTGCCTTTGTTTTGGAATATGCGCGAGGTCGGCAGTTTGGGTGGCTGGGGCTCGACTGAATCGTCGTAGAAGATAAACTTGCTGAGCGAGGGCCGATCGAATTGCGCATAGTACCAGCGCATTACCGAATCCTTCGATTCGTAAGCCAGGGCCGGGATACCATGACCCGCAGGGGGGTGGGTGTCACCCATATCAAGACTACCGCTCGGCGGCTGGGCAAGCGTATAGAGGGGATAGGTAAGCGAATCGAGCACATGCGTCTGCTTCCAGTAGTCAATGCCAAAGACCCGGCGGAGAGCGTTGAGCGCCGGCCCAAGAGTTTCCATATCAAACTCGTGATAGCTGATGCCTTCTCCGTAGCTACCGTCGGCGAGGAAACTTGACGCCATGTGGTCCTCGACCTTGAGCAACAGTCCATTGAGATAGATCTCGAACCGTCCGCTGGACTCTGACTCCTGGACATCACCGGCAATGCTTGCAGCGGCTATGAGCGCGCCGCCAACCGTGTGCGCAATCCAGTTGCTCGTGTTCGCCATTACCCGATTATCAACAACGTATTCCTTGTAGGTTGGTATAATCGACTTTTCAATCAACGCCCTCCGGATCTGTCCACGTTCAGTTTCAGTAAGATCGTTGTAGAGAAGATCGTAGCCGAGCGCCACATCTGCCGCCAGTAGTCCGGCCGGGTAGTAAGTATGTTGTCCGTGCGCATTGAACCAGGGAGGTTGCCAACTCTGCCAGCGCGCCACATCAAGCATCGCCGACTTTGCCGCGGCGCGCGCCTCCTCGCTATCCGTCACATAAGCCTCGAATGCGTTGTAAGCGATCCGGGAACGGGCTCGAGTCAGCACATCAAAATAGGCCAGCAGTGAAGGCAGTAGATACTCGCTATCAAGCATTTCAAAAACCTCGCCGCCATGGGCTAGTTCTCCCGTCGCGCGAGTGTTCTTTGCTGTCGTCTGGAGATGAGCCCACAGGCCGGCCAGTTTTAAATCGCGTGAACGTTCGATCAGTTTCTGGCGATCTGCTGCAGCAAAGAAGAGGCGCGGATGGCCGCGCTTGGTTGCAGGATGAACAATCAGGCGGACAACGGTGGTTACAGTCTCGCCGCCGGCAGTAAAGCCATCCAATTGAGCGTTCCACAAGCCGGCTTGGTCGTCACCTTGGAGCGAATAGACGTCCTTGTTCGACCAGATGCCGTCAGCGCTGCGCCGATCACCATGTGTTCCATCATCGTAGAGCTCTTGTTTAATGGCGATGCGGCCGTCGGGAGTTTTCAAGGTGCAATTGACGCGCGTGAGTGGCGCGGGCGCCGTTGTCTCGAACGCGATCTTGTCAGATGCGCGGTAACCTCGATCACTCACTAGCACCGGCCATGGGTCAATTGCCTCGGTCGCCGGAGTCGTTACACTGAAATGAGCCTCGCGCGCGGCCTTAAGCGATAGATCGTCGATCATGAATCGATAGGTCGTGTCCGGATCTGCCTCACCCAGGCTAGCCAACAGGTAAATCGCTTCGACGCGAAGACCGGATGGTGGCGCGTCTCCGCGCGAGTCACGCAACTCAGAACACCGCGCGTCAGTAACGGTCCAGCGGTTTGTCTGAGCGGTTGTTGTTCTCGTATAGAGGGTTCCATTCGTTCCCGCCAATCCAATGTCGATTTGGGCGCCGGTCTTGGGGGTGTTAATGCGATAGGCGAAGCTGACCGTGGCACCATCGCTTGTGACTATTCGAATTTTCTTGATGAAACCAAAACGTAAAGCACCCGGGACATTCGGCTTCACAACTCGCATTAGCGCGCGGCCGCCGGGAGCATCGTATTGTGATGTTGGAGTCAAACTCGGTTCGTAGCCGACGTCCTGCGCTGGTGGGTAGCTGGCCCATTGGCCCAAACTATCCCCCTGAAAATCTTCCCGCATCGTATAGGGCTGGGTCAGCACCGGCGTCGCCGCTTTTGTCTGAGCACGGTCACTCTTAACAAGTATGCAAGTCGCCACAATGCAGACAACCAGGAATGGCAGTCGTCTCGTGAAAATTGATTGAGATGTTTGCTTTATTGAGTTCCCCATTGTGCGTGAGCTTGTGTCGTGAAATCAGCAACCTAAAGGTTGAACTCTGAACTTCCGCCACCTACCGCTTGAATGCTGTTTCCAAGGTGGGCCAAAGTTTTTCTATTGTCAGGTTACCTGCCGCAAAAATAACGATCCCATCCGGTTTGGCCTGCCGCGCCGCTTCAATCGCGCGAAAGAGTTTCTCAGGAGGACAGAATCCGGACGGAAGATCTCGGCGCAATTGAACTAGCGCTGCCGCAAGCTTATCAATCGCTTCAGGCGTGGCCGCGCGGGAGCCGTCGGCAACCACCGAAGCAACCAGCGATCCGATCTCTCGTTCCCGCTGCGGTGCGAATTGTGTAAGGCGTTCTCGAAGCGCTTCATAACTCTTGCTAATCGCGCGCGCTTTATCGGCGCGCTCCGTTGCTTCTGTTGCCGGCAGATTCTTCAGTTCGCCTACTCGCTCGCGGAGGTCCTCGAGCGGCTGCAGTTCCTCGCGATAGAGATAGGTCGAAGCGATGCCCGCAAAGAGCGGTTGCTCGCGTCTGGTCCATTCAAGCTGCCTTCCGGTAACCTCGGTTAAGTGAGCCAGATAGTCTTCAAAACTTCCCGCGAAATGGCTTCGATAAGTCATCGGCATATAGACATCGACCCAGCGTGACCACTCATGCCAGCGTTGCCCAATGAAGCGAGCACTCTGCACCGGATTCTTAAACACCGCTGCTGAAATCTCGATCTTCGGATTGATCTTTCGGACCCGCTCGCGAACCTCGCGGACAAAGGTGTCTATTTGATGAACGCGATATTCGTAAAAGTAATAGCGCATGTCAGGCGGGCCACCCGGAATAGTGCGCCCGTTCAAGATATAGTCGGCCATTTCACGTCGATCACGCTGGTTCCAGTCGAGGGGGATCATGGTCGGATCGCTCCACCAGTTGGCCTCTATCCGTTCCTGGATATGATTAACTCTGAAACGCACACTTGAGCCAGTCTCGTAGCTAAGCATCGCATAGCGCGGAATGTGTTTTAGGCAGTAGTCGCAGAAGCAATAACCTTCCGGTGAAACGTCACCGGGATAGCGGACGTAGTCGTGATGGATACTGTCAACGGCGTAGTTAGTTGCGATCTCTTCGATCATGGGCAACAGCCACTGGTCCGTGTAACCGGGTCGCCGCGCCGGGCACATCCAGACGTAAGGATAACGTCGCTTAGCCACGCCTAAAGTTTCTGTCGCGGTTGTGGTCCCGTCTGGATTGAGCATGGCCCATTCGGGATGTTCACGGAAGGCCGCGCCACGTTCACCTTCGGCAAAATCAACGAGCCATGCGTCAACCTTGATGCCTTGTGCATGCGCCTCACGCGTAAGATGTTCGAGCATGTCAAACGATTCGTAACCTTTCGCAATGGCCTGCGGAAACTTTTTACTTCTCCAATAGACCTCGCCATTCATCCCCTTAATATCCATGACAATCGTGTCGATGTTGGCGCGTTTACATTTCGCAACAAACTGGCGCACTGACTCGGCGCTCGTACCGGCGTCCGGAGGGTGCGACCATAAAGCGTGACCCTCCCGCGGTTGAGTTTGGGGTTCCACTGGTTTTGCGACCCCGGAGGTTATCGACAAAGCCAATAGTGCTGCTGCCACCAGCAAACTAAATGAGACTGGATGCGCGTTACTTATCGGTGGCAGACCGCCTCCGTCCGCACGAGCCCAAATACCCTTCCGCGTTCCTAAAATCATTCCAGACCTGTCCCTTCGTTCCTTAAACATATTGTCAACCGACTCCAAGCTCTGCATGTTCATTCGGAGGCTTGGCTGAAAGCGAGCGGAAGACTCCGCGCCGCGACCAGCGAACGATGAAAATCCCGCCGCTGATCAGGCATACAGCCAGCGCCGCAGCGAAGATGCCCCAATGCCGTCCGAGCGGGCTGATAACCGCGAGGATGGCCGACGTGCAAAAGATAACGCCCAAAACGCAATCGATAACGTCAGTCACTGTCTCCTGTCGAATTTCGCGCCTGACCTCCGGGTCGAAGTCCTTAACCACGGGCCCCCAGAATCCCGGCGGGCGGCAACGCGCGTAAAACTCGCACAACGTTTCGATTCGCTCGGGCCGAGTCAAGTAAGTCACTGCGACGATCGTTACGAAGCCCAGGCCGAACAAAAGTAGAAACCCTTGCCAGAACGGATGCGCCTGTTCATTTGAGAAGCCAAGCGGAAACCACACGATATAGCTGAGCGGCAGTCCAATAATGAGTGCCGCCGCTTCGCCATAGATATTGAGCCGCCACCAAAAGAACCTGAGCCACGAAAGTGGCAGGATGAAAGCGAAGACCACTGAGTTGATAAAGAGAAACCATGCACGCAATCCCTCGACGAAGTAGTAAGCAACGAAAAGGGAAAGTGAGAAGATCACGACCGAGCCGATACGCCCCACCCAAACGTAGTGGCGCTCGCTTTCTGACGGCCGCACGAAGGGTTTGTAGAAATCATTAACGATGTACGAAGCTCCCCAGTTCATCAAGGTACTGATGGTGGACATGTAGGCCGCGAAGATGCCGGCCACCAGGAGCCCCAACAAGCCAACCGGGGCGTAGGTGCGAACCATGCGAGCCCATATCTCCCCTGGCTCAGTCACACTTCCGGGCGCATAGAGAGCGGCGGCAATTACGCCCAGAAAGAGAAATGGCACAACCCGCACGATCAAGGTCAGGATCGCGTTAAAAAGCTGGCCCACCTGAGCGTGGAATTCGTTACGAGCCGCCATGAACCGTTGCGCCGTAAACCCTTCGCCGCCTGTCGGCGAAGCAGCGAAAAAGAGTCCCTGCACTATGAAGGCAAAGATGGTCAGAGCATCCAGCCCTCGCACCGGTGGTAGCACGCGAAAGAACGATTCCGCCTCTGCGGCGCCTCGCGTTACTTCGATCGTCTGATAAACATGCTCCATGCCTCCGACCGCAAAGAGCACGATCGGAACGAGAATAATGTTGCCGATTAGAAATATTCCGAATTGATAAGCGTCTGTGTAAGCGACTCCGGAGAGACCGGAAGCTACTGTGTAGGCGGCAGTCACGATCGCGGAAAATAGAATAAGGCTAAGGGGTTCCCATCCAAGGATTGGACCCAGCGCGGCGCCAAGCCAGCCAGACACATAACCCATGAGCACAACGATGAAACCAAAGCTCATGAAGACGGCGTAGATGCCGCGATAAGTGTGTGCGACTCTGCCGCTGTACCGGATATTGAAAAGCTCCGCCGAAGTGACGGTGCCCAGCCTGCGCCAGTACTTTGACCAGAGCACAGCGCCGAGGGGCATCCAAACCACGTAGGGAATCCACCAGACCGCGTTGCCCAGCAGACCGCCCTGATAGGTAAGCATAGTGACGGCCGGCGCCAGACCCGCGTCTGTGTACGTGGCAACTGCAGAGAGAGCAATTACCCACCAGGGAAGGTCTCGCCCGGAGACGAAGTAGTCAGCCAGACTGCGGCTGGCGCGGCGCATGAAATAAAGGCCGACAACCAGCATGAAAAGAAAGTAGAGGCCGACAACTGCCCAGTCCAAATTTCTCAATTGCCGCACCTCACTTTATTGCGCAGTTTTCCGATTCCTTCGATTTCACAAACCAACTCATCACCGTCGTGCAATGACGAATCTCCGCCCACTCCTGCGCCTACGGGCGTACCCGTAGAAATAAGGTCTCCGGATTCAAGCGTCATAATTGAAGAGATGTAGGCGAGTTGTTCCGGAATGCGGAAGATCATGTCGCGTGTATTTCCCTGCTGGCGGATTCGGCCGTTGACGGTAAGTTTGATCTCCAGGTTGTGGGGATCGTCAATCTCATCTGCGGTGACAATCCAGGGGCCTGAAGGCGCGAAACCGTCGAACCACTTGCCGGCCAGCCAATCGAAGAAACCATCCATTTCGCGCTTGCTCCTATTCTCGACTCGGGAATTCAAACGTCTTTCAGAAACGTCATTAAGGATGGTGTAGCCGAAAACATGGTCGTAGGCACTCTCAGCTTGAATGTTTCTTCCGCGCTTGCCGATGACAACCGCGAGTTCTGTTTCCCAGCCGACAGTATCGTTATGACCGCTAATCACGATGTCGTCACCATCTCCGATAATTGCGCTCGCTGGTTTGAGAAATAACTGCTGAGTAATGATGGCGGATTCCTGCGGAACGGCGTAACCACTTTCGACGATGTGATCCCGATAGTTGCCGGCGAGGCAGATAATCTTGCCCGGATGTGAGAGCGGTGCTTCAAGCTTGAGATCTGCAATATCAAGCCGCGTTTCCGCCAGGGAAGGATCGTTCGCGATCCGAGTAATTGCTTGTTCAAGTTGCGCGTATTGCCTAATGGGCTCTGACGCGGATTGAATCAGCGAAATCATGTCGCGCGGTGCGTCGTAATCACTTTGTTTGAGAAGTTCAGATGCGGCAACGTAATCAACAATCACGTTGTCTGAGTGTTTCGGCGCAATGCCGATGCGCTGCCCGTCGTTATGCTTGAAAACCGCTATTTTCATCCCACTTCAGAATTCCCGTTCGCAGCTAATTGTGCGGCAGAAAACTGTTTACCGGAGCGCGTTTCGAGTTACTTCATGGTGCGCCGGCTGCAACTGCGTTTGCATCTTCGCTTGCCAACCGAGCTTGTCTCTGCATGACTCGTCCATGCAAACGGTAGAAACCGTAGCCAAGGAGGCAGAGCGTTATGCCCGCTGCCAGGTTTATGTATCGCCCAATGCCGGCGGGCTGTACCACGCTGGCAATGAGAAGGAGCAGACCAGTGCCGCCCGTCACCCAGCCGATGATGTAGAAGGGCGAGAAGACCTCGCCCGTGACTCGCGCGTGTGTCTGGCTCACGTCAATTGGCGTTGAGAGGCGTACGAAGAATTCGTCGATTTTCGCGCGTTCGCTGGCCGGCATTTTCTCCACAGCGCTCACCAGCAGTATCGCCAACAGAGTAACCGCGAAATTAATCAGGATACTGATCGCTTCATAGTCGTATCGCAGCCAGTTCGGATCGATACTTGGTTGCTTTGCCAGGACCAGCGTCTTATAGAAGTAGAATGAAAGCCCTGATACCAGACCCGCTGAAATCCCGGCTACCGCACCGCGCCAAGTGACACGTCGGCTCAGCAGGCCAAGCAGCATCGGAATCAGCATCGGCCCAATGAAAATGCCGAAGACCGTCACCATCACTTCAAATAAACCTCTGCGCGCCGTAGCAATGAGAGTTACGCCGATACTGATAGTTATCGCGCCGATAACAAGAGTGGCAATACGCCCGACGATGACCAGGCGTCGCTGGCTCGCATCCTTGTGAAAGAGGCGGCGATAGATATCTTCTGTCATGACGCTCGCGATAACGTTGTAATCCCCGCTTAGAGTGGACATGGTGGCCGAGAACATTGCGGCGATCATCAAGCCCATCAGCCCTGCCGGAAGATATCTAAGCGACAGGGCGGCGTAGGTATACTGCGGCGAGTTTGGCGGCTGCATTAGTTCGGGCATGAGGCTCCGCGCGGCCATCGCGGGCAGAATAAAAAGAGGTGGGCCGAGAATCTTGAGACCGACGGCCAGCATCCCGGCCTTTCGCGCAGCGCGTTCGTCGCTGACACTGTAAAACTTTTGCGCGAAAGCCCAGTTGCCGTTGTAACTGAGAATAATCAACAGATAAAAGGCGATCACGTATAGCAGTGAGAACGGAGCCCCTATGGGCGACAGGAATCCGGCTTGAGCCCCGTGGGCGAGCGCTTCAAAGCTGCCAACCTGCGCGAAGACCAGGGGGAAAAGAACCACCACGCCGAGAGTAAGAATGATGAACTGAATGTAATCGGTGACGACAACCGCCCACAGCCCGCCCATGAACGTGTAAAGCAGCATCACCGCGCCGCTTACAATGATGCTCATCTTCAGGTCGTAGCCCATGCCGACGGAGACGAACACGCCTGTCGCATAGATCTTCAATCCATCATCGATCACCCGGAGCGGAATACCGGCCCACGCCAAAATCTGTCTGATCTGTTTGTTGTAGCGCGCTTCGAGGAATTCTGTAGGACTGATGATGCGGGCTCGCCGCCAGCGGGAAGCCATAAACAATGTGCCGACGGCCATGGCGACCGCCGAGCTCCACGCCAACGTCACGGCGACGAAACCGTAACGATAGGCCATCTCTGAGTAAGCCACGAAGGAGAATGCGCTAAAGCCCGTCAGGTAAAACGAGACGCCCGCTAGCCACCACGGAATGGCGTTTCCGCCGGTGAAGAAGTCGCGGACGTGGCGCATTCTCTTCCAGAAATAGAAGCCGATTAAGGTCAGCAACACGAAATAGCCGAGGATAACTATGTGATCGGCAGTGTGGAGACCAGTTGGCATCTAATTAACGGCGACGGAATCTTTTGTCGCAAGGTTTGACACAACTTCTGTTCGGCCCGATTCCAGCGAACGCGTGACGGCGTCGAGCACTGCCGTGACCTGACGCCCATCAAATGCCGTTACTTTCGGTGCGGTGTTGTTGATGATTGAATCAACGAAGTCCGAAAGGCATTCGACAAAAGCACCTCGCAGTTTTCCGAAGGTCTCATGGGTAAGGAACGTTTTTGGATACGTGAACTGCTCGGGGGTACTCATCTCGATAGACTCGCGCTTGCGATCAAAGTGCAAGTGGCCGTGGCTCCCGATTACTTCGACAAAGGAATCAACCATAGTCGGAAAGGTGTTCGGATAGATCCAGGCCGCTTCAAATGTTGCAAAAGCTTCACTCTCAAATTTGACCTGGGCCTGAATCAAATCGTAGGTATTTATTCCGAGTTCTGTGAGCACGCCCTTTGCGCCATAGGCCCGGACTTCAAGAGGTTCGCTGTCGAAGTACCAACGCATGAGGTCTATATCGTGCGCGCCCAGGAAGTGAATCGGCGTTGATTGACTTGCCCAGTTAATCATCTCGGTCGCCACATAGATTGTGTCGTTCTTGCGGGCATACCCGGCAATCGGACGGCCGATCGCACCGGCTCTGATCTTCGCAAACCCATGGTAGTAGGATGAGAGCCAGCGATGGTTGAAGGCTACCTGAAGCTTTAGCTGCTCGCGCGCCTGGCTTAAGGAAAGTAGCTCATCGGCCTCACTCAGCCGGGTCGTGAAAGGCTTTTCGCAGAGCACATGCTTGTTTGCCTTGAGCGCTGCCTTAACGGGCTCGTAGTGAGCAAAATCGGGAGTGGCAACGCAGACCGCATCAACATCTGGCTGGGCCAGCAACTCGTGATAATCGGTAACTCTTGTCTTAATCCCGTACTTTTCCCCGATCTCATTGAGCCGTTCCTGTCCGCGAGTACAAATAGCCGTGATGGTAGCCATCGGATGCGCGTTATAGATGCGGACATACTGCTCCCCCATGATGCCGAGTCCGATCACTCCGATGCGCACCTTATCTGTCATCTGTGCTCTCGCGTCTCGAAATGTACAGTTTCTGTTTTGGCCGCGTTTGCGCCGTCCCTAAATAACTGTTCAGTGAGGCTGCTTACCTTCTCAAGGAGCACATCTGCTGCGTCTGGTTGGCATTTCGATGAAACCACCTCGTAGCCGCCAGCAGCGTACGCTTCGCGCGTTGGCACATACCCTATGTAGCCATTGGCAATTCCGAAAACAAATGTCATGTGCGGTGACTGCCGCTTGAGGGTCAGTCCGATCTCAACAAAGACCTCGCCAGGGATCGCGACAAAAACCGCATCACCGAGACGGAAGCCCTGAAGTTCAATTGGCAGGTGTCCGTCAGGCAGAGCCAGCGCCTCACAAGCATAGAAATTTGTAATGGAGGCGTAAAGGCGTTTCGTTTTCGCCGGCATTATTTGCTCGGGAGGCGCCCCCTCCGCAGTTAGTCGTGCCAAGAGCTCGTCAGCATCTTTCAGGGACTTGATGGCTTCTTCAAGAGGCGGATAGTCCTTCAGCGGTAGGCTGACGGGTATCGTTAGTGAGGTGAGAGTGGGCGAGTCACTGATGGCGATGTCGGGCAACGCAACCAATGTCGCATCCGCGAGCAAATGGCCAAGCTCAGCAGCGCGCTCAAAGGTGCGCCCGGGCGTAATCACACCGATCGCACTCAACTCGGAAGAATGGCCCATACTAATGTTGCCTTGCGTGCCATTGACGAACATCGCGAAGCCGTCGGGACCGATGCTTCGTTCGATCTCTTCGATAGCGAAATTGGGGAAATCTCCCGTGACCAACAGATTATCCGGTCCCAGCACTGTTGGATGGCAAGAATAGTTTATGAGAACCGCGCGCGTGCGGCCATTGAAATCAACAACCTTAACGATGCCGACCTGTTCATCGATAGGCCGCTGATCGGGGCTGCGACGATTGACCCCTACTCCGTCAACTTTCGCCACACCAACGCCGACTCTGGCCGGAAACCGCGCAAGCCACGCATTGGTTACGCTTTGCTCGATGGCCTCCGCAAGCGAATCCATGTAAGCCGAATCAACGCTTTCTTCGGGATTGAAAAATGTGGTGATCGTAACCGGACCGGCATGGGTGTGGGTAGACGCGATCATCACAGACGCGGGGTCAATATCCGTTCTTCTCTGAATTCCGTCACGCACGCGTTTGATGAAGTCGCTCGACAACGCCAGCAGATCCACACTGACCAGTGCTACAACGGCTTCTCCATTTGCCAACACGAGCGCGCGCGCAAACAGATCATCGTGGATTCCCTGCGATACGCCTTCTCGAGCGGCGAATCCGGCCAGCGGAGCACCGATCGGAGGGGAGATACAGACTTTACTGAATCCTGCTCTTAACAAAGGTCTTCCTGCGTCGATAAAGGAATTTGTCGCGCGTGGTTTTCGAATCAGCAGCGCCAGGTAGCGATCTGACAATCAGGGCCGCCACATGAGCTATGGGGCCCTGCCTGCCATGGCGTGATCAGAAGGTTAACCTCACACCCAGTTGAATGGTGTGCGGGGCAAAAAAAGCGCTGCGCGCCGGCATGCTCCCCAGCAGTGGGCTGGTTAACGCGTTTGCATGGGTGTAATTCGTGGCGCTGCCGAGCCTATGCAGTACTTCTCTGGTGACGTTGAACATGTCCATACGCACTTCCAGGCTACTTGTCTCGCCAAGTCGAGTAACTTTTGCTGCCGAGACATTTAAGAGCCGCCCATAAGGAGCGCGGAAGAAGTTACGGGGGATGTTCCCGAGAGTGCCAGGCGCATAGTTAAGGCTTACCGATCCCGGTTGAATGAGAAACAATCGCGCGCCGCCATGCTCCCAGGCTCTGACCGCCTCATCCCACGCGTCGCCGCTCAAATAGGGAGTGCCGACCAGGTCGCCGCGTTCAGGGATGCTCAGAGTCGTATTCGTCAAGCGATTGAAGATGTAAGGGTTAATGGGCAAACCTGATTGGACTGTCAACACGCCCGAGAAACGCCAGCCGCCAACCAGTTTATCCGTCAAGCCGCCGCTGTTCCAGAAGTGTTTCCCCTTACCGAAGGGCAGCTCTGCGATGCCGTTCGTCACCCAGCGGTGCGGGACGTCCAAAGCGGAAACGCCTTTGCTATCGTCAAAGTTCAGGTTGTTGGCGATAAAGGCGTGATTGGCAAAGACAGAAAAGATTTCGGCGCCCTGGTCTATGTTTTTCGACCAGGTGTAGGTCGATGTGAAGCTGTAGCCTTGCGAGAAGCGTTTCGCGACCTTCGCGGTCCCCGCGTTGTAGTTCGAAGACAGAACATTTGCCACGATATTCGACCCGATAGTGAAGTTTTCATACTGCCGCCGCAAATACGGGTTGGCCGCCGGGTCTAAACTCTGGAGGTTGGCCGGAGTCGCGCTGAAGGTTGGCTGGTTGAAGAACCACTGAAGAGGCAGGTTCTTTGAAACTGAACCGGCATAAGTGAGGTCTACAACCATGTCCCAGGGAAATTGCCGCTGAAGGCTTACACTCCATTGCTGTGATTGGGGCGTCTCGTACGAGCCAAGCGAGGAGATGCCCAGCACAGGATGATTGTTGACAGCCGCGGGATTCACGCCGCCGGGAAGGGCGAGAGAGATTCCGCTTCCGCTGGTCGGGGTGAACTGACTGCTGGGAAAAAGATTGTCGAGCGAAATGGTGGGGTTCTGGAAACTGGTTAGCGAACCCTGAAAGCTCCCGCGCCGGAAGGGTGTGTATTTTTGCCAGTGAAAAAACTGGGATGTGTCAGCCATGAAGATCCCGTACCCTGCGCGGATCACCGTGGGATCGTCCTTGAACGGTTGAATCGCCACACCGATGCGCGGCCCGAAATCGTTCTTGTCTGCATCAACCACTCGCGAGCTGGTACAGCAAACAACCAGCGGGCTATTGGCGAGTTGGGCAACTACCGGGTCGGCTACCAGCAGGCGCCCGCCGTTCTCAAGATCAACGCGGCTGCCCCCCAGCAGGTTTTCTCTGAACGGCTGGTGATACTCATAGCGTAATCCCGCATTTACGGTCACGCGATTGTTCACTTTCCAGTCGTCCTGGATGTAGACGGCCCACGGCCTGTTCTGCAGGTGGGCGAGTTGGGGCGTTGTCAGCGAATGACTGTTGGGTAGCCCTAACAGGAGATCCGCGACAAAGTTATTGCGATTACCGCCGGTCCCAATGCTGCTGTTGCCGGTGCTGAAAAGTCCGTTGAAATTCGCTCTACCGTTCGTGTCGATGCGTTCGCCGTTCCTGAAACGGTTCTCGTCAATCTTGAAGCCGAACTTGAGAGCGTGCCGCGCACGTACCCATGAGACGTTATCCGCTATCTGGTAAGTGTTCTGCGTCGTCGCCAAGATAGAGCCGGTGAAGCCGCCGAAATTGAGTGAACCGGGTAGCAGGAGGCCCGGCAGAGTGTTAAGCAGTGAATTGCCAACACCAACTGCTGTCGGATCAGACTCTTCAATGCTGTCTCCATAGACCCCGCGGACGTATCCTAAACGCAACTCGTTAACGAGCGTCGGGCCAAAAACATGGGTCCAACCGAAGTTGAAGACCCGACCGTTTCCCGTCACATCTTTTTGCTGCAGGGGAAGAACCGACAGGTTATCGCGGGAATTGGTTTGCCACGTCAAACGTCCATCGATGTTATCGCTGGCGGAAAGTCTGTGGTCAATACGGAGCGAGTATTGGTCGTTAATCAGAAGCGCTCCGGCCGGCCCCAGAAAGTTGAGGTCAAGTCCCGGCAAGTTAGGCAGAAATTGCTGTAGGTTGATGATGCGTTGCGCCACTGCGTTCAACCTCGCCTGGGGGATTTGATTATTCGCGAAAGGCTGGCGGATGAATTCCGGATTGAGTGCCGAAGCGGTTCCACTGAATAGTGGGTTTCTCACTGTCGTAGCCGGGTCAAAGATTTGACCAACCCTGACACATTGCCCTGTCGGAGTTCCGTTCGGATTGCGCAGTGGGATGTCAGTGGTTCCTGATCTGAGGCAGGCACCGAGCGCACTGGAAAAATCGCCCCTCCGCTCGGCCTCCGTCAACACGCGGGCCGTTGCCAGGTTAATGACATTCTGCCTTTTACCTTCATAGCTGAAAAAGAAGAAGGTACGACCTTTGATGACCGATGGTCCGCCTTCGCCGAAGCGCGGTAACCAGAGCGGGCCCCCGATGGTCCCGCCAAACTGGTTAAAACGTAACCTGTTTTTACCGGGCTTGCCGCTCTTATCCCGTGCGGCCAATGGATTGCGGGGCTGAAGCAAGTCGTTTTGCAAAAACTCGAATGCGGAGCCATGAAAAGCGCTGCCGCCGGTTTTGGTCGCGACGTTTACTTGTGTGATCCCTTCAAACTCCGCCGAATAAGCGTTGTTCTGAAGCTGAAACTCCTTCACCGAATCTAGCGACGGGGTTATGGTTGGAGTGCCAAAGGTTGGATCGGTATTCGCCTGACCGTCAATCTTGAAAGTTACGGACGAAGCCCTTGTGCCTGAAATGGCGAACGTGCCGCCACTCTCAAGGCGGAACGCCTCCGCGTTGCCCGAAAACCCGCTGTTGACCGTAGAGTCGAGTGTGAGGAAGCTGTAGATATTACGGTCAGCGGATGGAAGTTCGGTAAGCTGGCGGGAATTAACTACCGTCCCAATGCTGGCGGTTTCGGTCTGCAACAGGGCACCGTTTTCTACGACATCTATCTGCGCTGAAACGTCTCCTGGCGTGAGCGCAACATCCACACGCGCCCTTTGTCCTACGTTAAGGACTGCTTCATTTACCACCGACGTGGAAAAACCGGGCGCTGCAGCTGTTATTTTATAGGTCGCGGGCAACATGAAAGGCGCCTCATAAAGCCCCTGGTCATTTGTGGTAAGCGTCTGACTCGACTTAGTCGCAAGGTTTGTGATGGTTACCGTAGCACCGGGGACCACTGCGCCCGTGCTGTCGGTGACGACGCCGCTAATCGAGCCTCTCTCTGTTTGGGCGAGCACCACTAATGGCATCAGCAAAAGGAGGAAAGAGCTGAGAAACATTCGGGCTAAGCTTCTTCTCATGGCGAGTCTCCTGTAATTCCTTCCGGGCGTTTGTTATTGATCTCAATTCGGGGAGTTGGTGTGCTGACGCTCCGATCATCGCGAGTGGTCAGCAAGGTAGATAAAACCTCTCTTAAAGCTAGCCTTCCAGATCTCCTGCCACAGTGATCGTTGGTTTAAGAATCTGACCGGAGCGCTGCCGCTTACGCTTAATACCGCTTCTTCTTTACTGCTTCGGAAGTCTTCCTGATCAGATCGAGACATCCTTCACCGAGTGTTACGGCGAGGGCGACGGAAAGCACATCGAGAACGCAGAGTTGCGCAATTCTTGAAGTCAGCACTTCCCCACCTAGAGGAGACTCTGGTGATGCGGTGAGGAGCACTACGTCAGAGGCTCGCGTAATAGGCGAAGGACTAAAATTAGTGATGGAAATGGTCGCCGCTCCGGCCTTCCTGGCTGCTGACAACGCATCAACCACATCTTTGGTGCTGCCGGAATGCGAGATGCCAATGGCGACATCCCCTTTTTTTAGCGACGCAGCCGCCATCGCTTGCAGATGTGCATCTCCATAAGCATCCGCGGTGAGACCGAGTCTTACAAACTTTAACTTTGCATCCAGCGCGGTGAATGAGGAATAGCCAACTCCATAGATGTCGAC
>JACCSP010000035.1 GCA_013812905.1 Pyrinomonadaceae bacterium
CCAGGTGCCAGTGAAAAGCTTCTTCCGGCACCTGGCACCCGACGACCGTCACCTGCTTTTAACCAACGCTGCCCTCGAGCTTCATACCAAGCAGTCGCTGAGCCTCGACCGCAAATTCCATCGGCAACTGCAGAAATACATCCTTGCAAAAGCCATTAATGATCAAAGAGACTGCATCTTCCTGAGAGATACCGCGATGTTGCAGGTAGAACAACTGCTCCTCGCTGATTTTCGACGTGGAAGCTTCATGTTCAACCGCCGAAGAGTTGTTCATGACCTCGATGTAGGGGAAGGTATTCGCACCGCTGTTTGAACCAATAAGCATCGAGTCACACTGTGTGTAATTGCGCGAATTTTCGGCCTTGGGCATGACCTTCACCAGGCCGCGATAACTATTATTAGATTTGCCCGCAGCAATACCTTTAGAGATGATTGTTGAGCGCGTGTTCTTGCCAAGATGAATCATCTTGGTTCCCGTATCGGCCTGCTGGGCGTGATTCGTCAGCGCCACGGAGTAAAACTCTCCGATTGAGTTATCTCCCAGCAAAATACACGACGGATACTTCCAGGTAATCGCCGAACCCGTTTCGACCTGCGTCCAGGAGATCTTGGAATTGCGACCAGCGCACTTACCCCTCTTGGTGACAAAGTTGTAGATCCCACCACGACCTTCTTCGTCGCCGGCGTACCAGTTTTGCACCGTCGAGTATTTGATTTGCGCGTCGTCTAAAGCGACCAGCTCAACCACCGCCGCATGCAGCTGGTTCTTATCAAACTTGGGCGCCGTGCATCCTTCGAGATAAGAAACGTAAGAGCTCTCCTCAGCGACAATCAGGGTTCTTTCGAACTGTCCGGATTCTGAATTGTTAATCCGGAAATAAGTCGATAGCTCCATCGGACAACGAACGCCCTTGGGAATAAAACAGAATGAGCCGTCAGAAAACACAGCGCTGTTAAGTGCTGCAAAGAAGTTGTCGTTGGTTGGTACGACGGAGCCAAGGTACTTGCGAACCAGTTTCGGATATTCGCGAATAGCCTCGCTAAACGAGCAGAAAACTACGCCATGCTTCTTCAGCTTCTCTTTGTAAGTTGTAGCTACCGAAACCGAGTCAAATACCGCATCCACAGCAACGCCGGCGAGTTGCTTTTGCTCGGTTAATGGGATGCCGAGCTTCTCAAAGGTTTTCAACAGTTCCGGGTCAACTTCATCCATACTCGCTTTCAGGTCTTTCTGCTTCGGAGCACTGTAATAAATCATGTCCTGATAATTAATCTCAGGATATGTAAGGTTCGGCCAATGCGTCGGCTCGGTCATGGTTAACCAGTGCCGAAAAGCCTTCATGCGAAACTCCAACATCCATTCCGGCTCGTTTTTCTTTCCGGAAATGAGACGCACAGTGTCCTCGGAAAGTCCCCGGGGAATGGTGTCGGACTCGATGTCGGTTACGAAACCGTACTTGTATTCCTGGCTGACCAGTTTTTCTGCTGTGCTCATCTTGGTTTAAGTATCATGCCTTCCAATAGTTTTCGCTTGCTCTCAGGCCCTTTGCTCCGAACGCTGTTTGGTGATGTGAATCTGGTGCAACGCCGCATCAACGTTAGCCTCCGTGTCCAGCAGCTGAGACAAGGTAATGTCAGACAATGCGTTGTCCACAATCTGATGAAGCTCGACGATCACCGGTCGTATTCCGCAATCGCCAGTATGTACACACGCGTCGAGTACACCTGCGTAACTCTTGCAGTGTGAGTCAACCCTCTCCCCATCAAGCACGCGAATTACCTGGTTCAAATGGATTTCGGAAGCTGGTCGAGCCAGGTAGTAGCCGCCTTTAATTCCCCGCTGCGACCGTACCAATCCGGCTTTATTCAGAATCCACATCAGCTTTCCGGCGTTTGCCACCGAAATGCCTTCACGCTCGGCAATCTGAGCCAGGGTTAGCGACTCGCCCGCGGCGCTGGCGCGCGCAAGTTGCAGCAAGCAACGTAGCCCAAATTCCTCTTGTGCCGATATCTTCATTCGAGTCCTTTATTTCAGGCCCTCAGTGCTGTTTTCCAAAGGCGGACTGCTCCGCTTCGCACCCGATAGTTCTATTCCGAGGGCAGTCTAGCTAAACCTTACTTTAAAGTCAACTTTCAATAAATGTTACGTCCGCTTCCAGATAGGTGCATGAGGTGAGCCGGCACAAATCGTCCTTCCTAGTCGGCGTAGAGAGAATTTATGAGCAATCCTATCCCCGGTGCTGGGCTACTATCACTTGGTCACGGGGGACTCGGAACACGGCACCCGTAATTCGAAACGCGCGCCACCACCGTTAACCGAGCCAGCCAGGCGAGCAGAGCCTCCTGCTTCCTCTATACGCTTGCGAACGATTGCCAGACCCAACCCTGTCCCTCTCTGCTTGGTGGTGAAGAATGGCTCCCAGATGCGTTTCGTTAGTTGCGCTGGTACACCTTCACCCGAGTCCTCAATCACAATGCAAAGATTCGCTCCATCTCTTTTGGCCGTGACGATTATTTCGCCACCATCGGGTGTGGCGTGTAAGGCGTTCAAAACGAGATTCGAGAGCGCGTCGCGAACCGAGGCGACGGCCGTCCCCCCCAGCTCATCGTTAACTTCGATTTGGATCTTAAGCTTAATGAGTCGTTCATCAGCATTCGCCCTGAAGAGGTCGACGGCCGAACGGATCAATTCCCCAATTTTGAGCGGAACCTCCTCGGCAACTTCTTTCCGCGCAAAACTCAGCAACTGGGTCACACTCTGGCTCAGGCGATCCGTTTCCCCAACTATTAAGCTCAGATCGCGCGCATACTCAACACCTAGTCCCTGGTCTTCACGCATCACCTGCGCAATCGACTTAATCGCTGACAGCGGGTTCTTGACTTCATGAGCGACAGTGGCAGCCATCTGTCCCAGCACCGCGAGGCGTTCACCCTCGGCAACTCGGCGCTCCAGGCGTATGTTTTCTTGTACTAGCCGGCAATCCTCTATGGCGACGGCGACCTGTCCGGCAAGCACTTCCAACACAGCGCGCGCATCAGACGTCAAGCTCCCTGGTAAACCCTCAATTAAGAGTAATCCCGAAATGCGGTCTTCGCGGCGAAGCGGGTATGCTATCTGGAACCCTTCCGCAACCATCCCTGGATCACCCTCGACGGGCGACCATCCGTTCCGCTCCGAAATCGTCAATACTTCTGTCATCCAGGGCTCGATTGCACCTACCTGATGGTCTATGGGCTTATCCCGGTCACCTTCATCAACACTTGCCTCTCGGTTTACCATGACCCGCACGCGCCGAAAACCCAGCGCCTCGGCGGTGAGTCCTTCAACAAAGTGGAGCAATTCCGGTAACTGCTTATACTTCCCGGCATGAGAACTGATACGCGCGACGACGTCCCGATAAAGCGCAGCTTCCCGCTCAAACAACCTGTGGAAGCGACGCTCCAACCAGCGTCGCATGGGAGCGGCCACAAGGGTTAGTCCGAGAATAAGCAAGGCCTCCACGACACCCTGTCTCACGCCGTAACGAGATGTCATCCAATCACCGATGGTTCGAATGCCATAGATATAAATCGTGAGCACGACTGTGGCGAAAGTGGCAACAATCAGGCTCTCTTCGATAATGAGTTCGAGATATCGATAGCGGTAAATGTAGTAAGCCAGCAATAAAGATGGAAGAAGTGAACCGAGATTGGCGACAGTCTTTAGATAAAGGCCAATTGCAGCACCTTCACCTAAGCCCATCGCTAACGCAGCAAGAATCACCATCCCAATAATCGCGAAGGACGCGGCCAACGTGCGCATGATCCGTTGCTCGCTGCGATTACTGCTATTCCGCGCAATCAGTAATTCGGTGACAGCGATTAATCCCAGCACATAAGCAATCCAGAAGGCGAAGGGCAAGACGAAAAACTTTAGCTTGGTGAGCATCGGCGCGTAATCGCCGGTCCAAATCTGCCAGAGTGCAACTACTAGGAAGATGGTCGGAAAGTAGCAGAGGAAAACGCGGATCTTTTCGTTGCGGGTTAACGGCCGTCCCCGGGACTCGGCCCAAAGGTGGAGATGTATGTGGAGCAGGAACGAATAGGCGAAGGCGATACTAATCACTGCGACTGAATCCGCAAGTCGCAGGAGGGTACTCCACGTATCCAAACCGAGACCAAAAAGCCCGTGCAGCGTGATAAAGAGATTACTGGTGTGCCATCCACCCATGGTCAGTGCCAGGGCAAAGAGAACGCGCTCGAGTTTAGTCAATTTTTGACGGCGAGAGATCAACTGAGCGCCCATCCAGAGAGGCAGGACAGCGCCAATGCTATAACCGACCAGTTGTAAGAGTCCGAGTGGGGACATGGGATTCAAGAAGCAGGAGGCAGGTGAAGGACAACCAGAGATCAATAACACCGATCTTGAAGAACTAAGGCCTAAGTTTTTACTGCCTCCTGCTCCTGCCGTCTGCCTACTGATTAGTGGCGCTGCGGGTTTGGATTGGCGTCAACGTTATCTCTGTTCTACGATTGCGAGAACGGCCCGCGACGGTCGTGTTCTTTGTCACGGGATTCGACGCGCCCATGCCATTGGCTTGGATCCGAGCCGGATCTACCCCGGCAAACTGTAGCCGTTCTGACAGAACTCGCGCGCGGTCCTGGGTTAGCTGTTGCAGCGAGACCTCGTCGCCTTTATTATCGGTGTAGACCTCGATCAAAATCTGGTAGTCAGGATTGCTCGCCAGCAGCGCAGCCAGTGGCTCAAGTTTTGCTGCCGCGGTGGCCACCAGTTCCGAACTGCGGGCGCTGGTCCACATCGACTCCGGCAGCGCAAGTTGAAAACCGGTGGGACTCTCTTTAAGTGCTCCAAACTTCGCCAGCGACTGCTTCAATGTGGCCTGGCTGGCAATTCTCTGTTGATCGCGCTGGGCCGCTTCGCGGCGGACGTTCTCGGCCTGCTTTTCGCCCTCGAAACGTGCAGCTTTAATCTTCGCCGCCTCCCCCTCGGCGCGGGCGGTCTGGAGTTCATCGCGGAGACGGGCGATTTCAATCCGCTGTTCGCGAGTTTGCTCGTTTGCCGTAGCCATGTCCCTTTCTGCCAGCTCGCGGGCTCGCTGTTCCCGCTCAAGAGCAGCGCGTAGCTGATTGATCTCGCCTTGCGCACTCTCCGCGCTCTTCTCAGCAGTCCGCAAAGCCTCGTCTCGTCGTTGAATGTCTTCGCGTCGCAAACGCGCGGCTCGTCTGGCCATAGCCATCTCTTCAGCGCGGGCCCCGGATGAGGTGGCCTTGCGAGCCAGAACATCAACTTCAGCTGCTGACTGGTTGAATCTCCACGCCTTTTCGGCGGCCTGCAAATCCTCATCTGCCTGCTGCAGCTCCGCGGTTGCATCCTGATTCGCCCCCGCAAACTTTGCGAGATTCAGAGCCTGACGCGCGCCCAGTAGCGACACCGGCGTGTCGCTGTAATCCCGATCGGCAATCTCCGGCACGCGACTATCTCTGAAGTAGTCGCTCGAATTTCCGATGTACTGCACGTTAACAGTTGATAGCTGACTCCCGCCTGTTCTTTGAGGCGGCAGGTTTTCCATCACTACCATTCGGCTGGGAATTTTCATGAGAAAGTGAGGCTCGGCAGTCACGATCAATGCGAACGTCTGGAGCGGAGTGGTAACGTCCAGCTTTGAATTAACGAACCCACTGCCGCTTCTCTTGATCTCGCCCAGGTTATCGACGCGCCCGTCCGGGGAGACAGCCCATAGCAGGTATGTGGTGTAAATGCCACCCAACTCTGACGCTCGAGTCAGATCTTCCAGGCCGAGTTCGACTCGCGTGCCGCGGCGTCCGGCTCGTCGGACCTTTGCCTCGCCCTTGAGTCTGGGCAACAGCGTCGTGCCGCGAAACTTCACATTAATGGTTTCATCGAGCGGGTAAGTTATGGCGACCGTTTGCCGTGGGACATCGCTCTGGGCGAGTATCGTTTCAACCAGACCCAAAACGCTAATCAAACAGATCACAAGGGTAAGATTTCTCAGAGAAAGGTAGGTGATAATCATGGCAAAGCTCCTAATTTCAGCCGCAATTCAGGTTGCCTTGGGGATTCGGACCTCTGACGTTAAAAGGCCTCTTCTCTTGATGCAAGGCAGCAAATCATTGTTGCCGAAGGTTCTGAGGGGGTCAAGCTATCGTCGAGGCGAACTTTTTTGATAATTCGCTCTTCGGTAGGCCGCAAATTGAACGATGAGCAGGGAGATTCCAGTTAGTAGCAGGATATGGGAGAAGCCGCCTTTGTGAAGAATAACCTTTAGAACAAACCAGACGGCTATGAGTGCCACGCCAAGAATCCACAACATTCCAACGAATCTCCTTCTGGCAGGCTGCTGAAAGGGGGGGGATTCTCAGGGAGATTAAAACGATCCACGAAATCACACGAATTGACTCGAACTAAGGGGGCTCGCTTCGTGTCCGTTCGAGTGATTTCGTGGATCGTTCATAGTTTTCACTGGGATAGGCTCGGAACGAAGGACTCACATTCAAGGCGCTTCGTTCAGCTTATATCCGACGCCGCGGACAGTCAGGACGTATCGAGGGTTCTTCGGATCAGTCTCCAGTTTTTTTCGCAAACGATTGATGTGCGGGTCAATGTTGCGCTGATAACCTTCGTAGTCAGTGCTCCACACGTGGTCCAACAGCGCATTCCTGGACCAAGCGCGGCCGGGTTCAGAGGCCAGCAACTCGAGAATCTGGAACTCAAGCGGTGTCAGGTCAACACGTTTACCCTGTCTGCTGACCTCATGGCGACGTTTGTCTATTATTAAGTCTCCAACTTCGATGCGCTCACCGTCCTTGGCTTCCGAAGCCGTACCCGAGCGCCTGAGCAGCGCATCCACCCGATACTCCAGCTCGCGGGGGCTAAAAGGCTTTGCCAGATAATCGTCGGCGCCAGCTTCGAAACCGGCCACCTTGTAATCAAGGGCATCGTGGGCTGTCAGGAATAGAGCTGGAGTCTGCACGCCGCGGCCTCTCACGCGCTTCAGGAGTTCAAATCCGGACATCCCGGGCATGGAGACATCAAAGATAAAGCAATCAAACCGGCCAGCTACTGCCGGATCCAGCGCTGAAGCACCGCTCTCCCGCTCTTCCACCTGAAATCCCAAGCGGCGAAAATATTCCGCTAGCAGAAGCCGCATGTCCGCGTCGTCATCAACGATCAGAAGACGCTTCCCAGCGAATTTGATTGCTGCTTGCTGTTGTTGTTCCAAGCTAGTGACCTGCAGCAGATGTGATTGTGATTCAACGAAAACGCAATTGAAGTATAACCTAGTTCGCGGTTGGCAACCGACAAAGGTTGCGATGGGACTATCACGAGACCGTCTAAAGACCAGCAAAGGACCTAACCTTGACGCAGTCAAGGAAGGGTAAGTATAGTTGCTCCTTTAGTTTTACAGCCGAACAACCTTCCTGACACCTACGGATTCAGAGAATTTCGCAACGGGCAATGCACGATCTGAGACGACTGCTCAAGTATCTACGACCTCACTGGGGCACTTTCACTCTTGCCACTCTTGCGATGCTGCTTGTGGGCGTACTGGAAAGCGCGATCGGCGCGCTAATCGTTCCCATCTTTGATCAAGCCTTCGCACAAGGCGGTGGCGAGCGTACCCCTACCCTCTTCGGGCTGCAACACATCATCCCGCCATCGGGTCTGGAAGCCTGGAAAATTATTTCAATTCTTTTGTTAGCATTCACCCTTATCAAGGGAATCGCCGAGTACTTTTCAACTTATTTGATGGCGCGCATCGGGCAGTCTGCCGTCCTGAAACTGCGCCAGGATCTCTACAGTCATCTGCTCTCGCAGTCGTCAAGCTTCTTCGAGCGTCACCGCACTAACTATCTCGTCTCGCGTCTGGTTTCCAGCGCGGGGGCAATAGAGACCGCGGTAACGGGCACGATTCGCGATATGCTCCGCGAGAGTTTCACACTGATAGCCTTTCTCTCCGCATCCTTTTATTACAGCTGGCGACTGACATTGGGTTCGTTGACCATCGCACCAATCATTGCCGTGCTTACGGCAAAGTTCGGCACCAAGCTACGCAATCTCGCCCGCGAAAGCTTTGAAGGAAACAAAGAGCTCACCGATACGGCGCAAGAAGCACTATCCAATCAAAGTATTGTGAAAGCATATCGCGCTGAAGCGCGTGAATCGGCTCGTTTTACCGTAGTGGCCAGGAGGATCGTCCGAGCGAATTTGCGCACTGCCAGCATTTCCGGATTTGCCCCGCCTGCTATCGAAATGCTGGGCGTGGTCTTTGTTGTTTTTCTGCTCTTCTTCGGTCAGCGTGAAATCATGTCCGGACGGATGAACGCGGCGCAGTTTCTGACATTCCTGTTCTTTCTCTTTCGCAGCTACGACCCGATGCGCAAACTTTCGCGACTGCAAAACAGCATGGAGCAGGCCTTGGGGGCAGCCCATCACGTTTGGGAAGTAATGGACGAACACGAGGAAATTCCTGAGAAAGAGAATGCGATTGAACTCCCGCCGCTTAAGCATGCCATCGAACTGCAAAACGTTTCTTTCGATTACGCAAATGAAACGCGCCCGATATTGCGCAACATAGACCTGAAGATTGCCGCTGGTGCAATGGTTGCACTCGTGGGTGAATCAGGAGGCGGCAAATCGACGCTCACAAAGCTCTTCCCGCGCTTTCATGATCCGGTTTCAGGGACTGTGCTCTGGGACGGGATCGATCTTCGTGATGTGAAAGTCTCAAGCCTTAGACGTCAAATCGCCCTGGTCACTCAGGAAACCGTGCTTTTCAATGACACCGTCCTCCATAACATCGCGTACGGCAGACCCGAGGCCACGCAAACCGAAATCGAGGAAGCTGCTCGCATTGCTTTCGCACACGACTTCATCCTGGAGCTACCGCGCGGATATGAAACGATTGTCGGCGAACGCGGAGTTTTTCTCTCAGGCGGGCAGCGTCAACGCCTAGCCATCGCCCGCTCGCTACTGGTCGATGCGCCGCTACTGATTCTGGACGAGGCTACGTCGGCTCTGGATGCAGAATCCGAACGCTTCGTTCAACGCGCAATAGCTAATCTTGTTCGCAACCGCACTACCATCGTCATTGCTCACCGCCTCTCTACCATCCGCCGCGCGGACACCATTCTGGTGATGGAGGGAGGACGGATAATTGAAATGGGAACCCACACGACATTGCTGGCTCGTGGCGGACAGTACAAGAAGCTTTATGAACTTCAGTTTGCGGACGAAGAAGAAGAAGAAGAAGAAAAAGAGTTGTCAGTGGTCAGCGATCAGTAATCGATAGTTAGTTGTAAGTTGTCCGTGGTCAGTTGTCAGTGGTGACTCGGAGCAAAAGTGATCGCCTGTGAGCTTAGTGCTTTGTACTTTGTATTTCTTCCCGCATCCTGAGCGGCGCCGCAAACACAGATGCAAAGAACAAAGCACAAAAGTTCATGCACACATCACGCGCTAGTAAGGAACAACGGACCACTGACAACTGACAACTGACTAATAACAACAGACCTATGAATTCAATGACGGGATATGGGCGTGGTTCTGCAACTGGAGACGATTTCTCTGTATCCGTCGATTTGAAAACTGTTAACAACCGCTTTCTCGATGTGCATCTACGCTTGGGGGGGGAGCTTTCGCCGCTGGAAGGGCAAATCAAACGTCGCATTAGTTCTCGGCTTTCGCGGGGACGGGTTGACGTAACTGTCACGTTCGAACGCACGTCCGAGGTTGCCTACGAGTTAAATCGTCCCCTGATTAGCGGCTATGTGAAAGCCCTTAAAGAAATGCAACAGGAGTTTGGGATTGTGGGCGACCTTGACATTAATGTGCTTGCGCGGCTGCCGGGAGCACTGCAAACCGGACGCGACGGCCTTAACGAGGGCATGATCGCCGGCATTGAAGGCGCGCTCGAAGAAGCAATTGGGGAGCTTCAACGAATGCGAGCACAGGAAGGTGAGATGCTGCGCCAAGAGATGCGCGAACGGGTCGACAACATAGAAGCGCTGGTTTCGGTTATCGAAGCGGCAGCGAGTGGATTAGTTGAGACCTATCGCGCGCGCCTCGAAAAGCGAATTGGGGAGCTGTTCAATCGAGAAACTCAGATCGTCGAGCTTGATCCTTTAAGAATGGCGCAAGAGGTCGCTTATCTGGCCGATAGGAGTGATGTCAGTGAAGAGATGGTTCGACTTCGCAGTCATCTGGCCCAATTTCGCGAGGCCCTGGGTTCCCCAAGCGAGACCGGAAAGATGCTCGACTTCCTGCTCCAAGAACTGAATAGGGAAGCAAATACGACGTTGTCGAAATCAATAGAGCTTCTAATTAAAGAGGCGGCGCTCGGCATCAAGGCTGAGGTGGAGAAACTGCGCGAACAGGTCCAGAATGTCGAGTAAAGAGAAAGGGCTGGAACGACCAGACTCAGTCGGACCTCAGGAAATGCGTGGCATTCTCTTCGTGGTGAGTTCCCCCTCAGGCGGGGGCAAAGGCACACTCATTCAACGGGTGTTGAAGCAGGTGCCAAACCTTAGCTACTCTGTTTCATACACCACTCGTGCGCCGCGTAATGCCGAGGTTGAAGGACGCGAATACTTCTTCGTGACACCGGAAAAGTTTGAGGGGATGGTGGCAGCCGGTGAATTTCTGGAATGGGCCCAGGTGCATGGCAAGCTCTACGGAACCAGCCGTCATCAGGTTGCTCGGGAAGTATTTGAAGGACGTGACATCATTCTCGAAGTGGACGTGCAAGGGGCAGCCAGCGTGCGTGAGCTAGTCACAGATTCGGTCAGCATTTTCATCCTGCCCCCATCGGTGGAGATATTGCGGCAGCGATTAATTGCCCGAGCAACCGATTCGCCAGAGGAGCTGGAGCTGCGACTGAGGCACGCGCCCGCGGAATTGAAACACTACAAAGCGTTCGGCTATGTGATCATTAATGATGAAGTAGAAGGGGCGGCCAAACGATTAAGTTGTATCATTGAGGCTGAGAGAGTGCGCCGAGCCCGCCAGGAGCCCCAGATTAAGCGAGTAGGCGAGAGTTTTTCTTAAATTGTTACGACACTCCGAGACGTGCAGTCCAAAAAGATCCGCAACCGACCCCTCTTACCGAGAATTTAGGAAGCTGCCTTCTAATAAACTAATGAATCTTGATTGAGACTTAACGAGAGGGTCATCAGCCATCATGCCAACAAAAAACACGGATTTGGAAAGTGCGTTAGAGGAGATTCAGGCTCCGGAAGTCGATTCCAAGTATCGGCTCATTATTCTTGCCGCCAAGAGAAGCAAACAATTGCAGCGCGGTGCCCGCCCCCGCATCGAAATCGATCCCGTGAAACACAAGCCGACCCGTATCGCCCTGGAGGAGGTCATGCGCGGCAAGGTGAACTTTACAGTTAATGACGAAGATAAAGAATAGCGAGGTAGCGGGTATTGTACCCGGTAGCCCGACAGCCCTACATTCCTTTATAATCCGGTCCGCCACCGCCTTCCGGAGTAACCCAATTGATGATCTGGTACGGATCCATGATGTCGCACGTTTTGCAGTGAACGCAGTTTGAAAAGTTGATCTGAAGTTTGAGCCTGCCATTCGCTCCATCGTCAACCATTTCGTATACTGCTGCCGGACAAAAACGCTGGCAGGGGTTGCCATATTCCTCAGCGCAACGCGTAGAACAAATATTTGTATCCAGAACATGAAGGTGCGCGGGCTGATCTTCGTTGTGCCCAACCGCGGCATGGTAGACATCGGTAAGCTTGTTAAATGTTGTCTTTCCGTCGAACCGAAATCCGTTGTAACGCTGTTCGATATTGTCGCCGCGATATCCGTAAGCCGAGAGCTTCTTCATCACTTCATGGCCGGGCTCTGCTCTCGTCCGATTGAGAATTCCCCAAGCCCGGCCCCCGGTAACAAACTGGAGACCGGTGTTCAGTAATCCCAGCCAACGTCCATGCTTGAAGCCCGCATGGAAGTTCCTGACCTTGCGCAGCTCCGGCATGATCCAACTCTCATTAACGAGTTGCTCGTAGCGTTGGAGCTGCCGTGCTGAGAAATCTCCGGCTAACAGCGCCTCGAATATGGCTTCCGCAGCCAGCATGCCGCTCTTAATCGCCGAGTGAATTCCTTTCAGTCGTTGGGAGTTGAGAAAGCCAGCACAGTCCCCGACGAGTAATACTCCGTCGGCGTAAATCCTAGGCATGGCGAAGTAGCCACCAGCGACGATTGTCTTGGCGCCGTAACGGATCATCTTGCCGCCCTCAAGTAAGCGCGAAAGAAAGGGATGCGATTTGAACCGTTGAAACTCGGCGTGCGGGTCGAGTAGCGGATCTTGATAATCAAGACCGGTTACATAACCGATATTGAGAATGCGATTTTGCATTCCGTAGATCCAGCCTCCTCCGTAAGTGTGAGCATCTGACGGGAAACCCAAGGTGTGTGTCACCCGTCCCGCGGGATATCGATCATCCGGCAACTCCCACAGCTCCTTAACGCCAATGCTGTAAACCTGTGGTTCCCGGCCTTCGTCAAGATTAAGACGTTCGATGAGTTTTTTGGTTAAGGAACCGCGAGGTCCTTCGCCGAGCACTGTAACCTTCGCATGCAAATCAACTCCGGGCTCAAAGTTGGCCTTTGGCTTCCCTTCTTTGTCGATTCCCTTGTCGCCCGTGCGAACACCAATCACCCGGTCATCGGAGTCGTAAAGCAATTCCGCCCCGGGAAACTCCGGGAAGATATTTACCCCCGCCTCTTCACATTTCTCACCCAGCCACGCCGTGAGCCGGTTCAAGGAAACGATGTAGTAGCCGTGGTTCTTAAGCGGCGGGGGCGTTATCGGGGACCGAATCGCATGTTTCTCTGTTAGGTAAAGGAAATAATCTTCTTTGACGAGAGATTCAATGGGTGCGCCTTGCTCGATAAAGTCTGGGATCAATTCCCTGAGGGCACGCGGATCCATCACTGCTCCGGAAAGGATATGAGCGCCGACTGTTGCGCCTTTCTCAATGACGCCAATCTCAATCTCACCAAGCGGCCCTTTCTCACCATCCCCTTTTGCGACTGCTTCATTATGGCTTCCGATTAAGCGTGCAAGATGCAAAGCGCCGCTCAAGTTTGCCGGTCCGCCACCGACAAAAACTACATCCATCTCCAGGGTTTCACGTTCCATCGGTTGATCCTTGCCAAGATTTCCAGTCGGAAATGAATCGCCATTCAGTTTGGGGAGTATAGCAAATGGCAGGCCTGTCTAAGTATTTAAGTCTCTTAGGTGTCCTTTACTTTGAGCGCCGGCCCTAACCGAAACCAAAGGGTGGGTTCAAGAGACGATCCACGAACTAACCAGGAATGACCCTAACAGGTTTTCGTTGTCGGTTCGGGTGATTTCATGGATCGCGTGAGACCATAGAACTTGCCCAACAGCAAGAAACGGCGGTCTTGCCTTCCAGGAGTAGAAAGCACCAAGGAGAATGGGTGAAGTCACCACTCGGATTAGATTTGGCGCACAAAGCTTACTGGCATGTTCATCGATCAGCCAAGCCGCCTGTACAATGGCTGTTGAATTTCAAACTCAAGATCGCAGTCAGGAGTTCGCACTCTATAAAGAGGTGGCTATGTCAGATCGCAAACACATAAACCGGTTGATTAACGAAACCAGCCCTTATCTCTTGCAACACGCCCATAATCCTGTGGATTGGTATCCGTGGGGCGAAGAAGCTTTCGCAGCAGCCCGGGGCGCAAACAAACCAATTTTATTGAGCATTGGATATTCAGCTTGCCACTGGTGCCACGTCATGGAGCACGAATCATTCGAAAACGAAGAGATTGCGCGCCTCATGAACGACAACTTTGTGAGCATTAAAGTTGATCGCGAAGAGCGGCCGGATCTGGATCAGATTTACATGAACGCTGTTCAGATGATGACGCATCACGGCGGCTGGCCGATGACCGTCTTTCTTACTTCAGAAGGTGTTCCGTTTTATGGCGGAACCTATTTCCCTCCGGAAGATCGATACAACATGCCTGGATTCCCACGTGTGCTAAGCAGTATGTCGGAGGCTTACCGGGAACGACCGGATGATATCCAGCAAACCGGCGCCTCGGTCCTTGCTGAACTAAATCGCTTGAGTCTTGCACGTGAATCAAATGAACCGCTAACCCACGTACTGCTGGATTACGCTTTTGGAGGGATCGTTAAAAGCTATGACCCGGTTAACGGGGGCTTTGGCAGGGCTCCAAAATTTCCACCAGCCATGACCCTGGAGTTTCTTTTGCGTGTCTTTCACCGCACCGGAAGCCAAGAAGCTCTAGACATTGTTGCTAACACCTGCCGCAAAATGGCCGACGGCGGACTCTACGATCACTTAGGGGGGGGCTTTCACCGCTACTCGACAGACGAGAGATGGTTGGTGCCGCATTTTGAGAAGATGCTTTACGACAATGCGCTCCTTTCCCGAGTCTATCTGCACTACTACCAGCTAAGCCATGACGAGTCGGCGCGCAGGACTGCCGAAGGTATCCTTGATTACGTTGTAAGAGAAATGAGGGATGCAAACGGCGGCTTCTACTCAACACAAGACGCCGATTCCGAGGGAGAGGAGGGGAAGTTTTTTGTATGGAGTGCCGACGAAATCGCTTCTGTCCTGGACAAGGAAGACACAGCACTCTTCTCAGCTTATTACGGTGTCACGAAGGAGGGGAACTTTGAAGGCAAGAACATTCTCAACGTCACTCAGCCCCTCGAAGTCGTCGCAGCTAAGGAGGGAGTTACGCCTGAGCACCTTCAGCGATCGGTGGAGCGATCCCGGCGCAGACTCTTCAAGCTGCGTGGTAACCGTGTGAAACCTGATCGTGATGAAAAGATCTTGACTGCCTGGAACGGAATGATGCTGGCGAGCTTTGCCGAAGCTGCGGCGATCCTTGACCGACCGGATTATTTCGAGATAGCCAGACGTAATGCCCGGTTCGTTCTCGAAAATTTGCGTCGCAAGGGCCTGCTCCTGAGAACTTACAAAGCCGGGACCGCGAAATTGAACGCTTATCTGGAAGACTACGCATTTCTCAGTGACGGGCTCCTCACCCTCTACGAGGCTTCCGGAGAAAGGGAATGGTTTGAGGCGACTATTTCTATAACTAAGAAGATGATTGAGGAATTCTGGGATGATCAAGAGGGGGGGTTCTTCTACACCGGCAGAAGTCACGAAAACCTGATTGTCCGTTCAAAAGATTATTTTGATAACGCCACTCCTTCAGGGAATTCCGTTGCTGCCGAAGTGATGCTGCGCCTAGCCACCTTGACCGACAACGACGACTACCGAAGAAGGTCGGTGACCATCCTACGCCTTATCGCTGATTCCCTGCATCGATATCCATCTGGTTTTGGACGGGCCCTTTGCGCTCTCGACTTTCATCTGGGGACGCCCAAAGAGATCGCCATCATAGGCGACCATGATTCACCGCAGACTCGCGCTTTGCTAAATGCTATTTGGCAGCCCTACCTCCCTAACAAGGTAGTAGCCCAAGCGGCTCCTGGAGATAGTAAAAGCTTAGAGTTGATTCCTCTCTTACGTGGTCGCGGGTTGCTCAACAACAGTGCGGCGGCTTATGTTTGCGAGCATTTCACTTGCAGTGAGCCGGTGACAAGCCCGGAACAGGTGGTCTTTCAATTGGCTCAGCACCGACACGCTGACCGGTGATCATTGGTTGCAGGTCTATTTCTGCCCCGAAAACCCTGTTAGATTCTCTTTTTCAGCCAGCAGTCGCATTTCACGGTCGCGCGGGGTTTTCTAAAGGCGCCTTGACTCCAACCTGCTGAAAAAGTATCTTTAGCGTTGTGCCAAACGATGTTGGCCGCTGTCAAAAAAAGCATCGTCATTTCACTAAGCTCCAAGCAAACTCTTCTGCATTTTGCCAGTCGAACTAGTCTAAGCGATGCAGTCGTCACAATCCTGAGCGACCATAAACCCGATACGGTAAGTATTCAATTTTCAATTCAAGGCAAGATGCAAGAACGTAATTGGAAGAGTAGCGCTCTCTTTACTGGCATCTCGGCAACGGGCGGGCTGGTTTTGTGCTTGGCAATTCTCTCGATTCTCAAGTTGCCGCTCCTGACGCCTGCGGGGCTTGCATCGCTGTTCACTCTAGTTTTGCTAACGTTTGCCGCGAGCCGTTTCACCGTTCCTTTGACTGGCACGGATGGGGTTGGCCAGAGCCGCAAGTCGGTCGCTGACGCAATCGTGTTCTTAGCAGTCATGCTTTATGCGATTCCGCCGACGGATACTGCGGGACCGGCAACGTTCCTAGCCGCTATCGTTGGCTTAATGTCGACCTATCGGCTCTCCAGCAGAAGAGAGTCCATTTTCACCACTGCCATAGCTGTCATTTCCACTTTTATCTCGGCTTCATGCTACGGAATGCTGGTCCGGCTTTTTTCTAACAACCCCGACATTGGGTTGGAGAGCGGACTGCCTTTAAACGTCTTTCTGATACCGGTCTGTGTACTTGCGGTGCTTCAATACTCTCTTAGCACGTTGGGGACGGTATCGTTCCTGCACATCGACGGAGGCAAAGCTGCAGTTCTTCCTTCGCAAGAGAGTGTTGTTTGGACATTGACCACGCACGTCGCCGGAGCGGCTTCCGCAGTACTGTTCTATTCAGCGATTCGCGGATCAGGTCTTCCCTATGTGCTCCTTGGTCTTCTGATTACTGGCCTTATTCACCTCCTTTATAGGTTTAACGAGAAACGCATCGAGGAAATAAAACGCGGGGAAGATGAGAAACGTCAGCATATCGAAGAGATGGCCACTCTTCACATGAATACGATTGAGTCTCTGGCCATTGCTATTGATGCCAAGGATCAGACAACCCACGGGCATGTCCGCCGCACTCAGATCTACGCCCGCCAATTGGGCAGTCTCCTGTCAGTAACTGGATCAGAGCTGACCGCGCTGGTGGCTGGGGCGCTCTTACATGACATCGGCAAGCTGGCCGTTCCCGAGTATATACTCAACAAGCCAGGTAAACTCACCGAGGCGGAATTCGCCAAAATGAAGATCCACCCGGTAGTCGGGGGCGACATTCTTCGCCGGGTTCACTTCCCTTATCCTGTAGAAGACATCGTTCGTTACCATCACGAAAAGTGGGACGGTTCCGGCTATCCAATGGGACTAAAAGGTGAGGCTATTCCGTTGGTGGCCCGAATCATCTCCGTTGTCGATTTCTACGACGCCACGCGCTGCGATCGGCCCTATCATAAAGGTATGAAGCGTGAAGATTCTTTGGCCTTGTTGGAGAGCATGGCTGGTACCGCCTTCGATCCTCGCGTCGTTAGTAAATTCGTGGAACACGTTCTAGAGTTTGATGCCCTGATTGGCAATGAGGACATTCGTGAACAGGTCCACTGCGAAGCGCCGGCGGTCGATTATGTTACCAGTACGAAGCCTGATGCGGGTCTCGCCTCGGACGTTCTCGGAAGCCCGTACGATACCTCAGGATTCAGATCCATCACACGCGCACAACGAGAGGTGTTTGCCCTTCACGAGATAGCCCAGACGATAGGTTCCTCGTTAAGTATTAACGACACCATCACTCTGGTGACAAACAAACTCCGCGCGATAGTGCCTTTTGATACCTGCATCCTCTTTCTTGTCGATGAAAAGTCGGGCAAGGCGGTTGCTGCTCACGTTGATGGCCTGCACGCCGAATTGTTCGCCCGCCGCCGCATGAACGTGGGCGACGGCATAACTGGGTGGGTGATCGCCAATGCGCGATCTATGTGCAACGCTTCGCCCGAGCTAGACCTGGTGGGAATGGCAGAGGATGTCTCCAAACAGTACCGGGGCGTGCTCGTTTCTCCACTCCTTCGCGAAGACGGAGCGTTTGGCGCCATCAGCCTCCTGTCCAAGAAGCTCACGTCATACACCACAGAACATGTCCGCCTGCTAGAGTCAGTTTGCCAGCATGCCGCAAGCGCGCTTAATAACGCCCTGACGTTTGAGAAGACTAAAGAAAGCGCCCTTGTTGATCCGCTCACGGAGCTTCCCAACGCTCGCGCGTTTTACATGATGCTCGAGCAGCGCATCGCCGAAGGACAGCGCATGAATCGCGAAGAGCTAGCACTCATCAGCATAGACATTGACAATTTCAAGCGGATCAATAATGAGTATGGTCACGCAATTGGTGATCGGGTACTGGCGAGCGTCGCCGGTGTGATTCGTCGCGAACTCCGCCAAATGGATATCTTGACCCGCTACGCAGGTGACGAGTTTGTGGCAATCATGCCCATGGCATCGACGCTGATGGCCGGCTCCGTGGGTGAACGAATTAGAAGTGCAGTTGAGAATCAGAAGTTTGCCGTGCGCACAGGTGAGACGGTGGAGATCCGATTAAGTCTGGGGGTTGGATGTTTTCCGCAGGACGGCGAAACAAGTGAGGAACTTCTCACCGCTGCAGCCCGCAAGATGCAGCGTGATAAACATGGCCGCAAGACAGTGCTAACTCTCGCTAAAGCATCAGCTAGCTTGATCGAGGTCTCCAGATAACCCTGGTCTATACTTGTCTTACCGGCGCGCGCTGCCCACGCAGCGGGCGCTTTTTAGTGGTTGCCGGGTCGAGTTTTGCACGTCCTCACAAATCTCGCGTATAATCAGCCACTTAAATCGTCAACGCAGCGCATCTCGTCGGCTTGGTTCACACTGCCCATGCGCGACAAGAAATCGTAACGCTGCCCAGAACATCAACCGAACAACAAGCAAATGAGCAAACAGACCGCACCGTCAGAAACGAGCACAGGATCCGGAGAGAAGAGCGGAACCGGCGTGATCGATCAGGCCCCCCCAAAAGCGGTCGCTCAACAACTCAAAACCGTCAAGCAAGAACAGAAACAGCGGGTTGATGATGTTGACCGTGAGACTCTAATCGGGCTCTATCGCCAGATGCTTTTGGTTCGCCGCTTCGAAGAGAAAGCTGCCGAGGCCTACAGCAAGGGTCAAATTGGGGGTTTCTGCCATCTCTACATCGGGCAGGAGGCTGTGGCCATCGGCGCCATTTCTGCAATCCGCCCCGATGATTACGTCTTAACAAGTTATCGGGACCATGGCCATGCGATTGCCAAGGGGATATCTCCTGATGCGGTGATGGCCGAGTTGTTTGGGAAGGCGGGCGGCTGCTCTCGCGGCAAGGGCGGTTCGATGCACATGTTCGACCGCAAGGCGAACTTCATGGGCGGGCATGCGATAGTTGGGGGTCAGATTCCGCTTGCTACTGGGGTGGCCTTCGCTTCGAAATACAAAGGCACTGACCAGGTGACGCTTTGCTTTTTTGGAGAGGCCGCCGTCAACCAGGGCGCTTTTCACGAGTCGTTAAATATGGCTCAGCTCTGGAAGCTTCCTTGCATTTACATCTGCGAAAACAATCAATATGGGATGGGCACGTCGCTGGATCGCGCCATGTCGTTTCAGAATATCGCAGAGAAGGCGAGCGCCTACGAAATCGCTTCTGAGTTTGTCGACGGCATGGATGTGCTGGCCGTGAAAGAAGCTACCGCGCGAGCTGTTGAACGAGCTCGCAAGGATTATCGACCCACGCTAATCGAGGTCCGCACTTACCGCTTCATGGGCCACTCGATGTCTGATCCCGGGAGCTATCGCACGCGGGCCGAGATTGAAAAGCACCAGGAGCGCGATCCGATAAAGGTATTCTCTTCGACCCTAAAAGAGAAGGGGATCATCGATGACGCGGCGCTGGCAGAGATGGAGAAAAGCGTCCGCGAAGAAGTTGAACAGGCCCTTCGATTCGCCGAGGAGAGCCCGCAGCCCGACTCCGAAGAGTTGTTTACAAACGTCTATGCTAATCCGATTGCCCCGGGTAGCCAACGGACGAAACTAAGTAACGAATAGTATGTGACGAGTACACAGAGGGAACGTTTAATGGCCGTCATCACCATGCGGGAAGCACTTAACCAGGCGATCCGGGAAGAAATGCTTCGTGACCCGGATGTTTTTTTGATGGGCGAAGAAGTCGCCGAATACCAGGGCGCTTACAAAGTCACCAAAGGTCTTCTCGAACAACTGGGCCCGAAGCGGGTTATTGACACTCCGATTACCGAGTTGGGGTTTGCCGGGTTGGGCGTGGGCGCGGCGATGGTCGGCTTGCGACCAATCATCGAGTTCATGACGTTTAACTTTTCAATTCTCGCAACCGATCAAATCATTAACTCCGCAGCAAAAATGCTCTACATGTCGGGTGGGCAGTTTAACATTCCCATCGTCTTTCGCGGTCCCGGAGGCTCCGCGTTTCAGGTCTCCTCGCAACACTCACAAGCCCTGGAATCATGGTTCGCCTACTTCCCCGGCCTCAAAGTGGTGATGCCTTCAACGCCCGCCGACGCGAAGGGGTTACTTAAGACCTCGATTCGCGATGACGACCCGGTGATCTTTATCGAGCAGGAGAGGATGTATGGCAATAAAGGCGAAGTCTCAGAGGATCCTGAATTCACGATCCCGCTCGGACTGGCTGACATCAAGCGGGAAGGAGCGGACGCGACGATTGTGGCTAGATCGTTAATGGTGCCGTTAGCTTTGAAGGCGGCGGAAGAGCTGGAGAAGCAAGGTGTATCTTGCGAAGTGATCGATCCGCGAACGATCAGACCCTTGGACATCGACACGATTTTGGAATCAGTAAAGAAGACAAATCGGGTAGTAGTAGCAGAAGAGTCACATCCCTTCTGTGGTGTGGCGGCCGAGATCAGCCTGGAAATCATGGAGCGCGCGTTTGACTATCTCGACGCTCCGGTGAAGAGGGTTTCGGGCGTGGATGTTCCCATGCCCTACGCCAAGAATCTCGAGGAACTCGCGATACCAGGCGTGGATCAACTGGTGGCCGCAGTCCGCGAGGTCTCTTACATGTGAAGGTTGTCAGTTGTCCGGGGTCAGTGTCGCTTGTTTCCGTTCTCTCGGACAAGTGGCCATCAGTGGCACAAGCTGTGAAGCGTTGGCTATTACCACGGACACGACGGACAGCTGGCAAAGGACAAATCTAATGGCAACTCAGGTGATCATGCCGAAACTCTCTCCCACCATGGAGGAGGGGCAGCTTACTCGTTGGCTCAAAAAAGAAGGCGACAAGGTCTCGATGGGCGAGCCGCTCGCTGAGATTGACACCGACAAAGCGACGATGGAAATGCAGGCTCTCGGCAATGGGGTGCTTCGCAAGATTCTGATTAAGGAGGGCGAATCGGCGCCGTTGGGTCAATTGATAGCGATTATCGGGGAACCTGACGAAGATATTTCGGGACTGGAACAAGGATCTTCAGCCCAGGCCAGACCGCCAGGCGATGAGCCCTCGGAAGCTAAATCGGAACCTGCTTCCCCGGCGGATGTCTCCGGTCAATCCGCTCCTCCGACTGTACGCCACCTCAACAAGAGTTTGGAGAGTAAAGCTGGCCAAGGTGCAAGCGCAGAGCCGGCTGTTAGTGCTTCCGGCAATGGCAGTCGATCTGCAAAGCCCGAGGTTGCATCCTCAGGGCGGCTAATAGTGTCCCCCCTCGCGGCTCGTATGGCTGCCGAAGTCGGCGTGGACCTGCGCTTATTAAATGGTACGGGACCCGGTGGTCGCATCGTCAAGCGCGACATCGAGGCAGCCATGAGCCAGAGCCACACTGCAGGCGCGGCCGCGCCTATGGAGATGCCACAACGTCATTTGCGAGCGGTGGAGAATTTTCCCTCCCCGCAAGCCGCAGGGCCATCGCCTTATCGCGACGAACCGGCCAGCGAAATACGGCGGACAATTGCTCGCAGATTGGTCACTTCGCTGGGCCCGATACCCCACTTCTTTCTCACCACTGAAGTTGAGATGGAGCGCGCTGCCGAGATGCGCCGTGCTATCAATGAACTCGATCCCGATCTAAAAGTTACTCTCAACGACATCATCATCAAAGTTGCGGCCGCCGCTCTTATGGCGCATCCCGCAGTCAACTCATCGTTTCAGGATAAGACCGTCAGGTACTACGAGCGGGCCGACATCGGCGTGGCGGTTGCCGTTGAAGATGGATTGATCACTCCGGTTGTTCGTTCCGCGGACCGAAAGTCACTGGGTGAGATTGCCGGGGAGGTCCGGGAACTTGCTGAACGTGCACGGCACCGCAAGCTAAGGCCTGACGAGTATACGGGCGCGACTTTCTCGATCAGCAATCTCGGGATGTTTGGCATCGACGAATTTACCGCGGTCATCAATCCACCAGAAGGCGCCATCATGGCGATCGGCGCAATGTCTAAAAGGCCTGTGGTGCGCGATGAAGAAATTGTAGTCAGGCAAATGATGAAGGTAACGATGTCATGCGACCACCGCGTCATCGACGGCGCTACCGGGGCAAAATACCTCCAGACATTCAAGAAGATACTCGAGAATCCCCTGTACCTGGTTGTTTAGCTTCGATGATTGACCAGATCGACCGCGAAAAAGCGAACGGAGCGAAACCCGACGCCTAAGGAGGACTCGGCATGGTCGTTCGCAATGGTGTCTTGAGAAGCCCTCCTTATCAGTTGGGCGACTGCCCGGTGTTGCAGGTCTAGACTAATAACAAAAGGATCGGGATTACCCCGATCCCTTTTTTTTAACACGATGAACTCTAAACTGCTGCTGAAGGATCGAGGGTTCACACTTCATTTCGCACTATTTGCGGTTCAGATTATCTTTGGCACCTGGCCGATTGTTGGCAAGGTAGCGCTGCGGTCGATATCCAGCACCAGTCTGGTTGCGCTGCGGGTGGTCGGCGCCGCGGCTGCTTTCATGCTATTGCAGGTCAAGCTGGGCCAGTTGCGCAGAATACCCAAGCGTGATCTTTCCTGGCTTGTACTATGCAGCGTGCTAGGAGTCGCTTTTAATCAACTTCTATTTGTTAAGGGCTTGTCTCTGACAACCGTGATCAATGCAACATTGCTGGGAACAACCATTCCGGTGTTCACGCTGGTAGTCAGTATTGCCTTTGGCTACGACAGATTATCTTTGCGGCGTACGTTGGGAATTGCTCTGGCGGCGAGCGGAGTTATTTATCTCGTTGATCCACTGCGAGCTGACTTCACCGCGCAAACAAACACAGGAAACCTGTTGATTTTGACATGCGCTCTCTTGTACGGGGCTTACATCGCGATCTCCAGGGATCTCTTCAAGCGCTATGGCGCGCTCAATGTAATTACCTGGATGTTTTGTATTAGCTCCCTGGTCATGGTGCCGGTCGGCGCTTACGCATTGAGCGGCGATCAGCTGCAAACCGCTCCAGTGAGCGTTTGGCTAGCAGTGATTTACATCATTCTGGTTCCCACGGTGGTAGCGTACTACCTGAACGCCTGGGCGTTGACACGAGTATCGCCCAGCACGGTGGCCACCTATATCTATCTTCAGCCGCTGATCGCTTTCAGTCTTGCCCCGTTGATTCTGGGCGAGCGTTTCAACTCACGAATTGTTATCGCCAGCTTACTTATCTTCTCGGGCGTCGGCGTAGTTACGAAACGCGGCCGCAGCCGGGCCGTAAAAGAAGTGGCTGAACATCCCGACGCGCTTGCTCACTAATCCCGCGGCTGAAGTGCTACTAAGCCGCCCGCGGTACGTCGTGTTTGGCAAAACATTCCAGGATTTCAGCGGAATCTACGGTGTCGCGTTCCAACAGCAGCGAAACAAGTCGGGCAATAGCCTTCTCTTCTGTTCTCACTACATCGCACGCCCTTTTCAGCTGCTCAGTGATAATCGCAGCAGTGGCATCCTCGATACGGTCCAGTAGCGTTTGACTGTGAGGGATGTCGGAGGCGCCTAGGTGAATGGGTCCCAGCGGGCTCATCCCGAACTCGCTCACCATTCGTCTAGCAATCTCAACAGCACGCTCTATGTCGTTTGAGGCGCCGGCCGTCATAGTGGAGAGAAGGATTTGCTCCGCAGCGCGTCCTCCCAGAAGCGTCGCTATTTGATCTTCCAAGTACTCGCATTTTTTCATCAAGCGATCTCGATCAGGCAACGACTGGGTAACCCCCAGAGCTCCTCCTCGTGGCAGGATTGAAACTTTGTGGATCGGATCTCCATGCTTGGCGGCCAGGCCTACCGCCACATGGCCGGCTTCATGAACCGCGGTCGCGTGGCGCTCATCTTCATCCATTCTAAATCCCTCACGCTCAGCTCCCATCAGAATTCTATCTCGCGCTGCCTCGATATGTTTCCGGCCTATTGCTTCTGAATCGTCACGAATAGCCGTAATTGCTGCTTCATTCATCAGATTGGCGAGTTCAGCTCCGGAGAACCCGGGCGTTCCTCGGGCAATCCATTGAAGGTCGAGTTCAGGTTCGAGGTGCAAACCGCGGGCGTGTACTCGCAGAATAGCTTCGCGGCCACGCGCGTCCGCCAAGTTGACCGTAATTCGGCGATCGAAACGGCCGGGACGGGTTAATGCCTGGTCCAAAATATCCGGACGGTTGGTCGATGCAATAACCACAATGCTGCTGCTTTGATCGAACCCATCCATTTCGATCAAGAGTTGATTTAGAGTCTGGTCCTGGTCGGCTGAAGCGGAATCGCTGCTGCGTCCCCGGCGACGGCCCAAGGCATCAATCTCGTCGATGAAAACAATGCATGGTGATATTTTCCTGGCTTTAGCAAAGAGCCGGCGAACACGAGCCGCACCTACACCCGCGAACTTTTCCTGGAAGCTCGCCCCGGAGACTGAAAGAAACGGTACTGCAGCCTCATTGGCCGCTGCGCGCGCCAAGAGGGTCTTACCGGTTCCCGGGAGCCCTGCGAGCAAAATACCTCGAGGAGCCCGTCCGCCTAACCTTCCAAATCGAGGTGGATTTCGTAAGAACTCTATCGTCTCCCCAAGCTCGGCTTTGGCTTCGTCGACACCCGCAACTTCTGCAAAGGTAACGTTCTGTTTGTTGCTGGTGTCAGTACACTTGAAGCTGCCGTCACGCCCGCTCATACTAGAATAGGCCCGCCAGCCAATGAAACCAACCAGGGCGAAGGTAAGTATGGGAATTGACCAGCTGAACGCGGTTGTCAGCAGTCCCGGGCGCAAGGCCTGAAATTCAATGGGGACTTTGCTTTTCCGAAAAAGCTCCACCACACCTTGTCTAGCAATCTCGCTGGTAACCGTGGCTTGCAGTAGCGAGCCATCCTTCGCTCGAACTGTCAAGACATCACCTTCAATAGTTACTAGAGCCGTGGAGGTGTTTTCAGCGATCGAGTAGAGTTGTGAATAATTGATCTTTTCCGATGCAACTGATTGGCGCTGATAGATTACTACAGCGATGATAGGAGCCAATACCAGCAGCACCACGGCAGTAAAAGTTAAGGCGACTCTCGGCGAACGTAGAATTGTTTTATGTATGGGGGAAGGCATGGAGATCTCCGGGCTGGGCGCTTCAGGCTACATAAGCCTCTCACTTTAATCTACGAAAACAAAAGTGGGGTTGAAAGCGGCGCGAACACCGGGGAGGGGCGGGACCGCAGGAGGAAACAAGGTCTAACTGAGACGTTCGCGTATAGTCACCTTGACGAACGCCCTTTCACTTTACCAGTTATCTAGAAAGGAAGTCCAGCAAAAGAAATAACGGTCATTGTCCTACCTTAAGGGATATGGCGATAAATCATCCGCAGCAGCCAATGGACGTACTAGCCCAGCGCTTGGGTGACGTTAGCACCAACTTTGAACTGGGATCTCAAGGTGAGGAAATTCCTCACCATGATTGGTCAGTCATAATGCGACCCACGGGATAAAGGTTCTTATGACGATCCCAGTAAGCTGACCGCTCGTAAAAGAACTGGAGTCGGCTACCGGGGCTGGAGGCAAATTTCGGATCAGCTTTAAGCCTTAGAAGAAATTCTGCCCGCAACACAGAATCCTGAGACATCATCTCGCGGGCAAGATTTTCCAAGACGTAGCTCTCCCCGTATTCCTTTTGCTCGAAGATCGCATTGAAGAATCCCCAGGCCAACAATGAATCCGGTGCTTCCGGTTCCAAAAGGTTCATGGCAACCTTCGCCAGGTTGTCGTCTAGCCGGACAAGGACGGATCCCGGAGGAAACGTTCTCCGCTCACCAATCAATTCGGCTTTAAACTCAGGCATGAATCGACCCTCGAATGGGCCAGCGGACCATCTCACCTCACTAAACCTATAACTCTCGATATCTATTGCCTTCGTGTCTGACGTAGATTGTAGTCGCAGTCCGTGTGTGCTCAAGACTGCGATCACCTCACGCCACTGAGGGGGCACGATGTAATAAAGCGGTCGAGTCACTTCCTTTGTCACCCGAAAGGTGTTGTACATCGGCACGGTCACATCGAGTGGCTTTGTCCCAAAGACTACCCTGGTATCTCCGGAAACATCGCTCGGTTGAGTCTGATATTCAAGTGCTTTCAGCTGGTACGGTATGGTCTTATCAGTCAACTCGAAATCAATAGCCAGCTTGCGTCCGGGTTCATTTGAGCGACTCTGTCCCATTGTTTGCTCGTCCGCCTCGCGCAATGCGTCAAGAAGACTTTGCGGGTCGCGGCCAACCTCCGCGAGGGTAAATCTCAGAAAATCGTATGTGCCGATCACCCGCGATCGGTAGTCTTTGATCATGTGAGTTTCAATCAGAATAGCCGCACGATTGCGCAGAGGCACATATCCTGTAGAGAAGCGGGGACTGCCATTGAAATCTCGAATTCCTTTCCCAAAGTCTCGGTTGTCCGCAAATTCGAGATACCATGAGACAACATTCCCTGCCTCTTCAGTAGCGGGAAACACTTTTCCATCTATTACCTTCCGCTGCCAGGCAAGCACGCTGGGCGCAATCCCATCGTGATGTTCAAAGTGGTACGTGATGTTATAGCGGTAGTCAGCTCCGTCGGTTACGTGGCAATCCATGAATAAATCAGGGTTCCACTCGTTCCAGAGAGCTAACCAGGCTCGAGTCTCAGGCGTATCGGCCTTCATGTAGTCGCGGTTAAGATTTTGGTTGGTAGTGGTGGCACGCCAGCCCATGTCAGTGGGGCCATTTTGATTGATACGGTTGTAGGGACTGGATCTCTCGTGCCCGTCAGTGTTGTAGATGGGGATGAAAAGCACTACTACATTATCCAACAACCCCGCCTGCGTTTTGGTAATGGCAATGTCTCTCAACAAAGCGAAACCGGCATCTTTGCCATCGGGCTCGCCAGCATGAATGCAAGCCTGAATGAGCACTACCGCCTTGCCTGTCTCTCGTGCTGCACCAGGCGTAAACGTATCCCCCTGGGATGCAATCAGGAGCGGCAGCTCACGCCCTTCTCCGCTATGTCCAAATGAGGTGTATCTGATCAGCGGCGAAGCAGCACCGAGCTTTTTCGCATAAGATATCGTTTCGTCGTAGTTGGGTGTTTCGCGATAGTTGGTCTTCTCCGCATGTGTCTGCCATTCGGGCGGAGTTTTAGGTTGGGGTTCAGGTGACATGTTTAGACTTGATCGGAACCAGAATTAGGACGATGAGCTAAAATCGCGCTCGCAAGACCGGCACCTAGTTCGCCGTTTGGCATTCAGAGTGCCGCAGGCCGGACAGCGGATGTACATTGTACGCGCGAACCAGCTGGTAATGACTGCGCTAAGGCCCAGAATACCAATCAGGAGAGTCAGATTCAGCAGCAGTTCCTTCAACTCTTGATGCTTTCCTTTATTGCCTTTTGATAATGCTGACCGCGCTCGTAGCCACGACGGAAAGCATCGTCAGTGCCTGATTCACGGTAAGCCTCTTTCAACTCTGAAGCCGTCTCTTCGTAGGATTTGCCTCGCCTCTTAGGATTTAGCGCCGCTTCGAAGCCGCGGCGGTAGCTAACCTCAGCATGCTGAAAGTCACCACCCTGGGTTTGGTAGTGCTCTTCTTCTGCATCGCGCAAGCCCAGCCACCAACTCTCGCGCGCCGCGTCGATGCTTTCGGCCCCAGCCTGGGCCAGAACATTGTGCACGCGTTCCTCCGCATTCTCGTCCTCGGCATAGGCAACAACAATGGATCGCCCTTGTCTCAAGGCGTCTTCATATAGATACAACTCGTCGCGCGATAACCCCGTGGCCAATTCGTTTTCCATAGCCGCGCCGGCTACTGCGCCGGTGGCGGCTCCGCCAAGTCCCAGTATCGCGGCCCCAATAATACCTGCGGCAAGTACAGGTCCCACGCCAGGAACCAATAGACTTGCCGCAGCAGCACCCAGCGAAGCTCCTCCAGCCACTCCCATCGCGCCGCCAACAGCTCCGCCCATCGCCTTGCCCATTCCCGGTTGTTCAGTGTCGGTAGTAGGCACCGCCGACTCAACCTTTTCATCACTTGTTCCCGGAGTCAGGAAGGCGATTCTATCTGTTGCGATCCCTGCGGAACGAAGCCCGTAAACCGCGCGTTCGGCATCTGAGCGCGAGTCAAAGATACCCGCAATTGTTTCCATGTTAATCTCCCTTTGTCGGATTTTCTCTATTTAACTCTCCTGTTGCCACTGCTTCAAGCGAAATAGGTAAACGACACAAATCGTTGAGGAAATCAACAAGGCTATGTTAGAGTCAGCCTTAGGTTGGTAATCACGGAAGCCCCGGGAGACATAGCTTGTACGACATTGTAGATAAACACTGGCCCATGTCGGAGGGCGACGGGAAGGCGACGCGCAAGAAAAAACCGAGAATCCTGGCTATCACCACAGACTGTTGCACTGGATGTGCGGGCTCACCTGCCTGTGTCGAGTATTGTCCCATCGAGGCGTGTATGTTCTGGGTGCCCGACGAAGATCACCCACCCTTCGGCCGCATTGAGGTTGATCCTTATCTCTGCATTGGTTGCCAGAAGTGCATCAGCAAAGGTCCGGACGGCGCTTTCCTGGATGGTTGTCCCTGGGACGCTATCGAAATGGTTCCCACTGAGGATTGGGAAGGTCTCCACGGCATCGCTCTTCCGGACGCACCGCCAGCTCCTCCGGTCGGTTAAGAGATAAAGATCGGGCGCTTGGATGGCTGGAAAAGCCTCTTCGGTTAGCCAGGGGCGAAGAGATAATTAACGTCTCTCAAAACATCGGCTACAACGATTTAAGTCGCTTTTTAAACAATTTCGCAAAACTACAAAGAACCTCACCAGGTATTTGCCAGATGATGACGAAGCCCTACTCCGCTTGACAGTAGTTAATATCAAAAGCCAAGACACGCCAGCCACTCCTCAATTAGGATAGTTGTTAATCTGAAAGGAGGGTTAATGCGAAAGGTAACATTCGGTGGCGCGACCAGTTTCGATAACCACTTTGCCCGAAAGGATCATTCTGTTGATTGGCTCATGTGGAGTGATGAGGCGGCGTCAATGATGACGGACTATTGGAAGACTATCGATGCGATCTTAATGGGCCGCAAGACTTACGAGGTGGCGCTTAAAAGCAGTAAAGGTAAGAGCAACCCTTACCCGGGTATCAAATCATACGTCTTCTCTCGCACCTTGGACCCAGGCAAAGGGCAGGGCGTCGAGATCATCCAGAAAAATGCCGCGGCATTCGTGAGGGAGTTAAAGGGTCAGGAAGGCAAAGACATTTGCGTGATGGGCGGTGGCGATTTTGCAAAAACACTCTTCGAAGCGAACTTGATTGATGAGATTGGTTTCAACATCCACCCGGTTTTACTGGGGTCAGGGATTCCAGTCTTTTACGAGATGAAGGATCAGATTGATCTGGAGCTGCTGAGTTGTAAGGCCTTCAAAAACGGCTGCGTCGTGGTTACTTATCGAGTGAAACACTAAGCTGTTTTCGCCTGATGTGCTTTGGGTTGACCCTCGTGTCTTCCTGTTTTTGCGGTTTGGAACTGGACACACACTCCACGAATTACACGAACAAACACGAACAAACACGAAATCCCTCTAATGCCAGTTAGTGTGATTTCGTGGATTGTTGATCCTTTTCGACGGGCCACACTGATCGCCAATCAAAACCACTAATTTTGCTTTGCTCGGCTCTGAATGGCTTTTATTGTCAGGGCCGCCTGTTGCTTGATGCGATCCGACGAAGCAACGGAACCGCTCGCATAAGGCTCAATAGCCGGTACATCCTGGGGCTCACCGATTAACGCAAGGCCGCGCAGTGCCTCCCAGAGACTGTCTTCATCCGAATTGATCGTCATTATAGCCGCGCCGGGTACGACCTCTGAACCGCTCGGGGCGACGATACGTTCCAACTTTCCGGGAAGCGGCGACCTGACTTCGACTAATTTGTCGTCAGGCCGCTTGATGCGAGCGAGTAAGGTTCCTCGCGCGAGTGGGGCTCCCTCCGTCAAAGTGCTGGCCACCCCGCCTTCCTCGGTCGCTATCACCACATAAGGACTGAGCATCGCCACGAGCTCAGTGCGTCCACTTGGATCTGCAAATCTAACCAAGGCAAGGGCTGCGTTTCGGCGTACTATCGGTTCCGGATCTCGCACAAGTTTCAACAGCGCGTGGTGAAGATCTGTTGCCTTGCTGTCGAAACCCATCAGCCACGCGGCAGTCAGGCGAAACTCAGTTTCCGGATGACCGGCCAGACCGACGATTTGCGGATACCACTGTTTGGCTGTCGGGTCCCCGCGTTCGAGACGGTGTTGGACCTGTAAGAGGGCATGTTGGACTCGCCGCGGATGCTTTTCATCAACGAGATACTGTGAAATGTCTGCATCGGAGAGGTCGCGCCCGAACCAGGTGAAATACCACGTGAGAAACGCTCCCGCTACGAATAGGACAGCGAGAATCAGAATGGGACCGGACGCACGCACACGCTTTACTTCCGGCGTCGTGATCTTAAGTTGGGAACTGTGGCCGTTAACGGTCATCCGTATGACTTCATCCCGGCGCGCCTGCCTCGGTGCGCGTCCCGGACGGACTCCATTGTAGGGCGTAACTCCGTGTCCGTCCCCTGCCGAACCCAATCGTCAAGAGTGAGCTTCATGTGCGTCCGGAGGCCGACCCGGAGTTCCACCCTACAACTGCGAAGGATAAATGCGATAGAGCATTAAGTACACAATCACTCCGGTCACCGAAACATAGAGCCACAGAGGTAAAGTCCATCGAGCTATCCTGCGGTGTCTGATGAAATCCCCACGGGCTGCGCGGCAGACCGTAATTAAAACGAGAGGGACTATGATAATGGCCAGGATCACGTGAGTGATTAGAATTGCAAAGTAAAACGGTCGAACGATTCCCTGTCCCAGGAAACGCGTATCGCCATGATAATAGTGATAAGTAATGTAGGAAATCAGGAAACACGTCGACGTTATGAGGGCCATAATCTGACAGTTTCGGTGCGCTCGAATGAATCCGGCCCGAATAAAGCTGTAACCCGCTATCAAAAACAGGGCGCTCGTAGTATTCAAAAAGGCATTTAGATGAGGCAGGTAGGAAATGTATTCAGGCATTTAAGAAAACACTCTGCAAGGTTCGTGGCTCTGGCGACCTTCCAAACAACTGGCGGTCTGTAACAAAAGGCTTCGCTAGCGACTTCTCATTCACACCCTGCTTTAGCTGGGTGTCGAGAACATTCGGTAACCTTCTGAAGTGGGATAGAAACTGAGCGCACTAGCACCTTAGGAAGAGAGTTTCCGTTTCCACTCTTTCGATTGTGGAGCGGGTGCCTAGTTCTTCCATAGCTTTGTTTCCCAGAGCCGCCCGATGATCCCGGACGGTCGGATTTTCCGAGTCCGGTTCGAGGCCACCGCATACACCATGCGTCTTCCGCCACCGAGTTGAGTTTAAGTCAATGGCCAACATACACTCAGCCCCACTGACGTTTACGCACAGCCTAGTAACTACTGTGGGTTACAGGTCGCTTCCGGCATGGCATCCGGCACCTGCCCACAATTCATTACACAGTGTGCCCAGAGGTCCTTTGCGCCAGAGAGGGTTAACTCCCCGCGTTGCTCTTACGACCTCATGTGCCAGTCCCAAAGCCTCTCCCCAGCTGTCGCTTTTCGCTCGCTGGGCAGTCCTTGCAGCTTGGACCATCCGCTGCTGGTCTTTGGGACCTTCCCGACGTTATGTGACGCGAACCTTTTCTTGGATGCTTGGACCCTTACCCCGGCTCTCTCGGTGGTGCCTGTACCCGTTTCTTCCCACTGAGCGGCGGCCTTCCCGCAACGGTTACACGGTCGGCAGTGCGGCGAAAACCCGTACAACGACTTCAGTACGGACCGTAATTTCGGGGCTGCAGTCATTTCTTAATGTTCAGGCCTCCAAGTTTGCTTGCCACCCGGGTTGTTCCTACCGCTGGCGCTTTCGCCTTCAGGGCAGCTGTGACTTTTACTTCCGAGCACCGTGCGTGTCGTTACCTTCCCGCACGTCGGATATGCTAGCCGTCTGAATCGGGTAATTGACGGCAGGGGACTTGCACCCCATTAGATTCGCGACCTTGTCGGCCGCATCCAACCGTT
>JACCSP010000057.1 GCA_013812905.1 Pyrinomonadaceae bacterium
ATTAACCTTGTAGCGGTCAGCCTTAACTCCGAGCTTTGCGAAGTTTAGGTAGGCATTACGGGATTGAAGCGGGTCAAACGTCCAGGTGATGCGATCGATTCCTTTCGCCAATGCTTGCTCTCGCTGAAGGAGCTTCAGTTTGTATCCCAAGCCGTGGGAGCGATATTCGGCCTTCACAGCCAGCATGTCTGAATGAAGAATCGGTCGCCCGCCGTCAAGTCCCGGTAGCCCGAGGACATACCCCACCATCTCCACGCGGGCAAAAGCACCCAGCAATATGCCCCCGATTTCGAGTAGCGGAACTAGCGTGAGAGTTGGCAATATTTCGCGGTCGTTGCAGCCCCAAACTTCCTTTTGCAGATCCTCAACCGCTCTCAACTCCGAAATCTCTGTGATCTCGCGAATGTAGATGACTGAAGCGTCGGTGACCATCAGGGTCGGAGGTTTGTAGTAGTGAAAGGTTGTCCGTCCGTTGGAGATTATACGAGAAGTCCTTTAATAAGTTCGTTGAGCCAGGCGATGTCGATCGGTTTGGTCACATAAGCATCGAAGCCGGAGGCTTTTGCTTCGGCACGCAAGTCCGTCTGCTGGTGCGCCGTAACGGCGATGATCGGGACTTTGCTCATTTGTTCGTCGTTACGAATCATCGAGGTTGCTGCCAACCCATCCATGACGGGAAGAGTAAGGTCCATTAAGATAATGTTCGGATGCTCACGGAGGGCTATTTCAACAGCCTTCGCTCCATCCTCGGCCTCAATAACAAGATAACCCAGCTGCTCGAGTTCCAACCTCATGAAATAGCGAGCATCCTCCACATCCTCGACAATCAGTACAGTCAAATGGCGCGAGTCTTTTTCAGTCATTGTTTCCGAACGTGGTTTCCCCGGGAAGCGGGCCGCACCGAGTTACGTTTCCCAACCAAATTAATAATGGAAATCTTGGATAGCTTGACTGTAATGTCGCGGCTGAGCGTATGTCAAGAGACCTAAAAATCGTTGTGCTCAGTTATTGTGTTGCTGCTAATAGTTATGCCTCGCGGCTATGAGGTCATCACGTACCACCATGCGGTAGCGGGTGGGTACTGATGTGCAATGTGTTGGACTACCCTACCGCGCTGCGTGCGCCCGTTCTTTTGGCGTGCTTCTGCCAGGACCCACCCGCTGCCCGCGTGGTGGTACTGATGACCTCATTGCAGCGCAGGCCTCGCTGTAATCAACACAATATGGAGCAATACCTAAATCGGGTGTTAATCCAGTTTCGCCCCCAGTCCCAAGATGCCACTCAACCACAGAACCGAGGAGCGGTAGCGACCAGGTCTTGGCGATACGGCGGTCAACAACAAGGAAACTTATTCCACACGCTTGACGCACTCCCCCGCATCTTAACCCTCTATATATGAATGGGCGCTCCTTGGCTCTGTGATTGAGTGGTAATTGCCTGTGTGCCCTAACCCAATAATACTAATACTGATCGAGAAGAGCGCGAATGAGTATTCCTAAACAAATTTTCCATAAACGAACTCAATTGAAGAGAAACTAAAAGTCCTCTTTTGACGTTAAAGGTTTCAGAACCAGACGCTTCAGGATTTTCAAACACGGAGACCCAAATGAAACGAATAATTCTAGTTGCATTGCTGGTGGGCATAGCCGGAGTAGCCGGAATCGTGCGCTCGTACTCAAAGGCTGGCCACAGCATCAGTGAACTACCCCGAGCATTTGGTGGCGACTCCGACTCGCAAGGGGAGGCCCGGGAGGAAATTCGGAAGAATTACGAACTGGCTCCAGGCGCGAAGGTAGAAGTGGCCGGAATTAATGGCGCAGTTAAGATTGAAACTGCTGAAATCAAAACCGCCGACGTCTACATTGAGCGAATAGCCAAAAGCCCTGAGGCCTTTAGTCGTCGCAAGATCACAATTGAGAACAGCCCCAACAGCCTTAAGATTCGCGGAGAAAAGGGCGATGCCGGATTCTTTGCGCGTCTATTTGGTTCAAGTCCTACCGAGCGGGTCACCTTAAGACTGCCGCGTGAAATCTCGCTGGTTGCCGAGGGAGTCAATGGCGCAGTTAATGTAGGAGAGATTGATGGGCCGATCGAAATCCACGGAATCAATGGTCGGGTTGAGGTTGCTCAGGCCACGGGCTCGGCCGAATTCAGCGGTATCAACGGGAACATCTCGGTGGCTCTAAGTAGACTCAAGAAAGACTCAGTCAACATTAACGGCGTGAATGGGAACATCGAGCTGCGTTTGAGTGAAGGCGTCAACGTCGATCTCGAAGCTCACGGCATGAATGGCAATGTAGTATCCGATCTTCCGGGCTTCGTTCTGGAGAAGGCGAAGCATGGTAGCTACTCCGCGCACATAGGTTCAGGTGGAAGTTCCATCTCGGCTAACGGCATCAACGGGAATATTCGATTGACCAAGGCTATGACTGCCTCGACGGTGGTTGATCCTGCGAAGAGTAAAAGCTGATTTCGACTATCCGCAGATTACGCTGATAAGATCACGATCCACGAAATCACATGACGCAGCCCGTTTTCGGGCCGCAACCAAGGAGACGATCCACGAAAAGACATCAAGGGCAATTAGTGTTAGTTCGTGTAACAAACGTTGAGAATTTTGTTTTTCTGCGATCATTTTTGG
>JACCSP010000073.1 GCA_013812905.1 Pyrinomonadaceae bacterium
TTTGGCGGGCCGTACTTGTCGAGTGTTTGCTCTGCTGCCTTCTTGGACATCGGCGGCCAGTTCTCAATGGGTGATTGCACGGCGTCCATGTTTGCGACAGTCGGCGTCGCTTTCTCGCCGACATCGCCGCACGCTTCTATCTTCTGCGCGGCGAACGTGCCGGTAACTGCAACTTCCAATCTCTCTTTTGCTTCCGCAGCTTGCATCTTGTTGAGTCTAACTCTGCTGAGGGAAGGTGTGCTCTTAGCAGCAAATATTTATCTCGATGCGACTCGTCTAATTTTTATCCAGATCATCCCAGCCCCAATAAGGAACATACCTGCCCATAACGGAAAGCCGGAGTGTTGCTGTCGGCCGGCCGGTAGACTCACCGCCGCTCGACTCCCTTTGCTGGGTGAGTTGGTGTCGAGACCTTTGAGGAACTCAACCATATCTGCCCGTTGCGAAGCACCGGCAAGATAAAACGGATGCGGGGCATTCTCTCCACGCGCCGGATCGAGCAGGCTGTCCAAGCTCGATACTGAACCGTCGTGCAAGAAGATATTAGTGCGCGCCAGATCGAGCAGCAGCGGCATGGCGTTACCGCGCTTCTCGCCCCGGTCGCTCGCATCAACGACGATCATCTTGTCGTCAAACGTACCCGGCGAGTTCAAGATAGTGCTGAGTTTCGAGTCGCCCCGCTTGCCCACAGGAATCGGCGTGTATCCCGGCCAGATCGCCTTCATCTCCACCAGCATCGGCGGCACGAACTTGCTCTGATCCACGTTGTGGCACTGAGTGCAGTTGGTGCGAAAGAGTTCTCGACCGCGCGCCGCCATCTCCGTATTTACCCGTGCCGCGGCGGGTGCTTGCAAAGCATCCAGATAAGCGTTCATCTCGAGCAGTTTCTGGTTGTCCACCCGCCGCCCGACGATGCTCGCCGGGTCGCCGACCTTGCCGGTCAGGTTAGCTTTAACGAAGGGGTAGCCGGTGACACCTGTGTCTTTCAGAATCTTTTCGTACTCGCTGGCCATCTGCTTACCGGCGGGACCAGCCTTCATCTCCAGAAACTGTCGCCCTTCAGGCGTCAGCAGCGTCGTCGGATCAAGATTAGTGGTGTAGGAGGAGTTGCTGATGTCATCTAGGAGTCTGAACTCGCCCGCCGTGCCATACGGCGCGGCCAGGTCTTGGCGGAACAAGGGCGTGTTTTTGACGGGATTGCCATTGCCGTCCTGCGTCTCGTCAAAGGTGCCGACCGGGTAATAGGCGGGGTTATTGAGGTAAGCATCAACCTCTGCCTCTGTCGAATCCGGCCCCAAGCCTGAGGGCGCTCTTCCGATGCTCACTCCTAAGAACGTCTGCTGGAGATTAGGATAAAAAGCTCTTGAGTTAGCCGCCATCGCCAAGAGTTTGCCGACGTTTAGAGTCAGCGCTGCGGGGCCATCAACGCGGCGACCGATGGAGCCTCCCTTCGGCAGGTCGAAGACGGACTTATCTGTAATGGTGTGACAGATCGTGCAGGCGATGCCGACCTTGTCCCCATTTATAATGTCCAGCTTTCCATCTCCATTAGAATCTTTAGGGACAACACCCACCACGGCATTAGCATTGATGAGTGCCACAGTTGTCTTGGGGTCGTTGAGCATGGGAGCGTTCTGCGGCGATATATCTGTCCTGAGTTCCGCTTCCATCGCTTTGCGCATCGCGGGGTCAATGGCCTCAATGTCAACCTGCAATCCGGCCTCTAATGCCTGTTTGGGAGTGAACTTCGCGTCCATCATCCCCTTCGGCAGGCGCGCCGCATCTGTCCAGAAACCTTCATTGCCGAAAGTCTCGAAGCGGAAAACATCCCGACCGGCAGCGGAGTTTCCTGTTTGGTGAGGATTCGGATTTTCATTGATGCCGGGACCATCGGAAGCGGGATGTGGAGTCTTAACCTGCGCGGCCTCCTTGCTACGGTTGCAGGCAACGCCGGATAAAGTGACTATCAAGACGCAAAGCACCAAGAAGAAGCGAAAGCTGCCATTACATCGGATCGATTTTGAAGACAACACCTGCTAGCTCCATTTCTCGCATTGAGGAGGAAAGACCTCTCGCTGCGGTTACGCCCGCGCCATTGCGGGTCTTTCCGCAGCCTTGTAATCCGTTATGAGCCAGACAACGAAGATCAGTACACCGGAAGCCACATAGAAATTGCGCGCCGTAGTGTCTGAAGCAAAACCAACGACCCACGGCAATGCCACTAAAGCAATGGAGACGACGAACTCACTGGCACCATGAAGCGTGAACGGGATCAATTTAACGAGACCCAAAGGAAACGCCGTCAAAATTGTTTCCGTGAAATGTATCGCGGCCAACGCATAAGAGATCACGCTTGGCGTGCTGGACATGCCGAGCAGAGTCGGCGCTAAGAGGAAAACGGCGACTAAGAGATAGTCGACGTACCCGTGGACGCGCGGGTTCAAGATTTTCATATTTCTCCTTAAACCAATCACTATTCGATGGCGTCGGTAAAAGCCTGATTCGGGTCTTATTAATAAGTTCTTCGATTATAAAGGCAGTCTCGACAAAGTTGCGTTGGTCGGCCAACGTTACATTCATCGCTCTTGTGGTTACTATTAGCTTCGTTGCTAATAGGAGCTGAGTATGGCGAATAGAGATCTGCAACGATTCTCGAGCCACTTATCCTGTCAGGGTTTGACAGGGCTGACTCTTGAACATCTGCCAAAGGACGACTCATTGGGTCGAGTGAGGCTATACCGCAAGGGCGCAGATATATGGCGACCGGACGACCGCGCAGACCGCATTTACTTTCTTCGCCGCGGTCAAATCGTGGTGATGTCGGGTGACTCTGAGGGTAACGAGGTCATCATGCAGGTGATCGAAAAGGGCGAACCGTTCGGGGAGTTATGTTTCTGTTCGCAGGAAAAGGGGTTGCGGCACACGACGGCGCGGGCTGTAGTCGAGAGCGAAATTCTTGAGATCAAGCACCGCGACTTTGTGAGCTACCTACAGCAGCACACAGATGCGCTGGTTAACTTCACCTTCACCCTCTGCGAGCGGCTCAGCGAAATGAGCCTTCGCGTGGGGGTGCTCGCGCACCGGGGGGCGGAAGAACGGCTGGGACGGCTCTTGCTCCAACTCGCGGCACCGCCCGGTCAGCAACACACGGAAGGGACGAATCAAGTGACACTTCATGTCGGTCATGAAGAACTGGCGAAGATGGCCGCGATGAACAGGTCGCATGTCTCCGTGACGATGGGTAAACTACGCCGGCGGGGGCTCGTGCGGTATGAGCGTAACCGCCCGCTCGTGGTTGATGTCCCTGGGCTTACAGCCTACTTGACAGATAGTTGAAAGAGTCTGAGTTGGGTAAAAGGTTACTCATTATAAGCCTACGATGTTCCCGCATTGGTACTTGAGAGGGAATT